>JBBQRG010000071.1:0-14236 GCA_038215095.1 Solirubrobacterales bacterium | reverse complement strand
AGCAGCTCATGCGTGCCGGGGTAGGCGCGGCCCTCGGCGCGGATCAGCTCCTGGCGCCGCCCGAGCGCGGTGGCCAGCTCCTCGAGCAGCCGCGGCAGCTCCCCGTCCCGGCCGTCGAGCATCTCCATCGCGATCTGATGGTCGGTGCGCCCGGCCATCTCGACGCGGGCGTCGAAGGGCCGGCCGGTGACCGCCTCGAAGGCGTCGTCGAAGGCGTAGCGCCCGTGGCCCGCGGAGTCCACGAGCGTTCCGTCGATGTCCCAGAGCACGAGCAGCACGTATTCAGCCTGCCAGACTGCCGCGGATGCTCGATGCCCTCTCCGTGCCGCCGCGGCTGGTGCTGCGCGCCCTCGACGACCTCAACACGCTCGCCGACGGGCTGCGCAGGCTCACCGAGCGCCAGGGCGACATCGACGATCTGCTGGTCGCGGTGAACAAGCTGCCCCAGGTCGAGCGCGACCTGGCGCAGCGCGTGGACGAGCTCGAGACGCAGATCGGCCAGCTTCGCGGCGACATCAAGCCGCTGCACGAGACGATCGCTGCGCTGCACGCCGAGATCGTGAACCTGCGCGACAAGATCCCCGGGATCTAGCGCAGCTCGACGCCCAGCAGGCGCTCGAGCTCGGGCAGCGTGGTGTCCGCGCCGCGGTGCAGCAGGGCCGTCATGCCGATCGCCTCGGCGCCCTCGCAGTTCTCGCGCAGGTCGTCCACGAACACGCAGTCCGCCGGGGCCAGGCCGACGCGCTCGCAGGCCAGCTCGAAGATCTCTGGCTGGGGCTTGTGCATGCCCACCTCGCCCGAGATCACGACGCCGTCGAACAGCTCGGGGAAGGCGCTGCGGTCGTAGCGGCCGGCGCCCATCGAGTTCGACAGGAGGCCGGTGCGCACCCCGGCGGCGCGCGCCCGCTTGACCGCCTCCACCATCGCCTCGTCCGGCTGGATGTGGCCGAACATCCGGTTCACGAGGTCGTCGCGGTCCTCGATGCCCAGCAGCTCGCCGAACTCGCGTGAGAAGTCCTCCTCGCTGATGTCGCCCACCTCCAGCGAGCGCACCAGCCCGAGCGCCTCGGGGTTCTCGCGGAACAGCGTCTTGACGCTGTTGGGGTCGATTCCCTCGTCCTCGCAGAACGCGCGGAAGGACTCGAACACGTTCGAGGTGAGCACACCGCCGAAGTCCACCAGCAGCCCCTTCACGTCTTCGGGGCGGGGGCGTTGGCCGCCTCCCAGGCGGCGTCGGCCAGCGCGGGCACGCCCTCGTCGAAGGCGGCCAGGTACTGGTCGTCGCTGTTGCCGGCCTTGAAGCGCTTGAAGTTGCCCTCCATGAACACCGACGCCTTCCACAGCGCCAGAGCCTGGTACCAGCGCAGATCCGAGACCGAGCGCCCGCTGCGCTCCTCGTAGAGCGCCACCAGCTCGTCGCGGGTCGGCCAGCCCTCCGCGCGCGTCACCGCGTCGGGCTGGCTCCACATCGTGCCTTCCGCGTCGTCGCGCTCGACCCAGGTCACGGTCATGTAGCCGACGTCCGCGAGCGGGTCGCCGAGGGTGGAGAGCTCCCAGTCGAAGATCGCCACCACGAGCGCCGGGGTGTCGTCGGCCACCATCACGTTGCCGAGCCGGTAGTCGCCGTGCACGATCGTCGTGGGCTGCGACTGCGGCATGTTCTCGGCCAGCCAGTCGCCCACCTGGCGCACGCGCTCCACCTCGCGCGTCTTGTTGTGCTCCCAGAGGCCATTGAAGCGCTTGAGCTGGCGTTCGAGGTAGCCGCTCGGCTTGCCGAATCCGTCCAGGCCGAGCGCCTCCCAGTCGGCGGCGTGCACCTCGGCGAGTGCCTCGATCAGCTCGCGGCCCACGCCCGCGCGGCCCTCCGGGTCGTCGAGCGCGTCGGGCACGGTGTCCGTGATCACCGTGCCGCGCACCTCCTCCATCAAATAGAAGGGGACGCCCAGCACCGACTCGTCGTCGCAGGTGGCCAGCACCTTCGGCACCCGCACGTCCGTGGGCTCCACGGCCTGCAGCACGAGGGCCTCGCGCAGCACGTCGTGGGCCGAGGGAGGCAGCGGCGGCCGCGGCGGGCGCCGCAGCACCACGCGCTCGGCGCCCCGCTCGATCAGGAAGGTCACGTTCGAGTGGCCCTCGCCGATCCGCTCCGCGCTCAGCTCGCCCTCGCCGATCCCGTGCTCGTCGAGGAAGCCCGCCAGGGCCTCCGGGTCGATCAGCGGCTGCTGCTGCTCGTCTGCCATCCGGCGGCATCCTAAGCGGAACTTTCGGGCCTGAGCCGCGTCTATGTTGTGACGATGCGATTTGCCGGTCTCCTGACTCTGCTCGCGCTGCTGGCCATTCCGGTGCCGGCCCTGGCCGCGGACGTGAACATCAGCGACGACCAGTTCGACACGCCCACGGTCCAGATCCAGCCCGGCGAGAGCGTGACCTGGCACTGGACGGGGATGGACCAGCACACCGTCACCGCCGGTGCGAACCAGACCACGAGCTTCAGCTCGCCCTTCAAGACCTCCGGCACCTTCACGCGCAGCTTCCCCAAGCCCGGGCGCTTCCTCTACCACTGCCAGGTGCACGCGCAGATGAGGGCCGCCGTGGAGGTCGGTCCGGCGCCGTTCCCGGACACCAGCCTGCCGCGGATCAGCGGCGTCAAGGCAAAGGTCTCCGGCAGCACGATGAAGGTCGGCTTCACGCTCTCAGAGAAGTCACGAGTGCGCGTCGCGGTCAGCGGACCTACCGACAAGGTCATCACCAGGCTGCTCGGCAAGGGCAAGCGCAGCATCACCTTCCGCCACCTGAAGGCCGGGCGCTACCGAGCCGGCCTGCGGCTGCGGGACACGGCCGGCAACAAGGGCCACTCGCCGAAGACGAAGCGCTTCAGGGTGCGCTGAGCGCGCCCGCCGCCGAGTTCACGAACATCCGCATCGCCCGCTTGAGCGCGCGCGTCTCACCGCGGTCGAGGCGCTCGAGCACGAGCCCCTCTATGCCGGCGAGCACGTAGATGCCGGCGGCCTCGGCGTCGCGCTTGGCGGGGCCGTCCTCCGCGGTGGTCAGCAGGCCGGCGGTCACCTGGCGCCAGGACGCCTTCATCTCCCGCATCACCTCGCGCACGTCCGGCTCCACCACGGACACCGCGGCCAGGTCGAAGTAGAGCCGCGCCAAGCGCTCGTCGCGGTCCATCACTCGCCATAGCCCGTCCATCACGCCGCTCACGATCTCGGCCACCGTGTCGGTGCGGCCCAGCCCGCCGATCACCTCCTCGGTGATCGACTCGGCGAGCTCGCGTCCCACCGCCGCCACCAGTCCCTGCTTCGAGCCGAAGTGGTAGCCGATCAGGGCCTTGTTCTGGCCGGAGCGGGCCGCGACTTTGGCAGTCGTGAGCCCGGCGTAGCCCTCGGCCTTGAGCACGTCGAGCCCCGCCTGGAGCACGCGCTCGCGCGCACCCGAGGGCGGCCGTCCGGGGCCGCGCGCGGCCTCAGGCCTGGGCACCGAGCGGCTCCATGCCCATCGCGGCCAGCTTCTTCGACAGCGAGCGCATGGCGTAGTCGTAGACCTCGGCCGACTTCACGCCGAACGGGGTCTCGAAGTCGTAGGGGTCGTCCACCATCGGGGGCGCCAGCGCCAGGGTGCCCACCGGCAGCGTCTCCTGGAGCGTGTCCTGGATGGTGGCCTTGTGGCGCGGGTCCTCGCGGATCGCGTCGGCCAGGAACTTCACGCCGAAGCCGACGTGGCGCGACTCGTCGCGGTTGACGGCGGTGAAGCCCTGCCGGAAGCCGGGCAGCATGTCGGCCTCCTTCAGCGTGCGGATGATGAAGCGCGCGCCGGTGAGCGCCAGCGTGCCCTCGATGACCACCATGTACACGGTCACGCCGCGCACCAGCGCGTCCATGTCGGTGGGGTCCTTGCGCAGTGCCTCGGAGCAGTCGTGCAGGATGCCGTCGAACAGCTGGCCCCACTCGCCGTTCATGCTGGGGCGCTGCTCCTCGAGGTTCTTCGTGAGCGTCTCGGCGTCCACCCCGAAGACCTCGCGGTAGAAGCGGTCGAAGAAGACCATGTGCTTGGCCTCGTCCGAGATCTGCGTGGCCAGGAAGGCGCGCGCCTCGTGCGAGGGCGCGGCGATGGCGAAGGGCAGGAGCTCCGTGGTCACGCGCTCTTCGCCCAGGAAGAAGGACGACAGGCTCCACTCGATGAACTCCTTCTGGAGCGGGTTGAAGCCATCCCCGCGCCACTGCTCGGCGTCGATCGAGAAGTCGAACTGCTCCGAGCTCCAGGGTTGGTTCTCCCAGCGCGAGAACAGGCGCGAGTAGGAGGGGGCGGCCTCGACGATGCGGTCGAGCCCCGCCATCACGCGGTCGATGTCGGCGTCGAGCAGCACGTCCAGCGCGTTGTCTTGTTCGATCGTCATGACCGACATTATTATACGATCGTTCAGTTAAGTGCAAGCGCGGTAGGCTCGCGACCTTGTGAAGCGCTTGGCAATTGCGCTGTTTCTCGTGTGTGCGCTGTTCTGGCTGCCGGCCGCCGCGCAGGCAAAGGACCCCGGCCGCTGGGTGCTCACCGGCGCCAGCTCGCTGCCGATCACCTACTTCCAGGGCCTGACCTCGGACCCCAGCGGGCAGCACGTCTACATCGACGGGGTCTTCCAGGGGCTGTGGCGCACCACGCCGCTGCTCGCCCAGACGGCGGGGCAGCCCAACGAGATCCCGCCGGGCGTGTTCGCCACCGAGGGCTACAACCACCTGGGCGACCCCAGCTACGACCGCGCCGAGGGCGGCCGCATCCTGCTGGCGCTGGAGTGCTTCACCCCCGGCGCGGCGGACCCGAACCCGTGCAAGACGGGCGCGCTCGGCGTCGCCGATCCCGACACCCTCGCCTGGCGCTACTACGTGAAGCTCTCGCCGGCCGAGATCCCGAAGGCGATGTGGGACGAGGTCTCGCCCGACGGCTCACGGGTCTGGACCAGCAGCGGCGACGACCTGCTCGCCTACTCGGCCGCGGACGTGAGCCTGGCCAACGCCGGGCCCGGCGCCGCGCCGATCCACGCCGTCGCGCGGCTGGCGGGGGCGGTGCCGCCCACCGGCGTCACGGGCGCCGTCTTCCGACACGGCAAGCTGCTCATCCCGGGAGCCGACGGCGGCCGCTTCCAGACCTGGTCCGTCGATCCCACCACCGGCAAGCGCCGGCTCGAGATCGAGGCCAAGATCTGCGGCGAGTCCGAGGGCATGGACACCGTCCACATGCTCGGCGGCGAGCTGCATTGGCTGATCAGCCCGGTGGCCTCGGGCTGCAAGGCCACCTACGGCCCGTCGACTGCGCTGCTGCACTTCGTGCCGCGGCCCGGGACCCGGGCGCTGAAGGTGGCGGTGAAGCGCTTGCGCGACGGCGCCCGCCGCGTGCGGGTGCGCGTGCGGGTCACCCGGCACGGCAAGCCCGTGACGGGCGCCCGCGTGACCTTCGCCGGCAGCCGCACGCGGAGCACGAACCGCCGCGGCTACTTGGTGGCCGCCGCCCCGCTGGTGCGCCCGGGCCGCTTCAAGGCCCTGGCCCGCGCCGGCAAGACGTACGGCCTGTCGCGCTTCCTGAACGTGAAGACCGCCAGCGCGAGCAGCGCCGGCGGCGGCCGCGACGCGGCCCTCGCGCTCCGCTTCGGCGGCGGCTGAGCCTCAGCCGATCTCGTCGACGTGCTCGACGTTGGCCCGGTCGTCCGAGTCCGGGCTGGGCTCGCCGACGAGCCATGCGTCGAGGATCTCGTTGAGCAGCGGCTCGCTGGTGGTGCGCAGCGACAGGGCGAGAGCGTTCGCGTCGTTCCACTTGCGCGCGCCGCTTGCGGTCTCGGCGTCGCCGCACAGGGCCGCGCGCACGCCGGGCACCTTGTTGGCCGCGATCGAGGCCCCGGTGCCCGTCCAGCAGCAGACGATGGCCTGCTCCGCGCGGCCCTCGGCCACGTCGCGAGCCGCCGCCTCGCTGGCCCAGGCCCAGTCGTCGCGCTCCTCGTCGCTGAAGGCGCCGTGGAGGAGCGGTTCGTGCCCGCGCCGCTCGAGCTCAGCCACCAGGGCGTCGGCCACGCCCGTGCGCTCGTCGGTTGCGACCGCCACCCTCACGCGGCCAGCTCCCGCTCGGCGGCGCGTGCTCCCGGCAGCGCGCGGGCAAGGTCCGGCAGCAGTGGCATGAAGCCGCGCCGTACGCCCCCGGCCGAGGCCGCCAGCACGGCGCGGTGGGCGGGGGTCCAGGTGAAGCCGTAGCCGCGCCGCAGCTCCGCGGGCAGGAACCCGGCGGTGGCGAACCTGACGAGCTCCCAGGCCGGGCGGGCCACGAAGGGGAGCGGAGGGCGGAGCACGGTGTCGGCCAGTGCCCTCGCCTCGGGCGTCACGCAGATGACCTCGCTCGCGAGCATGGCGCGCCACCACGCCACGAAGTCGCCGTAGCTCTCGGGTATCGCCTCCTCCGGCGTGCCGAACAGGCGGGCCAGCCACTTCATGTCCTGGTAGTAGGCCTCCACCTCCGCGGCGGTCAGCGGCCCGACGTAGGCGCGGTACATCAGCAGCGCGGTGTCCACGAGGGTGGCGTGCACCCACAGCAGCAGCTCGGGGTCCTTCGCGTCGTAGGGCGTGCCGGCCGGGAACGGGCCCATCGCGTTCTTCAGCCGGCCGTTCACGCGCGAATGCATCGCCCGCACCCGCCGGCCCACCCGCTCGGTCTCCTGCGGGTCGCCGTAGACGGCTGTCCAGACCGCGTCCATCGTGCGCTCGAGCCGCTTCCACGGGCCAGCCTCGTAGTCGGAGTGCTCCATGACGCCAGCTAGCGCCAGCGGATGCGCCGCCTGCAGCAGCAGCGCCCGGCCGCCGCCGAGCATGAGCACCCACTCACGGCTGACTTTCCAGATCGCGCTGTCGGGCGTGAAGCCGCCCGCGCCTGTCATGCCGAGCAGGATAGGACCGTCAGCGGCGCAGGCGCGACCGCACGCGCACCACGAGCTTGCGCCCGTAGCGGTCGCGGCCGGTGACCTTGGCCAGGTAGCTGCCCCTGCCCAGCCTGTGGCGCACCCGGATCTTCGGCCGGCGCACCTTGTTCGCCACGTTGAAGCGCTTGCTGCGTCCCACGCGCACCCAGACCTTCTTGTGCTTGTGCTTGTGCGTGTGCTTGTGCTTGTGCTTCGTCAGCTTGTAGAGGCGCACCTCCACGCGGGTGATCCGCCCGTTCAGGCCGCGCACCCGCAGCCGCGCGGGGCGCGTGCGCTTCGCGCGCGACAGGCCGTAGAGGTGCCTCGCCCGCAGCCGCGGCACCGCGTTCACGTCGACGGTGGGCAGGCTCGCCTCCACGCTCTTCAGCTGCACGGCGCCGGTGGACCGCTGGCGGTCGTACACGCTCGTGCCGGCCGCGACCTGCACGCGCAGGCGCGCGTTGGGCCCGCCGCGCGTGGCGACGGCCTCCAGCGACCGCTCGACCGTGTGGTCCTTGCCGTCGAGCGTGACCGGGATCGGCACCACCTGGTTGCCCAGCACGCGGCCGGTGTTCTGGTCGAGCACCTGGGCGTAGAGGCGCGTGTCGGCCGGCGCGGCGGTGCCCGAATAGGTGATCTTGATGTGCGGCTCGCCGAGGATGTCGGTGACCTTCGCCGGCGGCGCGATGTCCACGTTCACGGCGTCGGCCGCCGCGGAGGCCGCGATGAACGCGCCCTGGCTGGACGCGCCGGGCTGCAGGTCGAGCACGCCCGAGCCCTTGCCGGTGAGCGGCGCCTTCGCCGGGATCGGGAAGACCGGCGAGGAGCGCCACTTGCCGTCGTCGTCGGTCAGCCAGGAGAACTTGGGCGGCAGCTTGGCCTTGTGGTCGCGCTGCACGTAGTAGCGGAGCCAGCCGATCACGGCCGACTCGATGCGGCCGTCGGGGCCGTTGTTGCCCAGGCAGACGCCGTGGCCGCCGCAGAACCACATCATTCGCAGCGGGATGCCGTTCCTCGACAGCGCGGCGAAGTTCTGGATCGACTCGTGGAGCGTGAAGAGGGTGTCGGCGGTGCCCTCGATGAGCAGCGTCGGGACCTTCACCTTGGACAGGATCTGCCGCGGCCCGCGCGCGTCGAAGAACTGCACGGTCTTGTCGGAGAACTTGCCGGTGCTCGTGCCCTCCGCGATCGCCTGGGTGATCTGCGGGTCCTGGTTGCCCGTCTCGCCGCCGGGCAGCCCGCCCGTATAGGCGGTGCCGCCGGCGCCGCTCAGCGCCAGGCCCCAGCCCTCCTTGACCGTGGCGTCCTTGTAGAGCGCCGTGAGCAGCGAGTTCCAGGCGATGGTGGGAGTGATCGCGTCCACGCGCTTGTCGATCGCGGCGGTGACCAGCTGGATGCCACCGCCGTAGGAGACGCCGCTCATGCCCATGCGCGGGTCGCCGGGCGCGTCGAGCCGGGCCTCGGGCTGCTGGGCGACGTAGCTGATGAGCGCCTGGACGTCACGGCCCTCGAAGCTCGGCGAGTCCACCTCCACGTTGCCGCCCGACTGGCCGAAGCCGCGTGCGTCCCATGTGAGCACGTTGAAGCCGGCGCGGCGCAGCGGGCCGAGCCCCACGCTGCCGAACAGCTCCTCCGAGCTCGCGTTGGGATCGGTCTCTCCGGTCTGGCCGTAGCCGTGCCCCACCAGCACCGTGGGCGCCTTGGCGCCGGACTTCAGGCCCTCGGCCGCGAAGAAGTGGGTGTTGATCTTCGTGCCGTCGAAGGAGGTCACCTTCGTGTCGCGCGCCAGCGCGGGCGGAGCGAGCGCGAGCATCGCCGCCAGCACCACCCCTGCCCCCAACCTCCCGAACCGCATCGCGGGGGATCGTACCCTTGGTCGGCAATGCCCGAGCTACCAGAGGTCGAGATCACCGCGCGGCGCCTCGGCGCCCAGCTGGCCGGCGCCACGGTCGAGTCGGCGCTCGCCCCCGGCATGGTCACGATGAAGACCTTCGACCCGCCGCTCGAGGCCCTGGCCGGGGAGCGGCTGCGAGGCGTGCGGCGCGTGGGGAAGATGCTCGTGGTCGAGGCCGGTGAGCTGGCCCTGCTCGTGCACCTAATGTCCGCCGGGCGCCTGCAGCTCTTCGACAAGCGCGCCTCGCTGCGCGACCGCAGCTCGCGACTGCTGTCGCGCCTCGCTGCGCGACCGCAGCTCGCGACTGCTGCTGCGAGTCGATGGTGACCGCGAGCTGCGCCTGCGCGAGTTCGGCACCCAGCAGCGCGCCTGGGCCAAGCTGCTCCCGGCCGCCGAGCTGATGAAGGACGAGTCCGTGGCCACGCTCGGCCCCGACGCCTACCCGCCGCCGCCCCTCGACGAGTTCGCGCGCCTGCTGGACGAGCCGCGCCACCTGCACCCGCTGCTGCGCGACCAGCGCGTGATCGCCGGCATCGGCCGCTCATGGGTCGACGAGCTGCTGTGGACCGCCCGGCTGTCGCCGTTCCAGCGCGCCTCGGACCTCGAGCCCGAGGCGGTGGCGCTCCTGCGCGAGGCGTGCCAGACCGTCCTGGGCTCGGCGCTCGAGCACTACGAGCGCGTGATCGGCGACCGGGTGCCCGACAAGCTGCCGATGCCGCTGGCCGTGCACCGCCGCCAGGGCGAGCCCTGCCCGCGCTGCGGCACGAAGCTCGAGGCGATTCACTTCAAGGACTACGTGATGTCCTACTGCCCGAAGGAGCAGACCGGCGGCAGGGTGCTCAAGGACCGGCGGCTCTCGAGGCTGCTCAAGTGAGCGTGGCCACCGTCGGCGAGTCGTTCCGCTCGTTCTTCGACGCGGTCGATTCGTTCTTCTCGAACCTCGCCTCCGTGCGTCCCGGGTCGCTGCTGCTGGCCCTCGTCCTGTTCACGATCTACCTGACCTTCCGAGCGCGCGCCAGCTTCAACATCCTGCGCGCCGCCTACCCCGACGAGCCCTTCCGCTTCCGCGAGATCTGGGGCGCCTACTTCGCCGGCTACGGCTTCAACGCCGTGATCCCGGCTCGCGGCGGCGACGTGGTGCGCGCCTTCCTCACGAAGACGTCCGTGCCGCACTCGAGCTACCCGGCCGTGGCCGCGAGCTTCGTCGTCGAGCTGGGCTACGACGTGGCGATGGGCTCGCTGATCCTGCTGTTCGCGTTCACGCAGGGCGTGTTCCCGAAGCCTCCCGACTTCGCCAAGCTGAACGCCTTCGACCTGTCCTACTTCGCCCAGCACCCGCGCTTCACGCTGTTCCTGATCACCCTGCTGGCGGTGGCCGGGCTGGCGGGAGTGGCGCTGCTGTCGGAGCGCGCGCGGGCCTTCTGGGGGCGGGTCCAGCAGGGCTTCACCATCCTGCGCGACCGCCGCCGCTACCTGCGCCAGGTGTTCGCCGTGCAGTTCGGCGGCTGGCTGTTTCGCTTCGCCGCATTCTGGGCGCTGCTCGAGGCGTTCAACGTGGGCGGCTCGGTGAAGAACGTGCTGCTGGTGCTGGGCGTGAACGCCGTGTCGGCCGCGGTGCCGTTCACGCCCCAGGGGGCGGGCGTGCAGCAGGCGCTGCTCGCGAAGGTGTTCGCCGGCACGGCCGCCGGCGGCACGGTCGCCGCCTACTCGGTGGGCCAGCAGATCGCGATCGGCCTGCTCACCTTCGGCATCGGGTTCGCGTCGCTCGCGCTCATCTTCCGGCTGCGCAGCTTCAAGGAGGTGATCCGCCGCGGGCGCGAGGATCGCGCCGCCGAGAAGGAGGACCGCGCTCGGCGGGGCGCTACGTACCGAAGCCCTCGCGCGCCTCGCGCACGAGGATGACGGCCTCGGGGAAGATCAGCCGCACCGCCTGAAGCAGGTCCTGGCTCTGCTGCTCGGCGTTGCCCTGCAGGTTCATGCGCTGGAGGCCGGCCACGGTCATCTCGACGGCGAGCCGGATGGCGTTGTCGGCCCAGGCCACCTGCTGGGCGCCCTGCATCTGCTCGGCGATCTCCGCCATGCGCTTGCGCAGCTCGTCCGGATCGCCGAAGAGGCCGCCGAATGGGTCTTCAGAGGACATGCGCCCAATGGTAGAGGGGGCAGGTAGTCTGCTCCGGCCGTGGCCCTCCCGAACCCGGACTTCCACTCGACCTGCCTGGTGACCGGCGCATCGTCGGGCATCGGCGCCGACGTCGCCCGCTCGCTCGCACGGCGCGGGCACGGCGTCACGCTGGCCGCCCGGCGCGCTGAGCGACTGGAGGAGCTCGCAGCTGAGTTGCGGGACAAGCACGGCGTGCGGGTGGAGGTGGTGGAGGCCGACCTCGGCGACTCGCGCAGCCGCGAGCGCATGCTCGCGCGCCTGTCCGAGCTGCAGCTGAACGTGGAGGTGCTCGTGAACAACGCGGGCTTCGGCAGCGGCGGGCTGTTCTACGAGCTCGACGCCGAGCGCGAGGCCGAGATGGTTCGCCTGAACGTGGAGGCCGTGGTGTCGCTCTGCGGGCGCTACGTGCCGGAGATGGTGCGCCGCGGCCGCGGCGCGGTGCTGAACGTGGCGTCCACGGCGGCGTTCCAGCCGCTGCCGCGCCAGGCCACCTACGGCGCCACCAAGGCATTCGTGCTCTCGTTCACCGACGCGCTCCACGCCGAGCTGGCGGGCAGCGGCGTGACGGCCACGGCGCTCTGCCCGGGCCCGGTCCGCACGGAGTTCGCGGACACGGCCGGCATCGGCGAGGAGGCCGAGGGCCTGCCCGACGTGTTCTGGGCCGAGTCCGGCGAGGTGGCCGAGCAGGGCGTCCGCGGGCTCGAGCGCAACCGCCGCGTCGTCGTGCCGGGCATGCTGAACCGGGCGGGGGCGCTCGGCGGCCAGCACGTGCCCCGAAGCCTGCTGCTGAAGCTCGCCGGCCGGCTGTCGCCCGTCGGGCGATAAGGTCGCTCCGTGCTCGTCAGCGAGGTGATGACGCAGGCCGTGGTGACCGCCGATACGGGCGATTCGCTGCGCCACGTCGGCGAGCTGATGCGCGACCGCAACGTCGGCTCGGTGGTGATCTGTGAGCACGAGCGCGCGGTGGGCGTGATCACCGACCGCGACCTGGCCCTCGCCGTGGTGGCCGACAAGGTGGGAGCCGAGGACCAGGCCGGCTCGCACGCCTCGCGCCCGCTCGTGACGGGCCAGGTGGAGATGGACATCGAGGAGGCTGTGGCGCTGATGGTGCAGCACCGCATCCGGCGCCTGCCGGTGACCGACGGCGAGGAGCTGGCCGGCATCGTCACGATCGACGACCTGGCCGTGCGCGCCGGCGACCTGCACCAGGCGCAGCAGATCACCGCCGAGGTGGCGAAGGCGGCTCTGCCTGAGTTCTACTTCCACCAGCGGGGCGGCTGATGGCGCCGCTCACGCCGGCGCAGCGGCGCACCCGCGAGCGCGTGGAGAGCGTGATCCGGCTGGCCTCGCCCGCGCTCGATCTCGTGCTCGCCGTGGGCGACCGCTTCTCCCGCCTGGTCGAGCCCACCGACGTCGAGTACTACCCGCCTCGAATGACGCACGAGGAGCCCCCGGGGCTCGCCTCGTCCGGAAAGCAAGAGCACTGAACCACCAGTCGCAGCTCGAGTGGGAACGCCGCGCCGGGCCCAGAGTGGCGGCGGCCGCCGTGGGCTCGGGCGTCCTGTCGCTGGCGTCGGCGATCGTCAGCACTCGCCTGTTCCCGGCGGTGCGCTCCAACCAGGACCACCTGAACCTGCAGCGCATCCACGACTCGGCCGGCGGCTACGTGGCGGCCGGCGTGCTGCTGGTGCTCGGCTACGTGCTGCTCAGCGTCCTGCTCTGGTACCTCCTGAAGGTCACGCGCTACCGCCAGCCCGCGCTTCAGAGCTGGCTGGCCCCGCTGGTCTGGATTGGCCCGGCGTTGTTCGCGATCGCGCTGACGACCGGCACGATCGACCAGCTGAGCGCGGCGTCCGACTACGTGAAGGGCCCGCTCACCGAGCGTCACGCCGACGTGCTCACGAACGGGCTGTCGACGGTTCCCAGGATCTTCGGGCAGGCGGGGGCCTTCGCCATCGCGGTGTCGCTGGTGATGGTCAGCCTGAACGCTATGAGGGTGGGCCTCGTGACCCGCTTCCTCGGCATCATCGGCATGGTCATCGCGGCGCTCATGGTCGCGCCGATCCTGCCCGGCCAGATCTTCCAGATCTTCTGGCTCGGCGCGATCGCGGCCATCGCGATCAACCGCTACCCGGGCGGCCGCGGCCGCTCCTGGGAGACGGGCGAGCCGGACGTCTGGCCGAGCGCCGCGGAGCTGCGGCGGGCGGCCGCCCGCGGCGGCCGCGAGGAGACCGTCAAAACGGGGGGCATCACCGACCCGCCGCTGCCGGAGCCGCCGGACGACGGCACCGGGTCAGACCACCCCAGCTCGAAGAAGCGCCGCAAGAAGCGCCGGCGCTAGATGTCGTGCCTCGGGAGGTTCCGAACGCGGCTGATGGGTGGGCGGTTGCCGATTGCTGAGTGGCGGCGTCGCTCGTTGTAGTGGTGGAGCCAGTGTGGCAGGGCGAGGGCGCGGTGGTGTGATGAGCGGTAGCGCTGGCCGAGGCCCCACTCGCGCTTGAGCGTCTGCTGGTAGCGCTCGACCTTGCCGTTGTGGCGCGGCGTGCGCGGCCTGATCGTGTGGTGGCTGATCTGTTCGCCGGCGAGCAGCTTCGCGAGCGAGCGGTTCTTGACGTAGGAGAAGTGGTTGTCGGTCTGGACCCGCCGCGGCTCGATCCCGAGCTCCCGGAAGAAGCCGAGCGCACGCTCAAAGAAGGCGGTCACGGTCTCGGCCCGCTCGTCTCGGTGCAGTTCGGTGAAGGCGACCCGCGAGTGGTCGTCGATCAGTGAGTGGGCGAACTCATAGCCGACCCGCTCGCGCCGCTCGCTGCCCGAGCGGGTGCGATCGCCGGTGAGCGCGTGGCCGGGGCTCGAGAAGCGCGCGAAGCGCTTGACGTCCATCTGCAGCAGATCGCCGGGGCAGGGCCACTCGTGGCGGAACACCTCGCCGCGGTCGGGTCTTGGCAGCCGTGAGCAGCCACGGCGGGCGAGCATGCGCGAGACGGTGGCGTGCGGGATCTCGACCTCGGCGGCGATCAGCCGCGGACCCCAGCCGGTGCGCCGCCGGACCGCGCAGACGCGGTCGTGGTCGGCCTCAGAGCGCAGCCGGGGAGAGTGCCGAGGGCGCGAACAGCGACCCTCCAGGCAGGCCAGCGAGGCGCGCTGCTCCGGGCTCGCCGCCCGCCAGCGCCTGACCCAGCAATGGGCGGTCGACTTCGCCACGTTCGAGGCGGCAGCTGCCGCCTCGAACGTGAGCCCATCCTCG
>JBBQRG010000070.1:0-14250 GCA_038215095.1 Solirubrobacterales bacterium | reverse complement strand
GTCAACCCCGACTGCGGCCTCAAGACCCGGGCCTGGCCCGAGACGCGGGAGGCGCTCGCGAACCTCGTCGAGGTGGCCCGGCGCCGCCGCGCAGCCCAGCCCGCCGCGCGGGCATGAGCGCGATCCTCGACCGGCTTCCGGCGCTGGCCACCACCGGCGTCGGGAGCCTCCCGTTCGCGAGGCCCGCCGAGGCGACCCGCCACGCTCTGGGTGCGTACGCGGTGCCGTTCTGCCCGCAGCTGCCGCGGCTGGACGGCGACACCCCCCCCGGCTGTACCCGCCGGGCGCAGACGCTAAAATTCGATATCCGATCGCCCGAGCGGAATTCCGGACTCGACGTTAGGCACGATGGCAGCCACTGACACGACGCGAATCGCAACGGAACGCGCTAGTGCGTTGTTTCTCTTCCGTGGGCCACCCAGCCTCCCTTGGAAGACTGCGAGCAAGCCGCCCGCGCTGGACCACCCGAATCGTCACGTCGCTGCCTACGCACTGGTCGAGCACGGCGACTAGCTGGTGTTGGGTCAGCGGCTTCAATGGGCGAGCGTCACCCCGAGCCACACGATGACGAGCGATACGAGGAAGATGGGCCCGTCCAGGGCGCGAAGCGTGGGACGGCGCAGGTGCCAGGCAATCAGGCCGACGACGATCGCTACAAGCGACAGCTTCAGGTGAAGTGTGCTCTCCCCCCACTGGTGAAAGTGCGTGGCCAGGGAGGCACCGGTGGCGAGCAGCACGGCGATCGCCAGGAGCGTCCCCCAACCGAAGCGCCGGGCGATCGCTTGCATCCGCTCGGGATTGGGTGCGCTGCGTTCCACCGGCACGACCGCGGCCGCCAGGAAGAGCTGGCCGCCGACGAAGAACGCCATGGCCAAGAGGTGAAGCACGCGCACGAGCAGCCAGACGTCCGGCATCAGTGGCGCTGCTCGGCTCGGTCGAGAGCGGCGGCGAGCTCGGCCAGCGCCGCGTTCGGAAGCGCGTCCTCGATCAGCGGGAACAGCACCCGTTCCTCGTGGCGGATGTGGGCATGCAGGCGATCGCCGAGGGAGCGCAGGTCCTCGACCGCAGGCAGCGACGCGAGCGTGAGGTCGGCAGCGCGGCGGCGGAGATCGACATGGTCGACGAGCACTCGCACCACCGCTTCGTGGTCGGGAGGGATGTGGCGTGCGGACGCCGGCAGCAGAACCTCCTCCTCGGCGCGGAAGTGCCGCTGGCCTTCGCCTTCCCAGAACGCGACGAAGGCTGCCCGGGCCGCGCGCGCGGTTTCCGCAGTCGCGCGCCTCAGCTGCAGCGCGACGGCGAGACCGTGCTGATGGTCGTGTGAGAGCGGGGCGAGGGCGGGGTCGCGTTTCACTCTCGGTCCAGTCTCCTCCTAGGCGGAGGGCAGCGCTCCCGCCCGCAAGGGCCCCCATCGTCTGTTCTCACGCACTGCCCAAACCTACCCTGGCGCGGCTCGTGTTCGCCGCCTCGATGCGCACGGCCTCGCGCTCGTCGACGCGACGTTCCGGCGCCAGCGGGAGCGCGACGCGTTCACGAGAGCGCTCGGCGATGCTCTGCCCGTTTTTGTCGAGTGCCGTGCGCCGGCGGCTGTCATCGACGAGCGCGCGCGGCGCCGCGAGGCTGACCCGCACCGGGTCTCCGACGCCACCGCGGAGATCGCACTCCGGCAGCGGACTGAATGGGAGCCGCTCGACGAGGTGGCGGCGCGGCGACACCTACCCGGTGATCGTCCTCCCGCGCGGTGCCGAGGGTGCCGGCGAGGACGACGGGGTCCACAGCGCGGCGCAATCCGCGTGAGACTGTCCGCTCACTGACCCCAGTCGCCTGGAGTCTCGACGTCACCGACCCGTAGTCCTCCGCGACGCGGTTCCGTGCGGTCCACCGATGCGGCGGCCGGCCCCTGGCGGCAGGCTCTGTCCATGGCCACCACTCCCCAGCAGGCAATTGTTGCGGGCACCGACGGGTCGGCGACCGCCGAGCGAGCGGTGCGCGAGGCCGCGAGGCTGGCCCGCTCCACCGGCGCCCGGCTGGTGGTCCTCAGCGCGTTTTCGGACCTCCACCCCTACAGGGAGCGTCTGCAGAGCAGCGCGCGAGAGGACCTGATCGACCTCGGCAACGTCTCGGAGCAGGTGCTGCAGCGCGCCGCCGACGCCGTGAGCGGAGGCGACCTGGAGATCGAGACGGTGTCTCGGCAGGGGGATCCCGCCGAGGTCCTGGCCGACGTGGCCGAGGAGCAGGGCGCTCAGCTGATCGTGCTCGGCGACCGCGGGCTCACCGCCGTGAAGCGCTTCCTGCTCGGGAGCGTTTCGAACAAGCTCGCGCATCACGCTCCCTGCAACGTCCTGATCGTGCGCGGCCCGCCAGACGAAGTGCCGGTCCGCCGACTTGTGCCGGGCGCGGTCCTGGGCGGCGCGTACCGTCCGCGGGTCCCATCGGATTGGCGCTCCCGCCGTCAGCTGGTCCCCGTAGTGACGCCAAAGCTCGAAGCCGAACGGCGACTGCCAGACCACCGTCCGCCGCACAGCATGCGCCCGGGTCGCATCGACATGCCTCCAGAAGCGACCATTGGAAAACTGCAGCCCTTCGCGGCGCGCGTCGTGAGCGCGGACGTACACCCCCAACGGCAGCCGTTCAAGGAGCCCGACCCGATGGAGCTTCACCGACGCGCGTCGAAGCCCCTCCCGGACCGAGCGATCTGGATCGTCGATCAGGTAGCCGGAAATGGCCTCTGGAGTTGGCGCACGCAAAAACAGGAACCGCTCCATCGCGCCCAGGCGCACGTTGTACAAGGGATGGGAGCCACGGCCCCAAGGCGTGTCCGCCATCACAGCGGCCTCGGCAGCTGCTGCGACGACCTGCGCGGCCTCGACACCGGCATCGGCGGCAGCAGCGCCGAGACCTGCGCGCGCGACAGCAAGCCGCGAGCACCGAAACAGCGAACCGCGCCGGCCGCGACAACGCTACGAAATGTAAGCTCGCCCACAGGACGGCCCAGTCTTCCTGAAGATCTCCATCCTCCGTCCCCCCAAATGGCGTAACACCAGATCATGTCGAAAAGCGTAAACCCTCCCGAGGGGTACCCCACATCAAGAAATCGCCGGCCTCGTCGCGTCCGGAAGATCACGATCGTGTGTCCGAATAGTGTCCACGGCCGCCCGGCAACGAATTCGAGGCGACGCGTGCGAGAACCGAAATGCTGCGCCTTTACGGCGCATTCGAGGGGAAGCCCAGCTCCGGACTCGAACCGGAGACCCCTTCCTTACCATGGAAGTGCTCTACCAACTGAGCTAGCTGGGCAGCGTCGAGCGAGCTTATCGCGGGCAGTGGGGGGAGCAGGATTCGAACCTGCGTAGGCATAGCCATCGCGTTTACAGCGCGACTCCTTTAGCCACTCGGACATCCCCCCCGGGTGGAGCGCCCGGATTGTAGAGCGGCGCCTACGACGCGTCGCGGAGGCGCTGCGCTTCGGGCAGGTGCTCCAGCTTCTTCAGGGTGTTGTTCTCGATCTGGCGGATGCGCTCGCGGGTGACGCCGAAGGCGCGGCCCACCTCCTCGAGGGTGCGGGCCTGCTGGCCGGTCAGGCCGTAGCGCATCTCGATGACCTCGCGCTCGCGCGTGGGCAGGGCGTCGAGGGCGCGGCGAACGTTCTCGCGGCGCCAGTTCTCGGAGGCGAGCTCGAAGGGCGACTCGGCCGCGTCGTCCTCCACGAAGTCGCCGAGCTCCGAGTCCTCTTCCTCGCCGATCGGCTTCTCCAGCGAGATCGGCAGCTGCGAGATACGCAGGATGTCCTTCACCTCGCGCGTGGTCCACTGGAGCTCCGTCGCGATCTCCTCGGGCGTCGGCTCGCGGCCGAACTCCTGCACGAGCTGGCGCTCCACGTGCACGACCTTGTTCAGCTTCTCGACCATGTGCACGGGGATGCGGATCGTGCGGGCCTTGTCGGCGATTGCGCGGGTGACCGCCTGGCGGATCCACCAGGTGGCGTACGTGGAGAACTTGTAGCCGCGGCGGTAGTCGAACTTCTCGACCGCGCGGATCAGGCCCAGCGAGCCCTCCTGAATCAGGTCGAGGAATGAGAGGCCGCGGCCCAGGTAGCCCTTCGCGATCGACACGACGAGGCGCAGGTTGGCCTCGATCATCTGCTGCTTGGCGGGCATGTCGCCGCGCTCGATGCGCTTCGCGAGCGAGACCTCACCGCCGGCCGTGAGCAGGTCCACGCGGCCGATCGAGCGCAGATAGAGGCGCAGCGAGTCGAGGCTGGGCTCGACGGTCAGGTCGATCTCCGGGCGCTTTGCCTGCTGTGGCACCGCCGGCCCGGCGGCCGCCTGCGGGGTGGACACGATCTCCACGCCGCCGTCCACGAGATGGGTGTGCAGGGCACGCACCTGCTCCTTGGTCACTTCCACCTCCTCGAGGCAGGCCGCGATCTCCTCGAAGGTCAGGTAGCCCCGCTCGCGCCCCTCGGCGGCGAGCGCGCGCAGTTCCTCGATCTCCAGGAACGGCGCCTCGGGCGCCTCCGTGGTCAGCAGCGCAACTCCCTCTTCCTTCTCTGTCAACCCCTACTCCTCGGGTGGGGCGGACCAGCCGAAGCCGGCCTGCCGTTGGCACCTAGGTTGTACGAGTCCGCGGCAGCTGCCGCGAGGGGCTGAGCCAACGGGTGGGGTTCCCGGCTCCTAACCGCGGCCAGTGTACAACGGGTTCGACCGGAAAGCTCGGCCTGGGCGCTATCTTCAAAACGGTCATGGCCAGCCGACCGGCTCTGCTCCACAGCGATGTCCAGGCCCGCCGCCCCGCGACCCAGGTCAGCCTCTCTCGCGTGGGCGTGACCGGCGTGGAGAAGGTGATCCGCGTCAGCCGGACCGGCGCGGAGCAGCTCTTCTTCGCCGAGCTCGAGTGCTTCGTGGACCTCGGGCCGCACCAGAAGGGCGCGCACATGTCGCGTTTCGAGGAGGTCGTGAACGAGGCCATCGACGAGGTCATCCTCGGCGAGGCGTTCAAGGCCGAGACGCTGGCCGCCCACATCGCCGAGCGCGTGCGCGACCGCCAGGACGCGATGCGCGCCGAGGTGACCATCGCGGCCCGCTACCCGGAGCACAAGCCGGCACCCGCCTCCGGCACGCCGACCCAGGAGATCTACAAGCTGTTCGGCGCTGCCGTGGCGTCGGCCCTCGGCACCCGCCGCCTCGTGGGAGTCGAGGCCCAGGGCATGACCGCCTGCCCGTGCGCGCAGGAGATGGTCACCGAGCGCGCCGCCGAGCGACTGGCCGCCGACGGCTTCAGCGACGACGAGATCGCGCGCGTATTCGAGGCCGTGCCCGTGGCCACCCACAACCAGCGCGGCATCGGCACCCTTTACGTGGGCTGCCCCGAGAGCTGCACGGAAGCGGTCGAGGCGGAGACGCTGCTGGAGATCGTCGAGAACTCGATGAGCTCCGAGATCTACGAGCTGATGAAGCGCACCGACGAGGTCGAGGTCGTCGAGAAGGCCCACCGCCGGCCCCGCTTCGTCGAGGACTGTGCGCGCGAGATGGTCCGCCAGGCCGTGGAGCAGTTCGGCTCCCTCGGCCCCGAGGCCTTCGTGATGGCCCGCCAGGAGAACCTAGAGACGATCCACCGCCACAACGTCGTGGCGGAGCGCCACGGCCTGATGGGCGAGCTGCAGCAGGAGCTCGCCACCGGTGACCACCTTCCGCACCACACCACGGTGCGGGAGTGGCTCGGCGACCGCGCCTAGACGTTCGGCCGGGGCGTGCCCCGGGAACGCTTGAGGCGAGCGCGAGCGCTGCCGATAAGCAACCGCAACGGACTTACCGGTTTACCCCAGGCACGGAGGCCCCTTCCTTGACCGACGCCCATCACATCCCCCTCTCCCAGGACGCCGCGCTGGTTGTCGCGCTGGCCGGCACCGCCATCCCCTTCGCCCATTCGGCGGAGGACGAGGCTGAGCGCTGGCTGCGGGCGATCAGGCTGCAGGGTGAGGTGGGCCGGGTCATGCAGGCGCTCGGGGTGGGCGAGTCGTCGCTGACCGACAGCGACGAGTCACACGACACCCCGCCGCTCGGCGAGGCCGTGCTCGACCGGGTCACGCAGTTCGCGGCGACCTACACCGCCCAGCGCGAAGGCGACACGGTCGGCACCCAGGACCTCCTGCGCGCCGTGCTCGAGATCTACGGAGACCTCTTCGAGCACGTGCTCTACATCCGCGGCACCAGCGGCGCCGAGCTGCTCGAGCACCTCGGCGACCCGCACCCCGCCCGCTCCGGCGGCTAGCCCGTCTCCACCCGGCGCCTCGCACTCGAGACCTCCTCGAGCTTGCGCCTGAAGTTCAGGAAGTAGTCCGCCCCGGACACGACGGTGATCAGCACCATCGCGTAGACGAGCGCCTGCACCCAGGCGTCCTTGTAGTCCGGGGCTGCGATCAGCGCCAGCACGGCCGCCACCTGCACGATCGTCTTCAGCTTGCCGAGGCCGCTCGCGGGGATCACGACGCCCTGCTGGCCCGCCGCGATGCGCAGGCCGCTGACGGCGAACTCGCGGGCGATGATCACCATCGCCACCCAGGGGGCCAGCTTGTTCAGGCTGACCAGCGAGATCAGCGCGGCGGCGATCATCAGCTTGTCGGCCACCGGGTCCATGACCTTTCCGAAGTTCGTTATCGCCTGGCGCGAGCGCGCGATGTAGCCGTCGAGCCCGTCGGTGAGCGCCGCCAGGGCGAACACCGCGGCCGCCACGGCCGAGCCGCCGGGCACCTCTCCCGTGAGCGCCACGATGAGCACGGGCACGAGCAGGATCCTCACGAGAGTGAGGGCATTCGGGAGGTTCAGGGGGAACATGAGCTAGGCGGCCGCGCGCGTGGAGGCGCGGCGGCGCCTCGCAAGGTACTCCAGCCCCGCGGTGCTCCCCACCGGTCCCAGCGGGGAGACGGTGGCGGCGAGCAGGGTCCACGGGAAGATCCGCCGGCGGCAGCCGTACGCCACGAGCAGGCACAGCAGGATCCAGCCGAAGCCGTGGGTCCAGCCGAGCACTCGCACGGCGCCCTCGCTGCCGCCGGCGATCGCGAACGCCACCAGCGAGCTGAAGATGCAGACCTCGACGAGCGAGTAGAGCCTGACGGCCGAGAAGTAGCTCATGCCGCTACCAGCTTAGGAGCGCCGCTCGGTGTGCAACTGCACACGGGCCACCATCAGCCCGGCCACCCCCAGGGCCAGAAGCAGCCCGATCGCCACCTTCGCCTCGGTGGAGTCGAGGTTGTCGAGGCTGCCACCCAGCGCCACGTAGCCGAACACCTTGGGCGTCGCGCCCACGACCGTCCCGATGCCCATCTGGCGGAACTGCAGCGAGGTCAGCCCGGCCACGTAGTTGACCGCGCCCCAGGGGAGCAGCGGCAGGATGCGCGACTCCATGATCGCCACGGTGCCGCTGCGCTCGAGGAAGCTCTCGAGGGGGCGCAGCCGCTCCGGCAGCAGCTGGCCGGCGTGGTCGCCCGCCAGGTAGCGGGAGATCGCCATCTGTATGAGAGCCGCACAGGTCACCCCCGCCAGGGCCAGCGGCGTGCCGCCGGCGGTGCCGAACAGCAGCCCCGTGGCGCCCGCCAGGATCGACCAGGTCACCGCGAAGTTGAGCAGGACGAAGGTGGGCACGCAGGCCAACACGGCGAACGGCCCGAGGCTCTCGCCCCAGTCGCGGATGTCACCGGCGGACGGGAAGGAGCCGGTCAACGCGACTACGGCGAACAGCACGACGAGCACCGTGAAGAAGGCGGCGATACGAAGGATCACCAGGCGGCGGCCGTCCATCGCCCGAGCCTAGCCCCGACTTCCTCACCGGGCGCTCACGCCGCTCTCATGTGGGATCGTGATGCTGGCTGAGAGCGATGCGCCTCCTGATCGTCGAGGACGACCTGAAGCTGGCGGCCCTGCTGCGACGCGGGCTGGGTAGCGAGGGCGCGTCCGTGGACCTGGCCCGCAACGGCGAGGACGCGCTCTGGATGGCGGCCGCCACCCCCTACGACGCCGTGGTGCTCGACGTGATGCTGCCCGGCATCGACGGCTTCGAGACCTGCCGCCGGCTGCGCGACGAGGGCGTCTGGTCGCCAGTGCTGCTGCTGACCGCGCGCGACTCCGTCGAGGACCGCGTGGCGGGACTCGACGGCGGCGCCGACGACTACCTGACGAAGCCGTTCTCCTTTGCCGAGCTGTCGGCCCGGCTGCGCGCCGTCGTGCGCCGCGGCGGCAAGGAGCGCCCGGCGGTGCTGGCGGCCGGCGGGCTCAGGCTCGACCCGGCGGCGCGGCGGGCGTGGCGCGGCGACAGCGAGATCCAGCTCTCGGCCAAGGAGTTCGCGCTGCTCGAGGTGTTCATGCGCCATCCGGGCGACGTGCTCACCCGGCTCGACCTGCTCGAGCGCGCCTGGGACTTCAGCTACGAGAACCGCTCCAACGTGATCGACGTGTACGTGCGCTACCTGCGGGAGAAGGTCGACCGGCCCTTCGGAGTCGAGACGATCGAGACGGTGCGCGGCGCGGGCTACCGGCTGCGCGACGACGGCGCGCCGGGCGAGTGAAGCGCCTGCCCGTGAGGATCCGCCTGACCCTCGCCTTCGCGGGGGTGATGGCCGTCGTGCTGGCCGCCACGGGGCTCTTCGTGTACCTGCGCTACGAGTCGCAGCTCGACGGCAACCTGAACGCCGCGCTTCGCTCGCGCGGGATCGAACTGGCCGCGCTCGCCGACGACGACGCGGTGCGCCGCCGGGCGGGCGGCACGGACGGCTTCGCGCAGGTGGTGCGCCGCGACTCCGCCGGCCAGCTGATCGGACCCGGGCTGTTCGCGCGGGCCAGCCGCAAGCCCGTGCTGGTGGAGCGCACGCGCGTCCCGCGCCTCGACGAGCCCGTGCGCCTGCTGGCGCGCCCGGGGCGCCGCCACGGCGAGGTTCTGGTGGTGGGCAGCGCGCTCGGCGACCGCGACGACTCGCTCTCGTCGCTGCTCACGGTGCTGGTCACGGGCGGGCTCGCCGCGCTGCTCCTGGCGTCGCTGGCGGGCTACGGCCTGGCCGCCGCGGCGCTGCGGCCGGTCGAGTCGATGCGCCGGCGGGCCACCGAGATCTCCCAGGTCGGAAGTGGGCAGCGGCTGCCGGTGCCGAGCGGGCGCGACGAGCTCGCCCAGCTCGGCCGGACCCTCAACGAGATGCTCGAACGCCTCGAGCAGTCGGCACAGCGCGAGCGCGGCTTCGTCGCCAACGCGAGCCACGAGCTGCGCACGCCGCTTGCCCTCCTCAAGGGCGAGCTCGAGCTGGCCCTCCAGGAGGGGCGTACGCCGGCGGAGCTCCGCGCGGCGCTCGTCGCGGCCGCCGAGGAGAGCGACCGGCTGGCCCAGCTCGCCGACGACCTGCTGGTGCTGGCCCGCGCCGACCAGGGCCAGCTGCCGGTGCGGGCCGAGGCTCTGGCCGCGGACGAGCTGCTGGCGGGCGCGGCCAGGCGCTTCGCCGGGCGCGCCCGCGAGGCGGGCCGCGAGCTGCGGGTGGAGCCGTCAGCCGGCACCGGCGTGACGGCGGACCGCCTACGCGTGGAGCAGGCACTGAGCAACCTGGTGGACAACGCGCTGCGCTACGGCGACGGCCCGGTGGCGCTGTCGGCCAGACCGTCCGCGGGCGGAGTGGAGCTGCACGTAAGCGACGCCGGTCCCGGCTTCGCACCCGGCCTGATCGACAACGCCTTCGACCGCTTCACGCGCGAGGACCGCGGCGGCGGCCGCGGCGGCGCGGGCCTCGGGCTCGCCATCGTCGCCGCGGTGGCCGCCGCCCACGGCCGCGAGGCGGGCGCCGTCAATCCGCCCGACGGCGGCGCCGACGCGTGGATCGAGCTGCCCGGCTCGGAGCTCTCACCACCACCTCATCCCACCCCCGTAGACATGGCCTCCCGGAGCAATCAACAGGAGGTCGAGACATGAAGCTGAATCGTCGTTACCTGATCACCGGCGCGTCCGTGCTGGCACTCGCGGCAGGCGGAGCTGGAGCCGCGGTGGCCGCCGGCGCCGGCGACGAAGGCGGCGCCGCGAGCGGCCCCGGCGCCAAGAAGGCAACGGACGCGGCGCTCGCGATGTTCCCCGGCGGCCACGCCAACGCGGTCGAGCGCGACGGCGAAAACGGCGCCACCTGGGAGGTGGAGGTGCGAAAGAGCGACGGCCAGACCGTGGACGTGCGGCTCGACGCCGGCTACAAGAAGGTCGTCGTGGAGCCCGACAGCGGCGACGCGGGCGGGAACTAGGCGACCCGCCTGAAGCCGCCTGTCGGACTCGAACCGACGACCCCCACTTTACGAGAGTGGTGCTCTACCAGCTGAGCTAAGGCGGCAAGCGGGACGAGTGTAGTGCGGTGCCGGACTTCCTAGTTCGTGCGGATCGCGCTGTCGAGATGGGACCGGATGCGGGGGCTGGCGCTGCGGCGAGAGGCCATGGCGCCGCTCCTGATCCCGCGCTGCCGCTCGGTCCACACGTTCGGCATGCGCTTCGCCCTCGACCTGTTCTGGCTCGACGAGTGGGGCCGGGTGTTGCGCGTGGACCGCGGCGTCGCGCCGGGCCGAATCCGCTCCTGCCGCGCGGCTGTGGCGGTGCTCGAGGCCCCGCATGGCATCATGCCCGCCGTGGCCGAGACGGGCGAGCAGAAGCGAGAGGAATCGCAGCCGGTAGGCGACGCGCCCGACGACACGGGCCGCAGGGCCCGAGCGGGCCTCGACCCGAGGCAGCGGATCTACCGCGACCGCTTCAACGAGTACTTCGTGTTCTCGCTTTCGGCCACCGGAGCGGCGATCATCGCGCCGGTGCTGCTGTACATCGTCATGGCCTTCACCGGGCTGTGGACGGTGTGGGGCTTCGTCGGGGCGGCGATCCTGGTGGAGCTGATCCTGATCTTCGCGATCGCAAGGCCGCAGATGCAGCGCCACGAGGCCGCTGGCTGGGCCGTGCTGTGGGGCTTCACCACCGCCGTGCTGGCGCTCTGCTTCTTCTACCTCGTCGCGAGCTCGACGCTCTAGTCGGACCACCAGCCCGGGATGGGCTCGGTGTCCGAGGTGTGGCCGGCCGAGTTCACGGCGATCAGCTCCATGCCGTCGGGGCCGGCCTCCACGCCTCGTGTGACCTGCGGCGCGATCCTGACCGCGTCCCACTGCTTCACCTCGACGATCTCGTCGTCGAGCTTCAGCCGGCCGCTGCCGTTGACCACTAGGTAGATCTCCTCGGCCTTCTCGTGCTGGTGGCCGAACGGGATCCGCGTATTGGGCTCGTACTTCTGGTAGCTCAGTCCGGCGCCGAGCTCCTGGTGCGGGAAGCGCGCCTCCATCCCCTCCAGGCCGAAGCTCTTGGCCTGGTCCTCCACGTCCTTCAGGTTGATCTGCGAGTAGTCGGGCATGCTCAGGACGTTCCCACCAACGACGCGAGGCGAAACCCGAGCGCGGACAGGGCGAGCTCCTCGGCCACGTTCAGCTCGAGCGACTGGCGCGTGTCCTCGATCCGCTCGGCGGCCTGGCGCAGGCGGCGCGGGTCGCGCCCGCGCACGCGCTCGCCCAGCACGGGCGCGCGGTCGGTGGCCAGCACCGAGCCCTCGGCGCCCTCGGCCAGGCACACGAGGTCGCGGAAGCCGAGCGCCGCCAGGGTCAGGCTGAGGTCGAGCACCTCGGTGCGGGCGCGGCGGCCGTCGCGCTTGGCGGCCTCCTCCAGCTCGCGCTCGAGCGCGCGGCGCTCGCGGCCCTTGGGCTCGAGCTCCAGCCGCTCGGCGCGCTCCGCGACCGCGGCCTCCTCGGCCTCCTCGCGCCGCGCCTCGGCGCGCGCCAGCAGCGGCCGCCAGGCCTCGCCATCACCCTGCTCGCCCTCCAGCGCGGCGGCGATGAAGCCCTCGACCTCCGAGCGCAGCTCGCCGCCCTCCTGGGAGGCGAGATAGCGGGCGCGGTCGGCGTTGCCGAGCGCCAGGCGCCCGCAGGCCATCGCCTGCTCGGCCGGCACGCCCTCGCTCTCGAGCGCCGCGGCGATGCGGTCCGCCGGCAGCGGGTCGAAGCGCACCGCCTGGCAGCGCGAGATCACCGTTTCGAGCACCTGTCCGAGCGAGTCCGTCAGCAGGATCAGGTGCACGAACGACGCCGGCTCCTCCAGCGTCTTCAGCATCCGGTTGGCCACCTCGTCGTTCATCGTCTCCACGCGTTCGAGCACGAACACGCGCCGGCGCGCCTCGAACGGGGTGCGCGTGGCCGCGCCGATCACCGCCTCGTCCACGTCGCTCGTGCGCATCACGTGCGCGCCGGTGGGGCGCACCCAGGTCAGGTCGGGGTGGCTGCCGCCGAGCGCGCGGCGCCGCGTGTCCTCGGGGTCGGGCGCGCCCTCGGCCAGCAGCTCCGCGGCGAACGCGCGTGCCACGGTGCGCTTGCCGGTGCCCGCCGGCCCGTGGAACAGATAGGCGTGCGAGGGCTGGCTCGCCAGCGCGGCGCCCAGCACGATCCGTGCCTGCGGGTGGTCCTCGGTGCCCGCCACCGGCGCAGCGCTCATGCCCGTGCCCCGCTTCGCGCCGCCTCGACCTCGGCCAGAACCTCGGCGTGCAGGTCCTCGGCGGGCCGCTCGGCGTCGATGCGCCGCCAGCGCCCCGGGTCGGCCGCCGCGAGCTCCTCGTAGGCGGCCAGCACGCGCTCCTGCAGGCCGCGCCCCTCGTCCTCGAAGCGGTCGCTCTCCCCCGCGCGCGCCGCGGCCGCGGCCGGGTCCAGCGAGAGCAGGAAGGTCAGGTCGGGCCGCAGGCCGCCGGTGGCCAGCGCGTTCACGGCCGCCACCTCCTCCACGCCCAGCCCGCGCGCCGCGCCCTGGTAGGCCAGCGACGAGTCGAGGAAGCGGTCGCACACCACCACGCGGCCCTGCTCGAGCGCCGGCCTGATGACCTGCGCCACCAGCTCGGCGCGCGCGGCGGCGAACAGCAGCGCCTCGCCCTCCGCGCTCAGCTCGACCCCCGGGTCCTTCAGCAGCTCGCGCACGCGCTCGCCCACCTCGGTGCCGCCCGGCTCGCGCACGCCCAGCGCGTCCTCGCCGAGCGCCTCCACGAGCATCCGCGCCTGGGTCGTCTTGCCCGAGCGGTCGATTCCCTCGAAGGTCACGAACAGGCCGCGCATGCGCGGCGACCGTAGCAAGGGCTCGGGCCGCGACTAGGATGCGGCGCCTCATGCGCGCCATCGTCACCGGCGGAGCCGGCTTCATCGGCTCGAACATCGTCGACGCCCTCGTCGAACGCGGCGACGAGGTCACCGTGCTGGACAACCTCTCCACCGGTAAGCGCGAGAACATCGAGAGCGCCCTGGCCGGCGGCGCCGAGCTCGCCGAGGCCGACATCCGCGAGCCCGAGGCGCTCGCCGAGGTCTTCGGCCGGGTGCGCCCGGAGACCGTTTTCCACCTCGCGGCCCAGATCGACGTGCGCAAGTCGGTCGCCGACCCCGCGCTGGACGCGCGCATCAACGTCGAGGGCACGATCAACGTGCTGCGCGCCGCGCTCGAGTCTGGCGCCGGACGCGTGATCAACACCTCCACCGGCGGCGCCATCTACGGCGAGGGCAAGATCCTGCCGGCGCCGGAGGACCACCCGGTCGCGCCCGAGGCCCCCTACGGCCAGTCGAAGTTCTGCGCCGAGGGCTACATGGACCTCTTCAAGCGCCTGCACGGGCTGTCCACGGTCTCGCTGCGCTACGGCAACGTCTACGGCCCGCGCCAGGACCCGCTCGGCGAGGCCGGCGTGGTGGCGATCTTCTGCGGCAAGGTGGTCGAGGGCGGGACCGCCACGGTGTTCGGCGACGGCCTCCAGACGCGCGACTACGTGTACGTGGGCGACGTGGTGGCGGCCAACCTGGCGGCCGCGGAGACCCACGACGACGGCGCCTTCAACATCGGCACCGGCGTCGAGGCCAGCGTGATCGACGTGATCGAGGCGCTCAACGCGGCGGCGGGGGACCGGCAGCTCGAGTTCGAGCACGCCCCGGAGCGCCCGGGCGAGGTGCGCCACATCGCCCTCGAGACGGCGCGCGCCGAGGGCGAGCTCAGCTGGCAGGCGAAGGTCGGGCTGGAAGAGGGCCTGCGCCTGACGCTCGACTCGCTGCGCTAGCTAGTTGAGCTGCCTACACAGGTTGTGAACGGCTGAGGAGCCATCCGGGCCTCTTCCGAGGCTGTGGGTCTGCGAACTCACTCCTCGGAAGGAGACCCGGATGAACCCTCACCCTAGGTCCAAGCTCGGACCTGCTG
>JBBQRG010000069.1:0-14330 GCA_038215095.1 Solirubrobacterales bacterium | reverse complement strand
CTTCGCTTTCGCGGGTGTCGGGTGGGCGCTCGGGGGCACCTGGGAGAGCTTTCACCACAACTTCCGCTACGCCGACTACGCCGTTCTTGCGGCGCTGCTGACACTCGCCGCCGTCGGCCTCCTGCATAGACGCAGAGCCGGGCGCACGCGGCCTGCCACATGACCGCCCCGACAGTCCTGGTCACAGGCGGCGCCGGCTTCATCGGCTCCCACGTCGTTGATGCGCTCAGAACCCGCGGGTACACCCCCCGCATCTTCGACATGGTGCCTTCACCCTTCCACCCCCACGGCAGCGTTGACACCCGCATTGGGGAGCTGAGCGATCGCAGCGCCCTGGCGGAGGCCATGGAAGGCTGCGACGCAGTGATGCACCTCGCGGCGGTCGCCGACGTGAACGAGGTCGCCCTCGATCCCGTCTGGGCGGAGGACGTCAATTCGCGCGGAACCTTGAACGTGCTCGAAGCTGCCCGATCCGCTGATGTGCAACGCGTGGTCTACGCATCGACGATCTGGGTCTATAACGGCCTGGACGGTGAGGTCGTGGACGAAGAGACACCGCTCCTCCACCCGAGGCACCTGTACACAGCGTCCAAGCTCGCCGGCGAGATGTACTGCACCTCCTACGCCGAGCTCTACAACCTCGAGTTCACGATTCTGCGCTTCGGGATCCCATACGGGCCCCGCGCCCGACCGGCGGCGGTAGTTCCGCAATTCGTGCATAAGGCCCTCGCAGGGGAGCCATTGACGATCGCCGGGCGCGGCGAACAATCGCGCCGTTTCGTATACGTCGTTGACCTGGCCGAAGGCTGCGTGGCCGCCCTGAGCAGCCGCGCTGCCAACCGCTTCTACAACCTGGTCGGAACCGAAGACACGACCGTCCTCGAAATCGCCGAGATCGTCCGCGACCTCGTCGGACAGGTCGACATCGTCCACACCCCTGCCCGCCCAGGCGACTTCCGCGGCGCCCACGTCAGCGGCGAACGGGCCGCCAGAGAACTGGACTGGACGGCCCGCACCCGCTTCGCGGACGGTGTCAGTCGCTACCTCGACTGGCACATCACCCAGCACGCTGCGCCAGAGCGTCTGCCTGTCAAAGATCCGGAGGCGACCCCTCCGAGCTCACAGGCTGCCTAAAGCCAGGGCCCCTCCGCGGTTCCTGCCCGACCTGACCGACGCATTTCCCGACTGGAGACGACAGCCAAGCCACGGGCCTGGCCAGGTTCTGGGTGTCGGAACCGCTCGCGCTCGGCGGCCTCAACGTCGCGCCTCGTTGATCAGGTCCTCAACAAGGCGATCCTGGTCCGACAGCTCAGCCCAGCGACTACGGACGCTGCGCCTCGATGGCGAGCATCGCTACCCGGTCGATCGGAAGGACGCGCGACTCCAGCCCGCGAAGGACGGGGTCCTCGCTCTGCTCGAGCGCGCATCGCTCGATCGCCTCGAAGCCGGCCGCGACCAGCTCGCTGCTCAGCGACTCGAAGTCCCAGGCGTAACCGCGATCGTGCTCGTACTCGATCAACAGCGCCCGCAGCAGATCGACATCGTGCTCCATGCGCGTACCCGCGCCACGGTGAGCGGCGGCCAGCGCTGCCGCCTGGTCGCCGCCCCTGAGGTAGATCTCCCCACACTTACGCGCATCGGGCGTCACTAGCCGGATCCGCCCACCGGGCCGCAGAGCTCGGAACGCGTGGCGAAAGAGTGCTCGCGCCCCCTCCAGCGGCACGTGCTCGATCATGTTGTCTCCGTACACGTGGCTCACCGAGCCGTGCGGGAAGGGCCACGGCCGGGTGGCGTCCATGTGGTAACGGGCATGCGACCAGACGTCGGTTGCCACCCAACCCTCGCGGCGAATGTGCCCGGAGCCGAGCTCCACCCGGTATGGCGCCTCCGATCGCGCGAGCAGCCGGCGGAGACCAACGACGCCCCATGCCTTGCGGGCGGCGTTGCGAGCTCTCATCCTATCTCCGCGTGTCGCCCGAGGACCTTGTGCGCCGCCGGCATGCGCGCCGCCAGGTCGGTGTACCGCCATCCCGCTGTGACCGTCTGGCCGACGCTCGCTGCCGTGACACGCATTGGCGCATCTTCGCGTACACGGCGGTGCGAGGCGGTTGGCGGCCGGCCGCAGCTCTCAGCCGATCTGCTCCGCCAGCTCGACGATGATCCCCTCCGGGCCCCGGACATAGCAGAGCCGATAGCTGTCTTCGTAGCGCTCAACCTCGCCGACGAGCTCCCCGCCGCGGGCCCGCACGCCAGCGACGACGGCGTCGATGTCATCGACTGCGAATGCGACATGGCGGATGCCCGGGGTGTTCGCCGGCGCGTGGCGGTCGGCGCCGGGGCTCGACGGGGCGTGAAACTTCGTCAGCTCGAGCCGTCCGTGGCCGTCCGGGGTCTCCATCATCGCGATCTCCGCCCGGACGCCCTCGAGCCCCACCACGCGGTCCACCGAACCGCCCTCGACCGGCGCCTCGCCCTGCAGCTTGAGTCCCAGCTCGACGAAGAACGCCGTCGCGGCCGCGAGGTCGTCCACCACGATGCCCACGTGCTCCATGCGTTGGATCGTCATGCGCTCGACGGTTTACCACTTGCCGCCGGCCGGGCAGCCGGCCTTGGCGGCGGTCGTGCAGGTGCGCGTGACCACGCCGGCCGCCTCGGTCACGATGAAGTGGTTGGTGGTCTTGGAGGTCACGTCGAGCACGTAACCGGTGGCGCTCTGACCGGTGACCGTGAGCGTCGCGCCCTGTCCCTGCGCAAGCGAGGGCTCGATCTTTAGTAGCTCGGCCGGCGTGGCGCCCACGAAGGTCTGGGTGTCGGTGTAGAAGGTCTTCATCGCCGTGGCCGCCGTGCGGACGGCGGTCTTGGCCTCGGTGTCCTGTGCCTTCTCACGCTGGCCGAGGAACGACGGCAGCGCGATCGCGGCCAGCGTGCCGATGATCAGGATCACAACCAGGAGCTCGATCAGGGTGAAACCCTTGTCCTGGGCGATGCGTGTGTGGAACTTCCGAAGCATTGAGTCCTCCTCGAAGCCTTGGTCTGTGCTCCAGGCATCGGCGCCGCGCGTGGGCGGCGGCATGGGGAGAAACCCGTATCTATGTCAGGGCTCGACGAGGCCGCGCCTGATCGCGTAGCGCGTCAGGTCCACGCGGTTGCGCAGTCCGAGCTTCTCGAGCACGTTGCCCCTGTGCTTGTCCACGGTCTTCTCGCTGATCACGAGCGCGCCGGCGATCTCGATGGTGGTGTGGCCCTCGGCCACGAGCTTCACCACCTCAAGCTCGCGCGCGGTGAGCACATCGAGCGCCACCTCGCCCTCGTGAGCGCGGTCGAGGTAGTCGCGCACCAGCTCGGCGGCCGCCGGCGGGTACAGGAACGCCTCGCCGCGCATCACCGCTCTGCAGGCCTCGACCAGGTCGCGGTCAGCCACCGCCTTGAGCACGTAGCCAGAGGCGCCGGCCCGCAGGGCCTCGAAGAAATACTGCTCGTTGTCGTGCATCGACAGGATCAGGACCTGCAGGTCGGGGCGCTCGCGCGATAGGCGGCTGGCCACCTGGATCCCGGTCAGGCGCGGCATCCCCACGTCGAGGATGGCCAGGTCGATGTTCTCGTCGCGGGCGTGCTCGAGCGCGTCCGCGCCGTCGCTCGCCTCGGCCACCACCTCGAGGTCCGGCTCGCCGTCGAGGATCAGGCGCAGGCCGTGGCGCAGCAGGCCGTGGTCGTCCGCGAGCAGGATGCGCGTCTTGAGCGGCGTGCTCATGCCACCGGCACCCGCAGCCGCACGGCGGTGCCGGCGCCGGGCTGCGAATCGATCGCGAGCTCCGCTCCCACGGCCAGCGCGCGCTCGCGCATGCCGCGGATGCCCGATCCGTTCACGGCGGTGGCGCCGCAGCCCTCGTCGCGTACCTCGAGCTCGGCGCCGTCCTCGACCGAGTGCAGCCGCAGCGACACCTCCTCCGAGCCCGAGTGGCGCGCCGCGTTGGTGAGGCTCTCCTGGGCAACCCGGTAGACCACCAGCTCGGTCTCGGGCTCGAGGGCGACGAGGTCCCGCTGGAGGTCGAGCTCCACGCGCACGCCGGTGCGCTTCGAGAAGCCGGCGGCGAGCGCGGCCACCGCGCTCACGAGCCCGAGGTCGTCGAGGGCCTCGGGGCGGAGCTCCTTGACGATCCGGCGCACGTCCTCGAGTGCGAAGCGGGCCGTGTCCTGAGCGTCGCGCAGATCGGGCTGCAGCTCCTCCGGTGCCACCTGGGCGGTGCGCTTGAGCCGCAACACGAGCGCCGTGAGCACCTGCCCGAGCTCGTCGTGGAGCTCGCGCGCGAAGCGCCGGCGGTCGCTCTCCTGGGCCGACAGCGTGCGCAGCGCGCTCTCGCGGCGCTCCTGCTCGAGCCTGTCGAGCATGTCGTTGAACGCCCGCCCGGCCTCCACCACCTCAGCCGCGCCCTCGTTGGTGGCCACGCGACGGCCGGGATCGAGCGGGTCGATCCGGCCCATCAGGCCGGTGAGGCGCTCGAGCGGCCCGAATGCCCGCCGCATGAGCAGCAGGTTCACGAGCAGCAGGGCCACCAGGCCGAGGGTGAGCGTGAGCACCTCGTGGAGGGCTACCGGCGAGCTGACGGTGACCGGGGAGAGGATGAGCAGCAGGCAGGCGCTGACGAGGACGAACGCGTTCGGGACGAAGACCCGCCGGAACAGCGAAACGTTGCGTGCTGCGCGCATACCACCCCTATCGGCGCGCCATTGCGGGGCGCTTTAGGCGGTGAGCGCCCCCGCGATCATTCGCCAGGCGTCCGGGTCGTGCGTGGGCACGAGCGTCGCGTCCGGATTGGCGGCCGCGTAGGCGCGCAGCTGGCGAACCGAGTCGAGGTAGCGGCGCTCGTCCGCCACCCGGAGCGGCTTGAGCTGCTCGCGCAGGCTCTCGAGCGTGTAGACCGCGTCGCCAACGATCAGCACCTCGCCCCGATCGGCCGTCTCGACGAGCACCGACATGTGGCCCGCGCTGTGCCCGGGCGTCGAGACCAGGCGGACGCTGCCGTCGCCCACCAGGTCGATCGTGCGCGCGAAGTGGCCGTGCCCTGTCCCGTGGCTGAAGTCGATCTGGCGCACGCGCGCGGCCGGCGGCAGGTGGCCCGCCACGTAGCCGCCGAGCACGGCGCCGCGGCCAGTGGCCGCCGCCCATTCCTCGCGGGTGATCGCGAACTCCGCGTTCGGCAGCAGCCGCATGCCGCTCGTGTGGTCGGCGTGGAGGTGGGTCATCACCGCGAGCTGGACTTCGGCCGGGTCCACGCCGAGGTCGGTGAGCTGATCGGCGAACGGGCGCGGGTCGGCGCGAAGCCCGCCGAAGATGAGGCCGCTCACGCGCCCGTAGTCGTCGCGGACGCTGCGCGCGGCGTCGGGATGGAGGCCGGTGTCCACCACGATCGGGCCGGCGTCGGGGTGGCGGATGAGCCAGGCGAGCAGCGGGATCGTGACCGTGTCACCGCGCTTCATCACCAGCTCCGCGAGGCCGAGGCGGCCGTGCGCCCCGAAGATCCAAACCTTCGGCGTGGGCACGTCGCCGACGTGCAGCACCTCGAGTTCGACGCCCATCGGGCCGGCACTCTACCGGCGCTAAATTTGAGCGGGCAACCATGGAGATCGGCCTCTACACGTTCGGCGAGCTCCATCCGTCCGTGACCCCGCAGGAGCGGATGCGCCAGCTGGTGGAGGAGGCCGAGCTGGCCGAGCAGGTGGGGCTCGAGGTGTTCGGCGTCGGCGAGCACCACCGGCCGGACTACGCGGTGTCCTCGCCCGCGGTGGTGCTCGGCGCGATCGCCGCGCGCACGGAGAAGATCCGGCTCACCACCGCGGTGACCGTGTTGAGCTCGGACGACCCGGTGCGCGTGTTCCAGGATTTCGCGACGCTCGACCTGCTCTCGGGCGGACGCGCCGAGATCATGGTGGGCCGCGGCTCGTTCGTGGAGTCGTTCCCGCTCTTCGGCTACGACCTCGACGACTACGACGAGCTGTTCGCCGAGAAGCTCGAGCTGCTGCTGCGGCTGCGCGACGAGGAGCGGGTGACCTGGTCCGGCAGGCACCGCGCCGCGCTCGAGGACGCGAGCGTCTACCCGCGCCCGCTGCAGGACCCGCTGCCGATCTGGATCGCGGTGGGGGGCAATCCGCCGTCCGCCGTGCGCGCGGCCACGCTCGGCCTGCCGATGGCGCTGGCGATTATCGGCGGCGCGCCCGAGCGCTTCGTCCCGCTCATGGAGCTCTACCGCGACTCCGCCCGCGAGGCGGGCCACGACCCGGCCGCCCTCTCGGTGAGCATCAACTCGCACAGCTACGTGGCCGACAGCGCGCAGCAGGCGGCCGACGAGTACTTCCCCGCCTACTCCGGGATGATGAACCGCATCGGCCGCGAGCGCGGCTGGTCGCCGATGACCCCGCAGCAGTACGCGATGCTCCGCTCGCCGCGCGGCGCCCTGATGGTGGGAGGCCCGCAGGAGGTGATCGAGAAGATCCTCTTCCAGCACGAGCTCTTCGGCCACCAGCGCTTCCTCGCCCAGATCAGCGTGGGCAACCTGCCGCACGACCGCGCGATGCGCTCGATCGAGCTTCTCGGCACCGAGGTGGCGCCCACGGTGCGCGAGGAGATCGCGCGCCGGAGCAGCGCGGCGGCGCCGGCCTCGTGAGTCCTGTTCGCCCCACCGTGCAGGTGGTGGGGCGCAGGCTCGACCCCGAGCATCACCGCCTGCGCGACTTCCTGACCCGCGGCGCCCAGCCGCACGAGTTCTTCGAGGCCGGGTCGGCGCGCGCCGAGGAGGTCCTGGCCGCTGCCGGCGCCGCCGATGCCGCGTTGCCGGTGCTGGTAGACGGCGACACCGTGTACGCGCCGGCTGGCCCGCCTCGCGGGCCGGCAGGCGGAGGGCTTCGGCGCCGAGCTGCTGATCCTCAACGGCCTGTAGGGCAGCCGGCTGGAGGGCAGCCACGTGACCAAGCTCCAGGTGCAGAGCGGCGAGGAGATCGACGCCGACGTGATCCTTGCCGCGCCGGGGATGGACTGGCGCGAGCTCGAGGTCGACGGCGTACAGGAGCTGCTCGGCCGCGGCATCTACTACGGGGCCGGCCGCAGCGAGACGACGCAGTGCGACGACGACGACGTGTTCGTGGTCGGCGCCGGCAACTCGGCCGGGCAAGCGGTGCTCAACTTGGCCAACGCAGGCGCGCGCGTGACGATGGTGGTGCGCGGCGACGCGCTCGCCAAGTCGATGTCGGCATACCTCGTGGAGCGCGTGGCCGTGCACCCGCTGATCGACGTCCGGCTCGGCACGGAGGTGACCGGGATCGAGGCCGACGACGGGCACCTCAGCGCCGTGACGATCAGCGGCGCCGAGACGCGTCCCGCGCAGGCACTCTTCATCTGCATCGGCGGGCAGCCGCGCACGGGCTGGGCGGTGGACAGCCCGGTGCGCCTGGACGAACGCGGCTACATCCTCACGGGCCCCGACCTGCTCGAAGAGGGCCGTCGTCCCGAGGCCTGGCCGCTCGACCGCGACCCCTTCCCGCTCGAGACGATGGTGCCCGGCGTGTTCGCCGCGGGCGACGTGCGTCACGGCTCGACGAAGCGGGTAGCGGGCGCCGTGGGGGAGGGCGCGATGGCCGTGGCGCTTGCCCATCGGCGGCTGCAGGAGTTGGCGCAAATGCATAGCCACGGGGCGGCTGGGTAGGACCGACGTAGGCGGGAAACCCGTTGTGCGGGTCCCCGCAGGACCTCAACTGAGGAGGAGAACGTGGAAGCATCCACACCGGCGAGGGGCGGGGGCCGCGAAGGCGCTGCAGGCGGCGAGAGCGGATCCCTGGCGGCGCAGGCGCAAACGAAGATCAGCGGAGCGATCGCTGACCCGGCAGCGCTCGGGCTCGCGGGGTTCGCGCTCACGACGTTCGTCTTGAGCATGTTCAACTCGGGGCTCGTGAGCGACAAGAGCGAGCCCGTCGTGTTCGGCCTGGCGCTCGCCTATGGCGGCCTCGCGCAGCTGCTCGCGGGCATGTGGGAGTTCAAGAACAACAACGCCTTCGGCGCGACCGCGTTCACGTCGTACGGCGCTTTCTGGCTCTCGTTCTGGGCGTTCGAGGTGTTCTATGCCAAGGACATCACCGACAAGGTCGCCCTCGGCCACGGGGTCGGGCTCTACCTGATCGGCTGGGGGATCTTCACCGCGTACATGTGGATCGCGTCGTTCCGGGTGAGCGTTGCCGTAAACGTCGTGTTCCTGCTGCTCGCCATCACGTTCATCCTGCTCGGGATCGGCGAGTCCGGTGCGAACACCGACATCGTCAAGGCCGGCGGCTATGTCGGCCTGGCCACGGCGCTGGCGGCGTGGTACGCGTCGTTCGCCGTAGTCACGAACAAGACGTTTGGCCGTATCGTGATACCGGTGAAGGACCTGAGCAAGAGCTAGCGAGCGAACGAGGCTGACGCGGACGGGAGCGCCGGGCGCGCGGCGCTCCTCCGCGATTCCCAGAGAGGGGAGATAGACATGGCTACACGCGAGAAGCTGAAGCCGGAGGACCTCGAGCAGGAGCTTGAGCGACTGCTCGACCAAGAGACTTTCGATCCGCCCGAGGAGTTCAAGAAGAACGCCCTCGTCCAGGACGAGTCGGTGTACGAGGAGGCCGCCAAGGATCCGGTGGCGTGGTGGGCCGAGCAGGCCAAGGCCCTGCACTGGTTCAACGACTGGGACACCACGCTCGACGACTCGAACCCGCCCTTCTACAAGTGGTTCCAGGGCGGCAAGACCAACGCTTCGTACAACTGCCTCGACCGCCACATCGAGGACGGCAAGGGCGACAAGGTCGCCTTCCACTGGCGCGGTGAGAACGGCGACGAGCGCGAGGTGACCTACGCCGACCTGCTGCGCGACACACAGAAGCTCGCCAACGCGCTCAAGGACCACGGCATCGAGAAGGGCGACGTGGTGGGGATCTACCTGCCGATGATCCCGGAGGTCGTGGTGGCGATGCTCGCCTGCGCCCGCATCGGGGCCCCGCACAACCTCGTCTTCGGCGGCTTCTCACCGGACTCCGTGAAGGAGCGGATGGAGTTCTCGGAGGCCAAGGCGCTGATCACCACCAACGCCGCGAACCGCAAGGGCAAGGCCACCGAGATCAAGTCGGCGGTGGACGAGTTCCTCGACGACGTGCCGTCGATCGAGACCGTGGTGGTGGTGAAGAACACCGACGACGACGCGCCGATGAAGGACGGGCGCGACGTCTGGTACCACGAGGCGCTCGAGCAGGCCGACGACGACTGCCCGGCCGAGGAGCTCGACGCCGAGCACCCGCTCTACGTGCTCTACACCTCGGGCTCGACGGCCAAGCCCAAGGGGATCCTGCACACCACGGGCGGCTACCTCACGGGCGTGGCCTGGACCACCAAGAACGTGTTCGACCTGAAGCCCGACGAGGACGTGTTCTGGTGCTCGGCCGACGTCGGCTGGGTCACCGGGCACTCGTACATCGTCTACGGGCCGCTGCTCAACGGCGCGACCTCGGTGATGTGGGAGGGCGGACCGGACTATCCGGACAAGGACATCTGGTGGGAGCTGTGCGAGCGCTACGGCGTCACGCTCTTCTACACCGCCCCGACGGCCATTCGCGCCTGCATGAAGTGGGGAATCGACTACCCGCAGAAGCACGACCTCAGCGCGCTGCGGCTGCTCGGGTCAGTGGGCGAGCCGATCAACCCCAAGGCGTGGCTCTGGTACTACCTCGTGATCGGCGGCGGGCGCTGTCCGATCATCGACACCTGGTGGCAGACCGAGACCGGCAACATCATGATCACCACGCTGCCGGCCGTGCAGCCGGCCAAGCCGAGCTCCGCGGGCAAGCCGCTCCCCGGAGTGGACGCCGCGGTGGTGGACGAGGACGGCAACGAGGTGGAGGACGAGCAGGGCCTGCTCGTTCTGCGCAAGCCGTGGCCGGCGATGCTGCGCACGCTCTACCAGGACGACGACCGCTTCGTGGAGACCTACTTTTCGAAGTTCGGCAACGACACGTACCTGGTCGGCGACGCCGCGCGCAAGGACAAGGACGGCTACTTCTGGATCATCGGCCGCACCGACGACGTGATCAACGTGTCGGGCCACCGCATGTCCACGGCCGAGGTGGAGTCGGCGATCGTCTCGCACCCGAAGGTGGCCGAGTCGGCCGTGATCGGCCAGCAGGACGAGGACGCCGGCCAGGCCATCTGCGCGTTCGTGACGCTCGAGGGCGGCCTCGAGGGCGGCGAGGAGATGGAGAACGAGATCCGCGCGACCGTTGCCAAGCGGATCGGCAAGATCGCGCGGCCCAAGCGGATCATCTGGGCCGACGACCTGCCGAAGACGCGCTCGGGCAAGATCATGCGCCGTCTGCTGCGTGACATCGCGGAGGGGCGCGAGCTCGGCGACGTGACCACACTGCGCGACCCGGACGTGACCTCGCAGCTCGAGGACCGGGTCAAGGAGCTGCAGGCGGAGGAGTAGAAAGAGAGCGTCGTGCGCACCCGGCCAAGCCGGGTGCTTCGCAAGAAAAAGGGGCCCGCTAAGGGCCCCTTTTTCAAAGTTGAGACGTGCCGCCGGCCGCATCCTTGCTGACCAGCTCGTCGGTCTCCCTGTACCTCTGGCATCGGCAGGTGACGAAGGACCTTTAGTCTCCCCGCCCATGCGCTATGTGATCACAGGGGGATCGGGTTACATCGGCAGCCGGCTGGTGGACCACCTGTCGAAGCGCGAGGACACCGAGCAGATCGTGGTCTGCGACGTGAAGCCGCCGTCGGCTTTCCGGCCCAACGTCGAGTTCGAGCGCCTCGACGTCCGCGACGGCGACGCCTGCCGGGCGCTGCTCGCGCGCGTCAAGCCGGACGCGCTCGTGCATCTCGCGTTCATCCTCAACCCGAGCCACGACGAGCACTTCATGTACGACGTCGACGTGAACGGCACCCACAACGTGCTCGAGTCGGCCGCGGCGGCCGGCACCGAGCACGTGCTCGTGACCACCTCCGCCGTGGCCTACGGGGCCTTCCCCGACAACCCGGTGCCGATCACGGAGGACCACCCGGTGCGCGGCGTTGCCGACTTCTCCTACGCGCGCGACAAGACCGAGTCGGACCGGCTCTGCCAGCTGTGGGGGCTCCGCCATCCCGAGCGCACGCTCACGATCGTGCGGCCGTGCATCGTGTTCGGGCCCAACGTGGACAACTACCTCGTCCGCATCTGGACCAAGGCGCCGTTCCAGGCCGACGTGGGCCAGCTCCAGTCGAAGGTGCAGTTCGTGCACGAAGACGACGTCGTGGACGGCGTGATCCGGCTGCTCGAGGGACGGCACGCGGGCGCCTTCAACGTGTCCGGCGACGGCGAGATGACGCTTCGGGAAACGGCCGAGGAGATCGACGTGCCGATCCGCAAGATGCCGATGTTCGCCTACCGACTGCTTGCGCGCGTGCTGTGGGCGCTGCGCGTCTCCGAGGCGCCGCCGGGCCAGATCGCGTTCGCGGTCCACCCCTGGCTCGTGTCGAACGAGAAGCTCAAGCGCGAGACCGGCTGGGCGCCGCGCTACACCACGCGAGACGCCTTCGAGGCCACGATGCGGGCGCACGGCAAGCTGCCCGAGGCCGGCCCCGCGCCGCTCACCGAGGCCACCGCGCCCAAGGCCGGCGCGGCCGCCTAGGTCCAGCTATCCTCGCCCTTCTCCCGGGCCGTTAGCTCAGCTGGGAGAGCGCCGGCTCGACAAGCCGGAGGTCACTGGTTCGAGCCCAGTACGGCCCATACGACTGTGCCTCGTGGCTAGGGTCAGGGGATCGACTTCGACCTATACAAGCTGGTCAACGGCTTCGCCTTCCGCCACGACGCCTTCGAAGACCCACTGCGGTTCTTCTCCGTCAACGCACCGGTCGAGTTCCTGGCGTTGCTGGCGGCGCTGTTCCTGGTTTGCGGCAAATGGCGCTCGCTCAACGGTCGCCACGGCGTCGTCGCGGCCGGCTTCAGCGCCCTGCTCGCTCTGGGAGCTGCTCAGCTCATAGCCGACCTCTGGGCCCGGCCGCGTCCCTACGTGGCGCACGCCGCCGACGCCCACCTGTTCATCGCCCGGTCGGCCGATTCGTCGTTCCCCAGCGATCACGCCACCGCCGCCTTCGCGATCGCCGTGGCGCTGCTGCTCCGCCACCGAAAGGCCGGTTGGCTGGCACTTGCCATGGCGGTGGTGGTATCGGTCGCCCGTGTCGCGGTGGGCACCCACTACCCAGGCGACGTCCTGGCCGGCGCTGCGCTCGGCACAATCGCCGCACTCGTGCTGTGGCTCCCCGGCATCCGCGGGCCGCTTCATCGCTTTGCCACGTGGGCCGGCACGCTGTACGACAGCTTCGCCTACAGGCTCGCTCGGCGACTCGCGCCGGCCCACTAGCGCCGCGCCTTACATACCCCCAGGGGGTTTGCTACGCTGGCGATCGTGGAAGCCGCGACGCACACGGAGCACCACCACCACGAGATGCCGACCTCCGGCCGCGCGCTCACGGGCGTGGCGATCTCGGCCACTCTCCATTGCCTGACCGGCTGCGCGATCGGCGAGATCGCCGGGATGATCATCGGCACGGCCTTCAACTGGTCGAACGGCGGCACGATCGCCATCTCGATCGTGCTGGCCTTCGTGTTCGGCTACGGCCTGACCAGCATGCCGCTGCTGCGTGCCGGGCTCGCGCTGGGCGCGGTGATCCCGATCGCGTTCGCCTCGGACACCTTGAGCATCGCCACGATGGAGCTCGTCGACAACGCCATCGTGGTCGGAATCCCGGGCGCACTCAATGCCGGCCTCGGCGACGTCCTGTTCTGGGGCAGCCTGTCGTTCGCGCTGGTGATCGCCGGCGTGATTGCCGTGCCGGTCAACCGCTGGCTGATCGGCCGTGGCAAGGGGCACGCTGTGGTGCACGAGACCGGCATCCACGGTGGTCCCTCGCCGCGGTTGGTGGGCGCGGTGGCCGCGGTGGCGTTTACCTTCGGGACCACCGTGCTCGTAACCAGCGCGCTGTAGCGCCGCCCGCCAAGGCTTTTATCGTTGACGGCGTGAGCAGCCATTCGCACGCCGGCCACGCGCACGGCGTCTCCGCGGACGCCGACCGCGGCAAGCTCGCCACCGCACTGGCGCTGATCCTCGCGTTCATGGCGGTGGAGGTCACGGCGGGGATCCTCGCCGGGTCGCTCGCGCTGCTCTCGGACGCCGCGCACATGCTCACCGACGCCGCCGCGCTCGGGCTCGCGCTCGTGGCGGTGAGGCTGGCCCAGCGCCCGGCCGCGGGCGCGATGACCTATGGGCTCAAGCGTGTAGAGATCCTGTCGGCGCAGTTCAACGGCGCCACGCTGCTCGTGATCGCGCTGCTGATCGTGTACGAGGGGATCCGCCGGCTCGTGAACCCGCCCGACGTGGAGGGCCTGCCGGTGCTGCTGGTGGCGCTGGCGGGCGTGGTGGTGAACCTGGCGGCCACCTGGACGCTGTCGCGCGCCAACCGCCAGAGCCTCAACATCGAGGGCGCGTTCCAGCACATCCTGCTCGACCTCGTGGCGTTCATCGCCACGGCGATCGCGGGCGCGGTGGTGCTGGCCACCGGCTACGCCCGGGCCGATGGCATCGCGGCGCTGCTCGTGGCCGCGCTGATGCTGCACGCCGCCTGGGGCCTCCTCACCTCGTCGGGCAGGGTCTTCATGGAGGCCTCGCCTGCGGACGTGGACCCCGATGAGGTGGGCCGGGCGATGGTGCACGAAGACGGGGTCGTGGAGGTGCACGACCTCCACATCTGGGAGGTCACCTCGGGCTTCCCCGCGCTATCGGCGCACGTGCTCGTGGGCCACGACACCAACTGCCACGCTGCCCGGCGCCGGCTCGAGCGGATGCTGTTCGACCGCTTCGGCCTCGAGCACACCACCCTGCAGGTGGACCACGAGGGGGCCGAGCTGCTCGAGATCGAGCTACCCGGCCCCTCGCGCCAGGCTTCTTCCTAGCGGCCCACCAGGGAGGTCAGCCGCTCGAGCCCACGATCGATGTCGTGGTCGTCGCGCTGGCCGTTGCCCCGCGGGCGTGTGTTTCGCGTCGGGTCCGCCGGATCGGGCCGCCGCGAGGCGACCTTCCCCCGCGCGTCCCGTGCATCAATCTTCGACTTCGCTGTCTTCGTGCTCATGCGAGTCTCCCTCGCGTCGAATGCCTTCTCTTTCAGGGTTCCGCTACGGGCAGGCCCTAAACACCGATTGGACGCGTGATCGACGCTCGCCGGGCCCTCTGGTAGCGTCGCCCGGGTATGCGGCTTTCCAACGTGCTCGCGCCGCGCGATCGGGAGT
>JBBQRG010000068.1:0-15525 GCA_038215095.1 Solirubrobacterales bacterium | reverse complement strand
GACCACCCTCGGCGTAGTGGGCGCCGGCACGATGGGCGCCGGCATCGCGCAGCTCGGCTGCGCGGCCGGGATGCCCACGCGGCTGCACGACCCGGTGCCCGAGGCGCTCGAGCGCGGCGCGGAGAACGTGCGCAAGGGCCTCGCGAAGTGGGCCGAGAAGGGCCGCGCCGACGCCGGCGCGGCGGAGCTGCTCGAGCCGGTGGAGGAGATCGACGGCCTGGCCGGCTGCGATCTCGTGATCGAGGCCGCGCCGGAACGCAGCGACCTCAAGCGCGAGCTGTTCGAGCGGCTCTCGGAGGTCTGCGGCGATGACGCCGTGCTCGCCAGCAACACCTCCTCGATCCCCGTGACCGGCCTTGCCGGCGCGGCCGCGAAGCCCGAGAACGTCGTGGGCATGCACTTCTTCAACCCGCCGCCGCTGATGGAGCTGCTCGAGGTGATCCGCGCGGACCAGAGCGGCGATCGCGCGGTGTCGCTGGCCACCGAGGTCGGCGAGGCGATGGGCAAACGCGTGATCCTGGCCGCCGACGGCCCGGGCTTCCTGGTCAATCGCTGCGGGCGGCCCTTCAACGCCGAGGCGCTGAGGCTGGTGCAGGAGCGCCTGGCCACGCCCGAGCAGGTGGACCGCATCGTGCGCCTGGGCGGCGGCTTCCGCATGGGGCCCTTCGAGCTGATGGACCTCGTGGGCATCGACGTGGGCTTCGAGGTGGCGAAGTCCTTCACGGAGCTGTCCTTCGGCGAGCCGCGCTGGAAGCCCAGCCCGCTGCAGGCCCGCATGGTGGCTGCCGGCCGCCTGGGCCGCAAGACCGGCCGCGGCTGGTACGAGTACCCCGAGGGAGAGCGCCACCGCCCCGGTGACCCCGAGCCGCTCGAGCCCAGCGGCGGGAACCGCCGGCCCGTGGTGGTGCACGGCATCGGCCGGCTGGTGGAGGAGCTACGTGAGCGCTGCCGCGCGGCCGGCTACGAGACCGTCGAGGGCGAGGACCCGGAGACGATGATCGACCTCGAGGGCGGCACCTGCCTGGTGCTGTGCGCCGGCTCCAGCCTGGCGCACTCGAGCCGCCCCGACGGCGTGGGCTTCCACCTGCTTCCCGGCTCTGGCCTGGTCGAGCTGACCGGCCGCAGGGACGGCCCGGCGGAGGGCTTCTTCCAGAGCATCGGCCTGCACACCGAGTGGGTGGGCGACGCGCCGGGCCTGGTCCTGGGGCGCATCGTGTGCCAGCTCGTGAACGAGGCCGCCTTCGCGCTGGGCGAGGGGGTGGGGTCGGCGGAGGACGTGGACGACGGCATGACGCTGGGCCTGAACCACCCGCGCGGGCCGGTCGCGTGGAGCGAGACGGTCGGCCTGGACCACGTGCTGGCGGTGCTCGACGGCCTCTGGGAGGAGCGCCGCGAGGAGCGCTACCGCGCCGCCCCGCTGCTGCGAAGCGGCACGGCTAGCCTGAGGGAATGGCGACCGCCGACCTGACCGTGCTGGCCCTGGGGCGGCCGGACGTCTCCGCCAGCGAGTACATCGCGGCGATCCAGCGCCACCTGGCGGGCCAGGACAAGGTGGGCTACCGGCTGCACCCGATGGGCACCGAGCTGGAGGGCAGCACCGAGGACATCCTCGCCGTCGTGGGCGAGCTGCACGCCATCCCGTTCGACCAGGGAATCCCGCGCGTCTACACGGTGCTCAAGCTCGACGAGCGCCGCGACAAGCCGGACCAGACGCTGGACGACAAGGTCCGCTCGGTCGAGCAGCGGCTCTAGCTACTTCAGCCCGGCGGCGCGCGCCAGGCGGAGGCGGGCCGAGCGCAGGTCGTCCGAGGCGGCCACGAGCGAGATCGTCGCGCGGCGCGCGGCCTGCGGGTCGCTCTTGCGGGCGGACGAGGAGATCTGGCTGAGCGAGTCCCGGGCGTCGGCCATCGCGTCGACCAGGTCCTGCCTGTCGCCCTTCAGGCTGTCGGGCGGGTCCAGCGCGTTGACCTGCTTGCGCAGGCTGCCGGTGCGCGTGGCCAGGGCACCGAAGGTCTGCTCGATCTGGCGGTCGGACTTGCCGGACGCGCCGGTCACCGAGGCGCCCACGTCGCGCCCGAGCTTCACTATCCGTGCGTTCAGCGGCCGGAACTCCTGCCTGAAGGTCTTCGAATCGCTCCCACCGCAGCCCGCGCCGAGCAGGGCGGAGGCCAGCAGCAGGGCCAGTACGTGAACGCGGCGGGGCACGGGGCGCGTCACCCTACATGCCGGTGCTGCTCGATCGGTACATCCCGGAATTCGACGTCTACGAGCGCCACACGGTCACGGTGAAGGCCCCGCCCGAGGCCGTCATCCGCGCCGCCCGCGGACTGCGGCCGCGCGACGTGCCGCTCACCGTGGCCCTGATGGCGCTGCGCAGCGTCCCGCCGCTCGTGCGCCGCCGCAAGACCCTGCTCAGCTTCACGGAGCCGGTCATCGACCAGTTCCTGCAGGCCGGCTTCGTGCTGCTGGCCGACGAGCCGGACGAGCTCGTGATCGGGGGCGTGGGCCGCTTCTGGAGCGCCGACGGCGGCCTCAAGCGAGTCGCCCGCGGCGAGTTCGCCGACTTCCGCGAGCCGGGCTACGCCAAGGCCGCCATGAACTTCCGGGCCGAGAACGGCACGCTGAGCACCGAGACCCGGATCCAGGCCACCGACGACGAGGCGCTGCGCTCCTTCGGCCGCTATTGGCGCGCGATCAAGCTCGGCAGCGGCGCGATCCGCGCCGAGTGGCTGCGCGCCATCCGGAGGCGCGCCGAGCAGACCTCCTAGGCGACCTGCTCGCCCTCCTCCTGCAGCCAGTGCAGGAGGCCCCCCTGGACCAGGATCTCGCGCTCCTTCGGTGCGAAGTCGTGGGTGACGGTGAACGAGTCGCCACCCTCGATCTCGACGGTGATGTCGTCGGAGCCGTCCTCCAGCTCCTCCTTGACCTTCGGGAGCTTCCAGCACTCGCCCACCTCGGCGCGGTCGTAGTCGGAGTCCTCCTTGAAGGTGAGCGCGAGGATGCCCTGCGCGACCAGGTTGCGGCGGTGGATGCGCGCGAACGACTTGGCGAACACGGCCTTGACGCCGAGCTGCAGCGGCGCCAGCGCGGCGTGCTCCCGCGACGAGCCCTGACCGTAGTTCTCGCCGCCCACGATGAAGCCCTTGCCCCACTCGTGCATGCGCTTGCGGAAGTCGGGATCGCGGTGCTGGAAGGTGTACTCGGCGATCGCGGGGATATTGGAGCGATAGGACATGACGATCACGCCGTCGGGCGCGAGGTCGCCGGTGGAGATGTTGTCCTCCTGCACCGTGGCGATCTTCGCCTCGATCGAGTCCTCCATCGGCTCGTGCTCGGGCGGCGCCTTGATGTTCGGGCCGCGCGGTATCTCGATCTTCTCGGCCTCGTCCTCGTCGGCCGGGGCGAAGATGTGCACGTCGTCCACGTAGGGCTTCAGCTCGGGCATGTCGAGCATTTCAGGCGGGTCGCCGTACTCGCGCGGGTCGGTGATCTCGCCGTGCAGGACCGACACTGCGGCCACGGCCGGCGAGCACAGGAAGACCGAGTCCTCGGCGGTGCCCGAGCGGCCGGGGAAGTTGCGGTTGAAGGTGCGCAGCGAGTTGGCGTCCGAGGGCGGGGCCTGGCCCATGCCCACGCACGGTCCGCAGACCGGCTCGAGCATGCGCACGCCGCCCTCGACGAGCTGGCTGTAGACGCCCGACTCGGCGATGGCCACGAGGATCTGGCGCGAGCCCGGCGTGGCGGTGGCGGTGACGCTCTCGTGGACGAGCTGGCCGTCCTTGTCGGCCAGGATCGCGCCCGGCAGGGCCAGGTCAACGTAGGCGGAGTTCACCGACGAGCCAAAGCAGACCTGCTCGATCGACGTGCCGGCGACCTCCTCGACCGGCACCACGTTGTCGGGGTTCGACGGCTTGGCCACGAGCGGCCCCAGCTCGCCCAGGTCGATCTCCACGCGATCGTCGTACTCGCAGCCGTCCTCCGGCCCGACGTCCTCGAAGTCGTCCTCGCGCTGCTGGCGCTTGAGCCACTCGCGCGTGTTGTCGTCGGGCGGGAACACCGCGGAGGTGGCGCCCAACTCGGCAATCATGTTCGCGATCGTGCCGCGCTCCGGCACGGACAGGTCGGCAGTTCCGGGCCCCGTGAACTCGAACACCTTGTTCTTGCCGCCGCTCGCCGACAGCTGGCGCAGCAGCTCTAGGATCACGTCCTTGGCCTGCACCCAGGGCCGGTCGAGCTTGTTGTCGAGGTGCACCTCGACCACCTCCGGGCAGGCGATCTCGTAGGGGTAGCCGCCCATCGCCACCGCCACGTCGAGGCCGCCGGCGCCGATGGCGATCATGCCCAGCGCGCCGCTGGTGGTGGTGTGCGAGTCCGCCCCCACGAGGATGCCGCCGGGCTTGGCGTAGCGCTCGATGTGCACGTAGTGGCAGATGCCGTTGCCGGGCCGCGAGTAGTCGATGCCGTACTTGCGCGCCAGCGCCTGGAGCATGCGGTGGTCGTCCGGGTTCTTGTAGTCGAGTTGGATCACGTTGTGGTCCACGTACTGGACCGCGCGATCCACCTTCACGCGCGGCACGTCCAGCTGCTCGAACTGCATGCAGGCCATCGTGCCGGTGGCGTCCTGGAGCAGCGTCTGGTCGACCCGCAGCGAGATCGGCTCGCCCGGCTTGAGCTCGCCGTCGACGAGGTGCTCACTGAGGATCTGGCGCGTCAGGCTCTCCGCCATCGCCGGGATCCTACGGTGTGGCGCGGTGAGGGGGCCCAGGCGGTAAGACTGCGGGCGCGATGCGGAAGGAAATCGACCGCCGCGCCTTCCTCGGCGCCGGCGCCGCCGGGCTGGGAGCGCTCTCGTTCGGCGCGAGCGCGGCCGCTTCCGCCGAACGTGTGCGGCGGACGGCGCTGCCGCTGGCGCGCGACGTGGCCTTCAAGCAGGGCGTGGCCGCCGGGCAGCCGAGCACGAAGGGCATCACGCTATGGACGCGCCTCGAGGGCGCGGAGCGCAGCTCCAGGCTCGCGCTCGAGGTGGCGAGCGACAGCGGCTTTCGCCACGTCGTGCACCGCCGCGAGGTCACCTCGCAGAGCGGGCGCGACTTCACCGCGCGGGCGCGCGTCAGCAGCGGCCTGAAGCCGGGCGAGCAGTACTACTACCGCTTCGCCACCTGCGACGAGAGCAGCCCGGTCGGGCGATTCCGCACCGCCCGCCCGGCCGACTCGCGCGAGCCCGTGCGGATCGGCTTCTTCTCCTGCCAGGACTTCGTGGTGGGCTACTACACGGCCCACCAGGGGCTGGCCGCAGAGCCGGACCTCGACCTCGTGGTCTGCCTCGGCGACTACATCTACGAGAAGGCCTTCTTCAACGACCCTGTGCGAAAGGACGACAGCGCCTCCGACGGCGAGACGCAGACGCTCGCCGAGTACCGCAGTAAGTACTCGCTCTACCACACCGACGCGAACCTGCTCGCGCTGCGGCGCAACTGCGCGCTGGTGGCCGTTTGGGACGACCACGAGGTGGAGGACAACTACGCCGACGGCAAGCCGGGCGGAGCCACCGACCACCGTCGCGTCCCGTTCGAGCAGCGCAAGGCCAACGGCTACCGGGCCTGGAACGAGCACCTGCCGCGAATGCCCACCAACACGATCTACGGGCGCGAGCCGATGGGCGCGAACATGGAGCTGATCCGGCTCGACCAGCGCCAGTACCGCGACGACCAGCCCTGCAGCCCGATGGACTCCTTCGTGGCGCCCGGCTGCCCGGAGTCCGTGCGCAACGACCCCAAGCGGACGATGCTCGGCGCGCCGCAGAAGCAGTTCTTGAAGGACGCGCTCGCGGCCTCCACCGCCACCTGGAAGATCGTGACGTCGGAGCTGATGATGATGGCGCTCGACTTCCCCGCCCGCCAGCCGCTGAACACCGACGGCTGGGATGGCTACGGGGGCGAGCGCCGCGAGCTGATCGAGTTCATCCGCGACCGCGGCATCAAGAACGTGAGCTTCATCACCGGCGACATCCACACGTTCTTCGCCGGCGAGGTCACGCCGTCGGGGCGGGAGGGGGTGCCGGCGATCGACGGCGACCCGGTGGCCACGGAGTTCGTGGGCTCCGCGATCACCTCGTCGGGCGTGGCGGACCAGCTCGGCGAGCCGCCCGCCCAGCCCGTGGCGCTGCCGACCGACGCCGGGGTGCTGGCCAACAACCCGCACATCAAGTTCTCGAACCAGGCCTTCAAGGGCTACGGCGTGCTGGAGGCGCGGCCCGACGAGCTGCTGGTGGAGTACCGCGCGGCGCGCACGATCAAGCAGCCGAAGTCCGAGGTCTTCACGCTTCAGGGCTTCCGCGTGGCCGCCGGCGACCCGCACGTGCAGGTGGCCGGCGCGGTGCTGGGCCGCAAGCCTCCACGCCCCCCACAGGCAAGCGCGGCGGCGGCGCCGCCGAAGGCGCGGCTGAGGGCCTGCGAGTCGTCGGCCACGCGTCGCAGCGCCGGCAAGGGCGGCTCGAAGGGCGGCGGCGCGTCCGCGGGGTCGCCGAGTGGCGGCACCACGAGTGCGAACGCCGCCGCGACGGGCAGCCTCCCGTTCACGGGGCTCGACGTACGCCCGCTGGGCGCAGCGGGCGCGGTCATGCTGGGCGTGGGCGCACTGATCCGCCGGCGCATCGCCGAGGCCGAGCGCCGCGCCGCCCCGCCGGGCTAGCCCCGCCGCACAAGGGCGCCGCCAGCGCTCGCCAGCTGCGGCTTGTGCCCGATATACGGGGTCAATCGGCGACGCGCGCCTCAGCGGGCTCCACGAAGGTCCCCAGAGCGGTGGCGATCACGCCATCCTCGTTGCCCGCCGTTGCGCTGAGAACCAAGCGGCGGCCGGCGCGCTCGGCCACCTCGGCGCTCACCTCCACATAGGTCCCCACCGGCGCGGGCGCCTTCAGGTCGATCTCGAGCCGCGCCGTCAAGGCGCGCGTGCCCTCCTCGTGAAGCAGTAGCGCCATCGCCTCGTCGAGTGCCGTCGCGATCACGCCGCCGTGTGCGTAGCCGGGTGGGCCCTGGTGGTCCTGCTTCACGAAAAAGCGGCCGGCCACGCCGTCCGCGGTGCGCTCGAGCTCGAGCTGCAGCCCGAAGAGGTTCGCCTGGCCGCAGCCGAAGCAGAGGTCGTGGTGTCTGAGACTCTCAGGCCTCGGCACGCAGCTGGCGCAGCACGAAGTGCAGGATGCCGCCGTGGCGGTAGTACTGCCACTCGACCGGCGTGTCGATGCGCACCCGCGCCTCGAGCTCGGTGTCGCCGGCGGTCACCTTCAGCGTCTTGGCGCCGTCCTCGAGCGGCTCGAGGTCGAAGCTCTCGGTTCCGTCGAGCCCGAGCGACTCGGCCGACTCGCCGTCGGGGAACTGCAGCGGCAGGATGCCCATGCCCACGAGGTTCGAGCGGTGGATGCGCTCGTAGGACTCGGCCAGCACGAAGCGCACGCCTAGCAGGCGAGGGCCCTTCGCGGCCCAGTCGCGCGACGAGCCCGAGCCGTACTCCTTACCCGCAATCACGCACAGGGGCACGCCCTCTTCGGCGTACTCCATTGCCGCCTCGTAGATCGTGGTCTCCTCGCCGTCCTGTGAACGATGAGGCAGGGATGCAGAATCGTTCGAAGCGAATTTCTTGGTCATGCCGCCCTCGGTGCCGGGCGCCAGCAGATTGCGCAGCCGCACGTTGGCGAAGGTGCCGCGCATCATCACGTCGTGGTTGCCGCGCCGCGAGCCGTATGAGTTGAAGTCCTTGCGCTCGACCCCGTTCTCGATCAGGTACGCGCCCGCCGGGGAGTCCTTCTTGATCGAGCCGGCCGGCGAGATGTGGTCCGTGGTCACGCTGTCGCCCAGCACGGCGATCGCGCGCGCTCCCTCGACCGGCTCGAAGCCGTCGGCCGGCTCGGGGTCCATGCCCTCGAAGTAGGGCGGGCGCTTCACGTAGGTGGACTCGTCGTCCCAGGCGTAGCGGTCGCCGTCGGGCACCTCGAGCCCGTTCCAGTTCTCGTCGCCCTCGAACACCTCGCCGTAGCTCTTGCGGAACATGTCCGACCTCACCGCGTGCTCGATCTCGGCGTTCACCTCCTCCTGGGAGGGCCAGAGGTCGCGCAGGTAGGTGTCACCCTGGAGCGGCTCCTCGAGCATGTCGAGGTCCATGCGGCCGGCCAGCGCGTAGGCCACGCACAGCGGCGGCGAGGCGAGGTAGTTCATCTTCACCTCGGGGTGGATGCGGCCCTCGAAGTTGCGGTTGCCAGAGAGCACCGAGCAGACGGCCAGGTCGCGCTCCTCGATCTCCTTCGAGATCTCCTCCGGCAGCGGCCCCGAGTTGCCTATGCAGGTGGTGCAGCCGTAGCCCACCAGGTTGAACCCGAGCTTCTCCAATGGCTCGATCAGGCCGGCGCGCTCGAGGTACTCCGTCACGACCTTGGAGCCCGGCGCCAGGCTGGTCTTGACCCACGGCTTGCGCTCCAGCCCCGCCTCGACAGCCTTCTTGGCGAGCAGGCCGGCGCCGATCATCACCGACGGGTTCGAGGTGTTCGTGCAACTCGTGATCGCGGCGATCACCACCGAGCCGTGGTCGAGCCCCTCCTTGCGCTCGGCCTCGGCCACCGCCGCGCCGGCGTGGCGGTGACCGGGCTTCGGCTCCTCGCCGCCGCCGTCCGAGGTCGGCGGGTCGCTGGCGGGAAAGGACTCCGCGTCGGACTCGTCGTAGCCGCGCTCGTCGCCCTGGACGTCCTCGACGTACTCGGCCAGCTCCTGGCGGAAGTCGCTGGCCGCGTCCGACAGCGCCACGCGGTCCTGCGGGCGCTTGGGCCCGGCCAGGCTGGGCACGACGGTCGACAGGTCCAGCTCGAGCGTGTTGGAGTAGGTGGCCTCCTCGTAGTCCTCGTCGTGGAAGACGCCCTGCTCGCGGCAGTAGGCCTCCACCAGCTCCACGCGCTCCTTCGGGCGGCCGGAGAACTCGAGGTAGCGCAGCGTCTCGGCGTCGACCGGGAAGATGCCGCAGGTCGCGCCGTACTCCGGCGCCATGTTGCCGATCGTGGCGCGGTCGGCCAGCGGCAGGCCGGCCAGGCCCGCGCCGAAGAACTCCACGAACTTGCCCACCACGCCGCGCTCGCGCAGCAGCTGGGTCACGGTCAGGACGAGGTCGGTGGCCGTGGCGCCCTCCGGCAGCTCGCCGGTCAGCCGGAAGCCCACCACCTGCGGCACGAGCATCGACACCGGCTGGCCCAGCATCGCCGCCTCGGCCTCGATGCCGCCCACACCCCAGCCCAGCACGCCCAGCCCGTTCACCATCGTGGTGTGCGAGTCGGTGCCCACGAGCGTGTCGGGGAAGGCCTGGCCGTCGCGCGTCGCCACCACGCGCGCGAGGTACTCCAGGTTCACCTGGTGGCAGATGCCGGTGTTGGGCGGCACCACCGAGAAGTTGTCGAAGGCCGTCTGGCCCCAGCGCAGGAAGGCATAGCGTTCGCGGTTGCGCTCGAACTCGAGCTCGGCGTTGCGCTCGAAGGCGAAGCGCTCGGCGAACACGTCCACCTGGATCGAGTGGTCGATCACCAGCTCGACCGGCACCAGCGGGTTGATCTGCTTGGCCTCGCCGCCCAGCTCCTCCATCGCGTCGCGCATGGCGGCCAGGTCCACGATCGCCGGCACGCCGGTGAAGTCCTGCATCAGCACGCGCGCGGGGGTGTAGGCGATCTGCTCCGAGGGCTCGGCCTTCGCGTCCCACTTCGCCACCGCCTCGGCGCCCTCTTGCTCGCCGTTTCGAAGCAGGTTCTCCAGCAGGATCTTCAGGCAGTAGGGCAGCCTCGCCACGTCGTATTTCGACTGGAGGTCGTCGATGCGGAAGATCTCGTAGGTCTCGCCGCCGACCTTCAGCTCGCTCACGGCTTCAACCCTACGCGGTAGCTGAGGTGGGTCACGGCCTGCGAGCCCACCGCGCTCGCGGGCTCCAGCGACACCCCCTCCAGCCCCTCGAACAGCGCCACGCCGCCGCCCAGCAGCACCGGCACGAGGTGGATCTGGAGCTCATCGAGCAGCCCGGCCTTCATGTATTGCTGCCCCACGTTCGCGCCGCCGCCGATGCCCACGTCCTTGCCGCCCGCCGCGGACAGCGCCTGCTCGAGCGCCGGCTCGATGCCCTCCACGAACGTGAACGTCGTGGCCCCCTTGACGAGCGGCTCGCGCGGGTGGTGCGTGAGCACGAAGACCGGGTGCCCGAAGGGCGGCTCGTCGCCCCACCAGCCCTCCCAAGGCTCGTCGCCCCACGGCCCGTCGCCGCCGCCGAACATGCGCTTGCCCATGATCGTGGCCCCCACGCGGGCGATCGACTCCTCGATGAGCTCGGAGTCGATGTTGCGCTCGCCGCCCTCGAGGCCCTGGCGCTCGCGCCAGGCCGCCAGCCCGAAGATCCACTCGTGAAGCTGCATGCCGCCCTCGCCGAGCGGGTCCTCGCGGCTCTGGTTCGGGCCCGCCACGAAGCCGTCCAGCGACATCGAGATCTCGAAGGTGAGCTTCGCCAAGGTCAGCCGGGGGGCTCGATGCGTCCGTAGTCGATGCCGCCGTAGGTGAAGCTCGGCGCGATCGGCCACTGGCGCTTCAGGGCCGGCATCTCGGAGGAGGGGAACACGTTCGCGAAGCGCGGGTCGCGCGCGTTCGGGTCGGCCACCGCCTTCTCCTTGACCATCGAGTCGTACTGGTCGAGCGAGTCCTCGAGCGTGTTCGAGTTGAGGATCACCTCGCGGCCCATGAACTCGGCCTCCTTGCGCACGCCCCTGATCTTGGACAGGTAGGGGTGCCAGTTGTCGGCCGCCACGCCGTTCTCGGACGAGACCCAGATGCCCTCCGGCGTGTTGATCACGAGCGACTGGTTGCCGTCGGTGTGGCCGGGGGTGGCCATCAGCGCCACGCCCACGCCCAGCTCCACGTCGCCGTCGAGCAGCACCTGCTCCTCCTCGCGCACGCCGTCCATGCCGCCCGGCACGTACCAGGCCCACTGCATCGGGTGCGGCGAGCGGAAGGTGTCCACCTCCCTGCGCTGGTGCAGGAAGCGGGCGTTCGGGAAGAACGGCTCGTGCTCGTCGGTGCCCATCAGGATGCGCAGGTCCTGCACGTGCAGGTGGTCGAAGGCCACGAAGTCCACGTCGGCGGGCGCCAGGCCGGCTTTCGCCAGCGCGTCCGCGACGGTGTTGTGTTCGGTGGAGAGCACGTTGTCGGACAGCCACTCGCCATAGCGGTCGATCAGCTGCGCGTAGAAGGGCGCCTCCGCCGAGCCCTCGGGCACGGTGGGCTCCCACACGAGCGTGCGGCGCGCGCCCTCGAAGTCGAGGAACTGCACGATCAGCATGCGGTTCGTGATGTTCACGAACGGGTTGGGACCCCAGGCGGCCCCGCCGAACGCGTACTTCAGCGGGTAGCCGGCGGTCACCAGGTCCACGGTCTTGACCCCGGTGACCTGGCCCTGGGCCTTGAAGCGAGCGCGGAAATCGCCCGCCGCGGCACGGATCGACTCGAGCCGGTCGCCTCGCGGCCAGGCCCGGTTCGCGTCGTCGAACTCGTGGAACGGGCGGATGCCGACGGCCTCGGGGCTCTCGATCGTGGCCATGCTTCTAGCGTACCGGGAGTGCATGACCTGGCCTGCGTGATCCACCTGCACTCGACCTACTCGGACGGCACGGGCACCGTGCCGGAGATCATGGCCGCGGCGAAACGCGCGCAAGTGGACGTGGTGCTGCTCACCGACCACGACACGCTGAAGGCGAAGAGGAACGGCGACGAGGGCTGGCACGGCCCCGTGCTGCTGCTGGTGGGCGAGGAGGTCAGCCCGCTCGGCGGCAACCACTACCTCAGCTTCGGGGTGGACCACCACGTGCGCCACCGCGGCCTTTCGGCCGCCGGGATCTGCCGGGCCGTGCGCGACGCCGGGGGCTTCGGCTTCGCGGCCCACCCCTGGTCGGGCGGCTCCGAGCGCTTCAAGCGCGACGGCATGCCCTTCGACGACGTCGACGCCGCCGACGGCGTCGAGCTGTGGAGCTTCGCCACCGACTCCGCGGAGCGCCTGGCGAGCATCCGCGCGGTGCTGGCCTTCCTCGCCGCTCCGCTGAGGGCGCTCGACCACCCGCCCGAGCTGAACATGCGCGAGTGGGACCGCCTCTGCGCCGATCGGCGCGTGCCCGCGATCGGCGGGCTCGACGCCCACCAGTTCGGCAAGCGGGTCGGACCGTTCGTGCCGATTCGGCTGATGAGCTACTCGCGCTCGTTTCGCTTCATCCGCACGCACGTGCTCTGCGAGGAGCAGCCGGCGGGCGAGCTGAAGCACGACCGCGAGCAGGTCTTCGCCGCGCTGCGCGACGGACGCTCGTACATCGCCGTGGACGCCCTGGCGCCTGCGCGCGGCTTCCGCTTCTGGGCCGAGGGCCCCGAGGGCGACGTCCCGATGGGCGCCGAGGCGCCGGCCGGCCGCTACTCGCTGCACGCGGTGCTGCCCGCTCCGGCGCGCCTCCGGCTGCTCCGCAACGGCGAGGAGATCGCCGCGCGCGACGGCCCGGCGCTCGTCCACGACGTCGAGGAGCCGGGCGTCTACCGAGTCGAGGCGCGGCTCGAGCGCCACGGCCGCGAGCGCACCTGGGTTTTGTCAAATCCTCTTTACCTAAGGTAGGGCAATGACATACTTGACGCACCCGGGGTGACGTAGTAAGCTCACCCTGTGAGTACGAAACGGCTACCGGAAACGCTTCTTGAATCCATCCGCTACTTCTCCGATCTGGACGTTTGTAGGGAGTTCGTAGCCAATCTGCGCTGGCCGAGTGGCCCGGTCTGCCCGCGTTGCGGCTCGGTGGAGCACTCGTTCCTGAGCACTCGCGGCATCTGGAAGTGCAAGGGCTGCGAGAAGCAGTTCTCGGTGAAGCTCGGGACGATCTTCGAGGACTCGCCGCTAGGTCTCGACAAGTGGCTGCCCGCCGTGTGGCTCACCGCCAACTCGAAGAACGGCATCTCGTCGCATGAGCTTGGTCGGGCACTTGGCGTCACGCAGAAGTCGGCGTGGTTCATGCTGCATCGCATCCGGCTCGCGATGCAGACCGGGAGCTTCGACAAGCTCAACGGCGAGGTCGAGGTTGACGAGACCTACATCGGCGGCAAGGCCCGGAACATGCACAAGGGCGTCCGCGACCAGAAGATCACCAGCAGGGGCACAGCGGACAAGACCATCGTCGTCGGCGTCCGCCAGCGCGACGGCGAGACCCGCGCCAGCGTGATCCCCGATACCAAGCGCCGCACCTTGCAGAAGCAGGTCGCCGACAACGTCATGTACGGCTCAACCGTCTATACCGACGACCTCCGCAGCTACAGCGGCCTGGACTTCGCCTACAACCATGCGACCGTCGATCACGCCGAGAAGTACGTCGATGGCCGCGCCCACACCAACGGCATCGAGAACTTCTGGAGCCTGCTCAAGCGCGGGCTGAACGGCACCTACGTCAGCGTTGAGCCGTTCCACCTGTTCCGCTACCTGCACGAGCGGCTGTTCGCCTACAACCTGCGCGAGCTTGACGACTACGGTCGATTCGCGGCCGTCCTACGCGCCGTAACCGGACGGCGGCTCACTTACGCCGGATTAACCGGCAAGGTCCAGCACTAGACTTCCCAGAACTCCCCTGGTTTCCAGGGCCAGTCCATCCCTTTGCCAGTCGGGGATTCGGACCGGCTCCAAGGAAACCCCGCCTTGGAAACAAGGTCGGCAAAGGAGGTGCCATGGCAGATCCACTAGTCATGGCAATCGTCCTCCTGCAAGCCATCCAGCTGGGCAATCAGCTGGCTGGTAAGCGGAAGGACTAGCTAGTCACAGAGGGTGGCGGGCAGCCGCGCAGCGGCTAAAGCCCTAAAGCCCTCTCTCCAATTCAACGCTTACCCGAAACGTCCTGCCTTCAGGCCCGGTGGTCCTGGGACTCATTCTCCCGCTCCTCGTCAAGCTCCGACTTCGGCACGTTGACGAGCTTGCGAGTCAAGTCCTCGAACCGGTCAAACTCATCGGGACGGACATCTGGTTCCTCTGGCTCCGTAGGGATGATCCTGACGGTTTCGCTACCTGGGTTCGTCGTTGAGAATCCTGCCTCCATGACTACCTCCCTAGGCCGGAAACGGGCCGACACGGAAAGCCGCGCGGGCCATTAGCTCTCGGTTGACGTGTAGATCCCAAACATAGCCGCCGGCCGGGAGGGCAAGTCCGTGGAAGCTCATCGCAAGCGGAGTGTTCAGTGTGCTCCCCGGTTTTAGTCCTGCCGGTCGCCCGACTTCGATCTGCCCGGATTGCACCACGGGCTGGCCCTGCACCAGTACCTGTTCGCCATCGTCGGTCCTTAAGGCAGCCTCGACAAGGTGCCGTTCGTTCGTCTCGTTCCAGGAAACACCGAGGACAATCGCGAGAGCCATACTCGTTGGCTGGTCGGCGTACAGAAGATGGGTCCAACCGCCACCCATGATGTAGAGCTTGCCCCCGACCTGGTCGGCGGCGTCGCATAGGAGCATGGTGACTTCCATGCGCGGAAGCTAGCGCCTTATGAGACCGGTTCCCCTCCGTGGTCCCGCTCGGTGTGGCGTTTCCACGAAGTGGCGAGGGATGAAGGGGCCGTAAAGGGCTCTAGATCATCTTCGGATTCGACGCCAATGGTCGGCCTTGACAAGCTCTCGACGGGTATCCAGGTAGACCAATCCGGGACGACGAAGGCGAGCGCCCCGTCGATCCGCTCGACGCGCCCCTCGGCCCGGTTGCCCTCACCGTCACGGAGCGCCGCAGCGTCACCCGCCCGAGGCGGGCGAGGGATACCCGAGGCAAGGCGGACGAGCGCAACCAGTCGCCCGTCCTCCGTCCGATCATTGAAATCCACACGCAACGTCAGCATCGCTGTACTCCTAGGCTCGCCTTCGCGAAACCGGGTTGGGCTCCGGCGGACCGAACGCGTCCTCAAGATTCTCCCAATCCTCATCGGACGGTGGAGAAGGCAGGACGAGCGAAACATGCCAAGGCTGGCCGGAGAACATGACTTCGTACCCTAGCTCGCGCAACCGGCCTACCGGGGCCGAGCGGATGCTGCCATGCGGCAGGTCCTCCGTGCCGATGCGCTCGGCCACCTCCGCTGCGTTCAGGCCCGGAGCCGACCAGAACGACAGGGCATAGTGACCCTCCCGGTTGAAGTGCGTCTCGGCGGAGATTTCGAGGTCGGCGCGCAGCATCCGCCCACCACGGACCAAGAGGGCCGAGCTGGGCAAGCCGGTTGAGTTGGGCGAGGTCGCCATTACTAACCTCGTTATACGAGGAACCGCGGGAAAATCCCCGGCGTTTCTCGTGGCTGCTACCGAGGCTACGAGTCTGCGCTGGGTGAGCCATGTATGTCATCGCCTAAGGTAGGGTCTCTACCCCATTGCGGGGAGGGTCGGAAGGCGCTGCAATTCAGTTGGTTTTTGGCCCCTGCGACCAAGGAAGGTCCACATGCCCCGTTTTCTCTGTTCGAACTGCGATGAGGTGTCC
>JBBQRG010000067.1:0-15984 GCA_038215095.1 Solirubrobacterales bacterium | reverse complement strand
GAACGAGCACGACCTGCCCTACCACCCCCTGCACGACCAGGGCTACGCCTCGATCGGCTGCGCTCCCTGCACCCTGCCCGGCAGCGGCCGCGAGGGCCGCTGGGCCGGCCAGGACAAGACCGAGTGCGGCCTCCACGTGGTGGAGAGCGAATCCGATCGCGGCCGGCCGAGCCAGCCGCTCCCGGCGCAATGACGCTCGCCGCCCCGGACTTCCGGGCCCACGGCAGGCGTGTGACCCACCTGCAGGCGCTCGAGGCGGAGGCGATCCAGGTCCTGCGCGAGGTCGCCGCCGAGCCCGGCAAGGCGGTGCTCCTGTTCAGCGGCGGCAAGGACTCCGCTGTGCTGCTGAGGCTCGCCGAGAAGGCCTTCTGGCCCGCCGGCCTCCCCTTCCCCGTGATGCACGTGGACACGGGCCACAACTTCCCCGAGGCGATCGAGTTCCGCGACCGCGCCGTGGAGCGCCTGGGCGCGCGGCTGATCGTGGCGTCGGTGCAGGACTCGATCGACAGCGGCCGCGTGACCGACGAGACCGGGCCGCGCGCGTCGCGCAACCGGCTCCAGACAGTGACTTTGCTCGACGCCATCGAGGAGCACGGCTTCAAGGCCGCGTTCGGCGGCGCGCGCCGCGACGAGGAGCGGGCACGCGCGAAGGAGCGCATGCTGTCGTTCCGCGACGACTTCGGCCAGTGGGACCCAAAGCGCCAGCGGCCCGAGCTCTGGGGACTCCTGAACGGCAGCGTGCTGCCTGGTGAGCACCTGCGCGCGTTCCCGCTCTCGAACTGGACCGAGCTCGACGTGTGGCAGTACATCGCGGAGGAGGACATCGAGCTGCCCTCGCTCTACTTCTCCCACCGCCGCGAGGTCTTCCGCCGCGACGGGATGCTCTACGCCGCCTCCGACTTCGTCGAGCGGATGGAGGGCGAGCGGGTCTTCGAGGAGTCGGTGCGCTTCCGGACGGTCGGAGACATGACCTGCACCGGCGCCGTGCGCTCGGAGGCGGTCGCGCTGGACGACGTGATCGCGGAGATCGCGGCGACCCGCGTGACGGAGCGGGGCGAGACCCGCGCGGACGACCGCCACACCGAGGCCGCCATGGAGGACCGCAAGCGTGACGGTTACTTCTAGCCCCGCCACCGAGCTCGTCCGCGTAGCGACAGCCGGCTCGGTGGACGACGGCAAGTCCACGCTGATCGGCCGCCTGCTGTTCGAGACCGGCCAGATCATGGAGGACCAGCTGGCGCACGTCGAGGAGGTCAGCCTGGGCCGCGGCGACGGCTACGTGAACCTGGCGCTGCTCACCGACGGACTGCGTGCGGAGCGCGAGCAGGGCATCACGATCGACGTCGCCTACCGCTACTTCCAGACGCCGAAGCGCAAGTTCGTGCTGGCCGACACGCCCGGCCACGAGCAGTACACGCGCAACATGGTCACCGGCGCATCCACGGCCAACGTGGCGCTGATCCTGGTGGACGCCCGCAACGGCGTGGTCGAGCAGTCGCGCCGCCACGCCCTGATCGCCTCGCTGCTGCGCATCCCGCACGTGGTGATCTGCGTGAACAAGATGGACCTGGTGGGCTTCGACGAGGCCGCGGTCGACGCCGTCCGGGCCGAGCTGCCGGACGCCGAGGTGATCCCCGTGTCCGCGCTCGAGGGCGACAACGTGGTGGAGCGCTCGGCGCGGATGCCCTGGTACGACGGGCCCTCGCTGCTCGAGTGGCTCGAGGCGCTGCAGGTGGCGGGCGACAGCAACCTCGACGACCTGCGCTTCCCGGTGCAGTGGGTGATCAGGCCGAACTCCGGCGAGCACCACGACTACCGGGGCTACGCCGGTCAGATGGCGGGCGGGGTGGTAAAGCCCGGTGACGAGGTGCAGGTGCTGCCGAGCGGGCAGGTCACGCGCGTAGCCGGCATCGACACCGCCGACAGCGAGCTGGACGAGGCCTTCCCGCCGCTGTCGGTGACGCTGCGCCTGGAGGACCACCTGGACGTGTCGCGCGGCGACATGATCGTGGGCGTGGACGACGCCCCCGAGCCGCTGCGCGAGCTCGAGGCCACCATCTGCTGGATGGGCGACCGCCCGCTCGTTGCCGGGTCGCGCTACCGCCTCAAGCACACCACGCGGTCCGTCCCGGCGAAGGTCGACACCGTCGAAGGCAAGCTCGACGTGAACACTTTGAACGAGGAGCCCGCACCCGAGGGGCTCGCACTCAACGACCTCGGCCGCGTGCGGCTGCGCTTGGGCCAGCCGGTCTTCGCCGACCCATACGAGCTGAACCGCGTCACGGGCAGCTTCATCCTGATCGACGAGAGCTCGAACGAGACCGTCGGCGCGGGCATGGTGTCCTAGTGGATCCGGCCCTCGTCCTCTTCGGGCTGGGCGTGGGCGTGCTGGTGGGCATGACGGGCATCGGCGGCGGCTCGCTGATGACGCCGCTGCTGATCCTCGTGTTCGGCATCAACCCGCTCACCGCGGTCGGCACGGACCTGGCCTACGGGGCGGTCACGAAGACCGTGGGCGCCTACAAGCACTGGCGCCAGCACACCGTGGACTTCACGCTCTCCACCTGGATGGCGGTCGGCTCGGTGCCCGCCGCGATCGGCGGCGTCTACGTGCTCGACCTGCTCGAGCGAGCCGCGGGCGACAGCTTCGACAACCTCCTGATCACCGTCCTCGCCGGGACGTTGCTGCTGTGCGGCGCCGCCACGCTCGCGCGTGCGTTCCTGAAGCGCTTCCACGAGCGCGAGCGCGCGGAGGTGCCGATGGAGCGCCGCCACAAGGTCGGCGCCGTGGTGATGGGGCTGTTCGTCGGCTTCGTGCTGGGCGTGACGTCGGCCGGGAGCGGCGCGCTGATCGCCGTGGGCCTGATCTTGATCTTCCGCCTCGTGCCGACGCGGGTGGTCGGCACCGACGTCTTCCACGCGGCCATCCTGCTGTGGGCGGCAGCCGCCGCCCACATCGTGTCCGGCAACGTGGACTTCGGTCTGGCCGGCAACATCCTCGTCGGCTCGGTGCCCGGCGTCTGGGTGGGCAGCCATTGGTCGGTGCGCGTACCCGTGCCGGTGCTGCGCGGCACGCTCGCGGTGGTCCTGATCGGCGCGGGGCTGGCACTGCTCGTGAAGGCCGGCGCAGGCATCCCTGTGCTCGCGCTCGCGCCGTTCCCGCTGGGCGTGATCGCGCTGCTGGTGGCGGTGGTCCTGCAGGAGCGCCGCCCGCCCCGGGCGGATGCCGCCCCACACGTGACGGCGTAGCCTTCGGCGGCCATGATGGTCGTGATGACCCCGCAGGCCACGCCTGCCGAGATCGAGGCGGTGGTCGAGCGGCTCGAGGCGGCGGGCGTCCACGCCAAGGTCATGCCCGGCGAGCTGACCACGGCTATTGGCGCGATCGGCGACCCGGAGGGCGTGCGGGCGATGGGCCTCGACGGGCTGCCGGGAGTGGACCAGGTGATCCCGATCAGCCGCCCGTACAAGCTCGCCTCCAGCGAGCTGTCGCACCACGAGGCCACCTCGTTCGAGGTGAACGGCCGGCGCGTCGGCGGCGGCGACACCTTCTGCCTGATCGCCGGCCCCTGCACGGTCGAGTCCGCCGAGCAGACCTCGGCGACCGCGCGAGCCGTGGCCGACGCCGGCGCCTCGATGCTGCGCGGCGGCGCGTTCAAGCCGCGCACGTCGCCGTTCTCGTTCAAGGGCCTCGGCCCCAAGGCGCTGGAGATCCTCGCCGCCGTGCGAGAGGAGACCGGGCTGCCGATCGTCTCGGAGCTCACCGACACCGCCCACGCCGAGCGCTTCGCCGAGCTGGTGGACGTGGTGCAGGTGGGTGCGCGCAACATGCAGAACTACGGCCTGCTGGAGGTGGTCGGGCGCCTCGGCAAGCCCGTGCTGCTCAAGCGCGGCCTGTCCTCCACGCTCGACGAGCTGCTGATGGCCGCGGACTACGTGCTCAAGGAGGGCAACGAGCGCGTGATCCTGTGCGAGCGCGGCATCCGCACCTTCGAGACCGCCACGCGCTTCACGCTCGACGTGGGCGCGGTGCCGTGGCTGAAGCTGCATAGCCACCTGCCCGTGATCGTGGACCCCTCGCACGCCTCGGGCGACCGCCGCCTGGTCGGCCCGCTGTCGCGTGCGGCAGCCGCCGTGGGGGCCGACGGGATCATCGTGGAGGTGGCCCCGGACCCCGACGCCGCGCTGTGCGACGGACCCCAGCAGCTGCGCGCGAGCGACTTCGCGGCGTTTGCGGGCGAGGTGGCGGCGCACGCGGAGCTGCTCGGGCGGAGGCTGGCGTAGTGGCGCCCTCGCTGCCGCCCGGACCGCGCTACCCGCGCCCGCTCCAGACGCTCGGCTGGGGCTTTCGCCCGGGGCCGTTCATGGAGCGCTGCCAGCGCCGCTACGGCGACATGTTCACCTTGAAGATCGCGTCCGAGGGCACCTGGGTCTTCGTCACTCACCCGGACGCGGTGAAGCAGGTGTTCACGGGCGACCCGCGCCTGCTGCACGCCGGCGAGGGCAACCAGGTGCTGATGCCGCTGCTCGGCCAGAACTCGGTCCTGCTACTCGACGAGGACCCCCACATGCGCCAGCGCAAGCTGATGCTGCCGCCATTCCACGGCGAGCGCATGCGGGCCTATCGCGACGTGATGACCTCGGTCACCGAAGCGGAGCTCGAGCGCTGGCCGCACGGCGATCCGCTCGAGCTGTGGCCGAGGATGCAGGCGATCACGCTCGAGGTGATCGTCCGCACGGTGTTCGGCGTGAGCGAGGGCGAGCGGCTGGCCGCGCTGCGCTCGGCGCTGCGCGAGCTGCTCGAGTGGGGCAGCGACCCGCGCCGCCTGATGTTCGTGGCGATGCTCGGCCCGTCGCGGGTTGAGCACATCCGCAGCTTCAGCCGCGCGCGCGAGCGCTCCGACGCTCTTCTCTTCGAGGAGATCCGCGAGCGCCGCTCGGCGCCCGACCTGGCCGAGCGCGACGACGTGCTCTCGATGCTGCTGCAGGCGCGCTACGAGGACGGCCGCGGCATGAGCGACGAGGAGCTGCGCGACGAGCTGATGACGCTGCTGGTGGCCGGCCACGAGACCACCGCGACCGCGCTGTCGTGGGCGGTCGAGCGGCTCGTGCGCCACCCCGAGAAGCTGGAGCGGCTGGCATCGGGTGACGAGGAGTACCTCGACGCCGTGGTCAAGGAGACGCTGCGGCTGCGGCCGGTGCTCCCGATCGTGCTGCGCCGCCTGACCGAGCCCATGGAGATCGGCGGCCGCGAGCTGCCAGCCGGAGTGGCGGTGGCCCCCTGCATCTACCTGATGCACCGCCGTCCCGACGTCTACCCGGAGCCCACGCGCTTCCGGCCGGAGCGCTTCCTCGAGCAGCAGGCCGGCACCTACACGTGGATCCCGTTCGGGGGCGGGGTGCGCCGCTGCCTGGGCGCCACCTTCGCGATCTTCGAGATGAAGGTGGTGCTGGAGACGATCGCCGCCCGCCTGCGCCTGACCCCGGCCGACCCCCGCTCGGAGCGCATCACACGGCGGCTGATCACGCTGATCCCGGAGCGAGGCGCCCGGGTCGTGGTGGGCCGGGCGGGCTAGCGCGGCGCCGGCAGCGCGGCGGCCGCGGCTCGTGCGGCCTTCGACGCCCTCAGCCGCGCGCGCACCCGGCGGCCGCCCAGCCGGCCGTGGACGCGGTTTCCGCGCAGGCGCAGGACGCCGTCGGGGGAGGCACGGCCGCCCACGTGGAGCAGGCCGTGCTGCTTGCTCTCACCGAAGCGGGCGATCTGGCCGCTGACCCTGACACCCGGTACGTACTCGACTGCGTGCAGCGCGACCTTGCCGTCCCCGTTCACCCGGTAGTGGCCGCCCCGCAGGCCGCCGCCGCGCGCCAGGTCGAAGTTGGTCGCGTTGAGGATGAACGCCGTCAGCGAGTCGTCGGCGACATCCCTGAGCGTGAGCGCCAGCGCGCCCAGCGCCCGCCCGCGCAGGCCCTTTGCCCCCACTGGCCTCACGCGCCGGATCGACGTGGGCGGGGGTGGCATGGGCCGGAAGTCGCGGCGTGCACCGGGGCAGTGCGTGTTCACGGGGCGGCCCAGGAAGAAGGCCTCGAAGGCGCGCTGGCTGCAGGGCGAGGCGTCGGAGCCCAGCACCGAGTGGCCGGTCGCCCGGGCCACCAGGAGCGAGGCGTGTGGGAATCCCGCCGCCACGCGCCGGGCGTTCTCGACGGGCGTGCGAAGGTCGTCCTGGCCCTCCAGCAGCAGCACCGGCACGTCAGGCAGGGGCCCCGGCCCGTTGTCGGGCTGTGGCCGCGCGTTGGGCCAGCGGTCGCACAGCGAGAGCAGGTCGGTGCCCAGCGCGGTGCGGCGGTCGAATGGATAGAAGGCCGAGTCGGGCTGAGCCGCTGCGGCTGCGCCCGCCTGGGCCATGCGCTGGCGCGGGTCGGGCGGGGTCTCGCGGCGCCAGGGGAAGCGCACCTCCTCGCAGGTGGTGGCCGCGTAGAGGCCCGAGCTGAGCGAGCGCGGCGGCGGCGGCTCGCCGTCGAGCGCGAAGGCGCGCCGCTTCAGTCGCAGCAGCACCGCCACGTCACCTGAAAGCGCGGCCTTCACGGCGCCGGGGAAGGCGGCCCGCAGGCTGGGGTCGAAGTCGCCGGCCAGCAGGATGCTGAAGAGCTCCTCGCGGGTGAGGATGCCGCGCCGCCGGTGCCCGCTCGGGTCGACCACCCGGCCGTACAGCGGCCGCCGCGCCAGGCGCGTCACCAGCGCGCTCACGTCGGCCACCGGGTCGCGCGTGAAGCGGCGGCAGCCGGAGCTGCAGAGCGCTCGCAGGGCGCGGGGGATGGCCGCGAAGGTGTCGGTGTAGAGCGCCTGCGGCCCGTCGGCCTCCACCACGGAGTCGAGCACCATCCGCTCCACGTGGCTCGGGTAGCGAAGCGCGTAGGCCAGCGCGACCTTGGTGCCGTAGGAGGTGCCGTAGATCGCGATCCGGTTCACGCCGAGCTCGCGCCGGATCGCCTCCATGTCGTCGGCCGAGTCCTGCGAGGTGTAGAAGGCACGCCGGGGCCCGAGCGTCCTGGCGCAGTCGGCCGCGGGCCTGCTGGCGTGCAGCAGGTTGGCCCGCTCGAGGCGCCGGCAGCGCAACAGGCCGGAGCGCCCCGTGCCGCGCTGGTCGAAGACGACCAGGTCGCGGTTTCGCACCGCCGGGAAGATCTGGCCGACGGCGTCGCCGCTGAACGCGTCGCTGCCCGACTGGCCCGGGCCGCCCGCCAGGGCGAAGGTCACCCCTCGCCGCGGGCCGCGGAAGGCACGGATGCGCTTCACGGCCAGAGAGATCCCGCCCGGCATGCGGCCGGAGCGGTCGAGCGGCACGTTCAGCCGGGCGCACGCATAGCCGAACCCCCCGCATGGCTTGAAGCGGAGGGCGGCGTGCGCCGGGGCGGCCGGCGCGATCGACGCAGTAACGGCGATGAGCGCGGCGGCGGCCCGCATCACCGGGTCATTATGCTCACCGCCCGCCATGTTCGAGAAGGTCCTAATCGCGAACCGGGGTGAGATCGCCATCCGGGTCATGCGCACGCTCGAGGAGCTCGGGGTCGCCACCGTGGCCGTCTACTCGGAGCCCGACCGCGACGCGCCGCACTCCCGCCGCGCGCAGGAGGCCTATCTACTGGGCCCCGGGCCCGCCAGCGAGAGCTACCTGAACATGGACAAGATCATCGAGGTGGCCAAGCAGGCCGGCGCCGAGGCGATCCACCCCGGCTACGGCTTCCTCGCCGAGAACGCCGCCTTCGCGCGCGCCTGCGACGACGCCGGCATCGTCTTCATCGGCCCGCCCGCCGACGCCATCGACGCGATGGGCTCGAAGACGCGCGCCCGCGAGCTGATGCAGAAGGCCGGCGTCCCGATCGTGCCCGGCACCACCGACCCGGTCGAGGACGTGGACGCCGCGCGCAAGGTGATCGACGACGAGATCGGCTACCCGGTCGCCATCAAGGCCGCGGGCGGCGGAGGCGGCAAGGGCTTCCGCGTCGCGGAGTCCGAGGACGAGCTCGAGAAGGCGTTCGAGGGCGCGGCGCGCGAGGGCGAGAAGTTCTTCTCGGACGCCACGGTGTACGTGGAGCGCTACCTGCCCGATCCGCGCCACGTGGAGGTGCAGGTGCTTGCCGACTCGCACGGCAACGTGATCCACCTGTTCGAGCGCGACTGCTCGGTGCAGCGCCGCCATCAGAAGCTGATCGAGGAGAGCCCCGCGCCGGCGGTGGACCCCGAGCTGCGCGACAAGATCGGCAAGATCGGCACCGAAGCCGCCAAGGCGGTGGGCTATCACAGCGCGGGCACCATCGAGGGCCTGCTGCAGGACGGCGAGTACTTCTTCCTCGAGATGAACACGCGCGTGCAGGTCGAGCACTGCGTGACCGAGATGGTCACGGGCATCGACATCGTGCGCGAGCAGATCAAGGTGGCCGCGGGCGAGAAGCTGTCCTACAAGCAGAAGGACGTCGTGCTGCGCGGGCACGCGATCGAGTGCCGCGTGAACGCCGAGGACGCGTCGAAGAACTTCGCGCCCGCGCCCGGCAAGATCGGCTCCTACATTGAGCCGGCCGGGCCGTTCGTGCGGGTGGACTCGGGCGCCGAGGAGGGCTACGAGGTGCTGCCGCTCTACGACCCGATGATCGCCAAGCTGATCGTCTGGGACGTGGACCGCGAGGCGTCGACGAGGCGCATGCTGCGCGCGCTCGGCGAGTACGAGATCGGCGGGTTGAAGACGCTGATCCCCTTCCACCAGGCGCTGCTCGCCACCGAGCAGTGGCACAAGGGCGAGACCTGCCGCGACCTCGTCGAGGACAAGGACTGGCTGAAGGAGCTCGCCTTCCCGAAGGCCGAGCCGGCCGGCGACGAGGACGAGGAGGAGAAGGTCGAGCGCGACTACTCCGTCGAGGTCTCCGGGCGCAAGTTCGACGTGAAGGTGATCGGAGCCGCGCCGGCGGCGGCCGCCAACGGCGGCGGACCGGCGCGCAAGGCCCCCACGCGCGCGGAACGCGGAAAGTCCGCCGGCGGCGGCCCCGACGAGATCACCTCGCCGCTCCAGGGCAACATGTGGAAGGTGCAGGTCAAGGAGGGCGACAGCGTCGAGGAGGGCCAGGTGATCTGCATCATCGAGGCCATGAAGATGGAGAACGAGATCACCGCCCACAAGGCGGGGACCGTCGCGGCGCTGCCGATCGAGGAGGGCAAGCCGATCTCCACCGGCGACCCGATCGCCACCATCAAGTCCGCGGAGGAGTAGCGAGCGCCTCCGCGATCGTCGTGGGCGCGGGCGTTTTCGGCGCCGCGATCGCCGACCGGCTGGCGGGAGAGGGATTCGAGGTCACGCTGGTCGAGCGCGCCGAGCCGGGCCACGAGGGCGCGGAGTCCGGCGGCGAGAGCAGGCTGATCCGCTACTCGCACGGCGACGGCGAGCTGTACACGCGCTCGGCCTGGCGAGCGCGCGAGCTGTGGCTGGAGCTGGGCGAGGAGCTGATGGTGCGCTCGGGCCTCGTGTGGCTGGTGCGCCGCGAGGGCGGCTGGGAGGCCGAGTCCGAGCGCGTGATGCGCAAGCAGGGCATCCCGGTCGAGCGGCTGACGCCGGAGCAGGGCGCCGAGCTGTTCCCGAGCCTGCGCGTCGACGACCTGGAGTACCTGCTGCTGGAGCCGGAGGCCGGCGTGATGCGCGCCGCCGCGGCCACCCGCGCGCTGTCCGAGCGGGCCGCGCGCCGCGGCGCGACCGTGGTGCGCGGCCAGGCCCGGCCCGACGGCGACGCGGCGCTGGTGGACGGCCGGCGCATGGAGGCCGACCTGGTCGTGTGGGCCTGCGGCGCCTGGCTGGCGGCCCTCTTCCCCGGCCTCGTGGACCTGCGCGTGACGCGCCAGGACGTGAGCTTCTTCGAGGTGGGCGCCGAGTGGGCGCTGCCGGGCTGCCCGGCCTGGCTCGACTACGACGGGGCGGTCTACGGGCTCGGGCCGCTCGATGGCAACGGGATGAAGGTGGCGATCGACGAGGACGGGCCACCGGTGGACCCCGACGAGCGCCCGGCGCAGGCGAGCGGGGCCACGGAGCGCAAGGCGGCGGAGTACCTCGCCCACCGCTTCCCGGCCCTGGCCGAGGCGCGGCTGGAGCGCTCAAAGACCTGCCACTACTCGCTGACCGCGGACAACGGCTTCATCCTGGACCGCCATCCCGAGCACGAGCGCGTCTGGCTGGCCGGCGGCGGCTCGGGCCACGGCTTCAAGCACGGCCCGGCGTTCGCCGAGCAGGCGGTGGCCGCGATGACCGGCGCCGCGGAGCCCGAGCCGCGCTTCGCCCTGGGAGCGCGCAGCCCCGGCCGGAGCCTGCGCACGGCGGGCTGGCAGCCCGGAACGGCAGAATGAGCGCCGTGGACGAGCCCTACGCGATGCACGTGCGCTTCACGGCCCAGCCCGGGAAAGGCGACGAGCTTGCCTCAATCCTGCTCGAGGCCGCCGCAGGCGCGGAGGCCGACGAGCGCTGCCGCCTCTACCTCGTCAGCCGCGCGCCGGAAGATCCCGACGCGGTGTTCGTGACCTAGGCCTGGACCAGCAAGGCGGCCCACGACGCGTCGCTCGAGGACGAGAGCGTGAAGGCGCTGATCGCCCGTGCCGTGCCGCTCATGGCCGGCGCGCCGGACGCGACCGCGCTGCGGCCGCTGGGCGGCAAGGGCGCCTAGCGCGCCTTGACGACCAGCTTGTGGGACCCGAGCACGCGGGCCGTGCGCACCAGGACCTCGAGACCGCGGTTGGTCGCGCGCGTCCTGATGCGGACCCGCCTTCCGTCGAACGTCGCGCTCCTCACCGACGCGCCGGCGGGCAGCGTGGCGCCCAGCGCCAGGCGGCGCAGCCCCCTGAAGCGGTTGCGCACGCGCGTCTCGTAGCGCTTGCCACGGTGGTCGGCCACGACGTCGACCGTCCCGTCGCCGACCCGGATTCCACGGCCCGCGATCGCGTGCTGGTAGGGAGGAACCTGCGGAGTGATCTCGAGCTGCAAGAAGCCGAGGTCGGGGCGCACTCCCAACTGCTGGTGCACCACCGGCCAGACCGTGCCGTAGGCGCCCCAGGCCTGCAGCACCGACGCGCGCTCCAGGAACGACTTCAGGATCGAGCGGCCGTAGTCCGGTGACGGCGCGATCTCCGGCATGGCGCCGGGCTGCTCGTCGGGCGCCGGCAGCTGGAGCTGGCGGTTGGCCTTCGTGAATCGCTGCTGCTGGCCGTGGTCGAGCCGGCCGTAGTTGCCCTCCCCCACCGCCATCACGGCGCTGTTCAGGCTGAAGATCTCGAGGTCGGACTTGCTCGACGGCGCCGGGTCGCAGCCGCCGCTGCCGGTGTGGAAGAGGCCCGCCGCGTTGCCGTAGCAGCCCTGCTCGCGCAGGTTGAGGGCGGCGATGGCGTGGTCGCGCGTGGTCAGGCCGGGCTGCGCGCTCCCGGTCGGGCGGACCAGCTCCGCCTCCATCGGCGTGACGCCGATCCAGTGGCGCTGCATGAGCTTCTCGTTGCTCGGGTTCTTCAGGGAGTCGGCGTGCTGGGGCACGGCGGGGAGCCACCAGGCGCTCTCGAAGGCCGCCTCCATCGCGCGTGCGCGGCCCTCGGCCCAGGTGTACGTGGCCGCGTCGCCCTTTGAGCGCGCCAGGTACGCCAGGTCGCGCAGGCCGCGGATCGCATACACCGTCACGTCGAGCTTCTCCTCGCCCATGCCCGGCCGCTCGACGTTGCCGGCGCCCTCAGGCCAGCCGTCGTGGTCGGCGTCGAGCTGGTCGAACACGTAGCGCATGTTGCGCACCGAGAAGCCGTACATCTGGTCGCGGAAGCGGTCGTCGCCGGTCCAGCGATACACCAACGCCACCGCGCTCGGGAACTTGACCGTCTCGTCGGTGTTCCCGGCGTCGGCGTTCGAGCCGAAGTAGACCGTGCCGTCCGAGACGACCTCGTGCACGACCTTGCCGCTGCCCTTGTTCACGATCTCGCTGATGTCGCGCAGCGCCTTCAGGTGGTCCTTGATCGGCGCGAACTGACCGGCGGCGACGCTGGCGAAGGCGGTGTACTCGCCGTCGGTGGCGAACAGCCACGGGTAGTCGGGGAAGCCGGCCGCGATCCAGCGTGCGCGGGCCAGCTTGCCGGCCGGCGGCGGGTAGTTCTTGCCGGCGTTCGTCTCGCGCAGGTCGAGATCGGTGGCCGCCTGCAGCGAGTCGGCCAGGTTCTGCTTGCTCCAGTCCACGCCGCGCTGGAGCAGCCGGTCGCCGGGCAGCGACAGGCGGGTGAAGCGCTGCAGGCGCGCCCGCGCGGCCACCTTGCGCCGCAGCAGCGCCTCGGGGTCGCGCAGCACGGATGCCTGCTCCTTCACGGCGGTGCCCGAGCCCGTCTCCGACCCGGTCACGGCGATCCACAGCGTGGTGCGGGCGTGCGCCGGCACGTTCACGCGGTAGTGCAGCTTGCCGCCGCTGCCCCTGCCGTAGGCGGTGTCGTCGCAGCGCGGCGGCGGGGTGGGCGTGCCCTCGCCGGAGGCCGGGCAGATCACGGCGGGGTCCTGCGGGCCGCGGAAGCCCGGGCCGGTCTCCGCGCTCGCCGCCGCCTGCCGCGTCCCGACGGCAGCGGCGAAGGAGCCGTCGCGGAACACGAGCCGGCCGCCCTCGAAGGCGCCGCTGTCTGGACCGTTCACCGTCGACTGCGAGGGGGTCGTCTCACCCCATGGATAGGCGTTCATCAGCTCCGAGTGCGCGTCCACCTGGACGTCGACGGAGCGCGCGCCGCCGGTCGAGCGGATCCGCAGGCCCACTAGCACGGCGCGGTGCCCGTCGGGGCCGAAGTCCACACGGCGCATCTGGAGCCCAGCCGGCGCGGGCAGGTCCATCTGCGTGTAGCCGGCCTGGCTGGTGAAGCGCGTTGCCGGACCGATCCACTGACCGTTCACGCCGAACCACAGCCCGTCGAGCAGCTTCACGGGCGGCGACCAGAAGCCACCCATCTCCCCCCGCGTGTGGAAGCCCATCGCCGGGAAGCGCCCGGCCTCGGTGCCCACCACGTAGCCCCGCGTACCGGCGGCCACATAGCGGCGCGCGTCGAGGCGATCGGACGTGGAGAGCGACGGCGCGGCAGCGGCGGCCGGCGCCACAAGCGCCAAGCCGAGCAGCAGCCCGGTTAGGAGAGCCCTCCCTCTCACCCCTTGAACGCTACCGCGGCGAGATTCTCGGCGTGGAGCGCGCGCTGGCGCGAAGAATCGCGGCCATCGGGCAGGCGCGGCCGCTCCTCACCTGCCTGCACTACGTCGAGGTACTCGACATCCTCATCGAGCACCCGCAACGCGTCCTCCCGCGACAGGACCGACCCATGCCCCGGCACCACCGTCGAGGCCCGCTCCACGACCGGCGCCAAGCGCCCCAAGGTCGCCCGATAGGCCTCGAGCTCGCCCAGCATCGGCAGCTCCACGGGCGACAGGTAATCCCCGACCACCAGCACCCCCAGCCACGGCGCGAACAGCGCCATCCCGTCGACCGTATGCCCCTCAGCCGGATACAGCTCGAGCTCCTCCTCACCCAGCCCGACGCGTCCGGGCACGGGCAGCGCCTGGACCGACCCCAACGCGAGCGGCCGCGGCCGCTCCACGTAGAACTCGGCGTCGGAATCCCGCAGCGCCCTCTGCACCGCCCCCGGCGAACGCTGCAGCCGCTCCGCCGACAGCTCCGCCACCCCGAGCGCCAACCCCGGGAACGCCAGCCGGCCGAGCACGTGGTCGAAGTCGGCGTGCGTCGCCAGCAGGCCGTCGGGCTCGAAGTCGGCCTGGGCCAGGACCTGCGGCAGCAGCTCGAGCTCGTCGGGAAAGTAGGGCGAGTCGATCAGCATCGCCTCCTCGCCCGCCCGAACGGCGACGGCGTTCACCTGCCACATGCGGCTCGTCAGGACGAGCGCGTCGGGGTGGACGGAGACCGCGCGCATGGCGCGGGAGGCTAGCCCCCGGGCGAGGAGGCGTTGAAGCGCTCGATGCCGATCACCGGCCGGACCCGCCGCTCGAGCCGGCGGTCCGCGAACGCGTCGCGCAGGACGTCGTGGCCAAGCGCGTTCCCTAGCGCGGCCATGATCATTCCCTGGTCCAGCGACAGGTAGGAACCGGAGACCCGCTTGGTCTGCACGTTCACGCTGTCGCGGAAGCCGAGGGGGCCGTAGAGGCCCGGGAAGTCGCGCGCCAGCGCGCGCAGGTCGGCGAGCGCCGCCTGCGGCGCGTAGCGCAGCGCGAGGAAGGCGGCGTGCGGCGTGACCACGCCGTTCGTGTACGCCGACTCCGGCGGGTCGGGCTTAGCGGGACGGTCGGGGCAGCCGGGGAAGCCGTGGTCGACGAGTGTGGCGTCCTCGTTCGAGGGCGAGCCGTTCGGGTCCATCCCGGCGCCGTCCACGCCCCACGCGCCGTAGCCGCCCTCGGGCGTGTTGGCCGGCGAGAAGCCCCAGTAGCCGTAGCCCGCCTCCTGGAGGCCGTGGAAGATCTGCGCCCGCACGGTCAGCGGGTGGTTGCGGCCCCAGCTGCGGGGCGCCCACTTCTCCTCCGGCACGAACAGCGACGGCATGAGCGCCTCGAACATCGAGCCGCCCCACGACGGGACGAGCCGCATGCCGCCGTAGCCGTAGGCGCCCTCGAACACGTCGACGCCGTAGTAGCGCCGCCAGTCGCCGACCGGCTTCGTCTCCTGGAAGGCGAAGTCGCAGGTGTCGGGGAAGGTGCGCTCGCGCCCGAAGTACTCCTTGCGCGGCAGCTGCCCGCGGCCGATCCCGAGGTAGTCGACGATGCGGCTCTCGCTGACCAGCGTGTCGTAGCAGCAGGGCGACGCCGACGGGTCGTCGGGGCGGTAGTGGAACAGCACGCGGTTCTTCTCCGGGACGTAGTAGAAGCCGAAGTCCATCGCTTTGTAGAGAGCACGGGCACGGCGCGCGACCTGCGGCACCTTGCGCGCCACGATCTTGAGGCCGACCGCCAGCCAGCCGTCGTCGACCGAGGAGAGGATCGGGTGGAACTCGTCCTGTGGCCTGGGCGGCCAGGCGGTGAGCTTCGCCCCGGTGCGGTGGTCGTACCAGTTGTAGTACTGGCCGGTGTCGCGGTAGCGCTCCATGTGCTCGAGCGTTCCGATGGTGCGCCTGAGCCGCGCGACCAGCTCGAGGCGCGAGATCACGCCGAGCCGGCGGGCCGCGACGGCGCTCCAGAGGTAGGCGCCGATGTTGGTGGACGACGTCTGCACGCTGCGCGAGCCGTCGGCCTCGAGGATGTCTGCCGGCAGGCCGGAGGAGGGATCGGTCATCGCCGCCATCGACGACCAGGTGCGCTGCGCGTACTCGTGCAGCTGGGCGCGGTCGGGGGACTGCCTCGCGGAGGCGCCCGCGACCGGGACGAGCGCCAGGACGGCTACAAGGGCGACGAGCGAAACGAGCCGCATCTTCTGCCTGTGGCCTACCCGTGGTGTCGCGATAGCATGCCGCGCGTCGCGGTAACCGCGGCGACCTGAGGGAGGTCGGAGATGAGTAAGAGGACCTGGCTGCACGCGATCGGGATCGCCGTGATCGTGCTGAGCCTGACCGCTGCCGCCGGCCAGGCGCTGGCCGGCAAGCACCACGCACGCACGCGCGACCGCACAACGCTGCGGGCTGTGCATCAGAGCCTGAGCCCCGCGACCGAGCACAAGATCAACGTGCTGCTGAGCCGCATGACGCTCAGGGAGAAGCTCGACCAGCTCACGCTGGCCTCCGACGGCCAGATGAAGGACGACCCCTCGCAGGCGCGCAGGCCGGTAGGGGCCGTGTTCAGCGAGACGGATCCCGTGCTGATCAACCACTACCAGCACGACGCCGTCGAGCACTCGCGGCTGCACATCCCGATCCTGTTCGCCTACGACACGATCCACGGCTTCCGCACGATCTTCCCGATCCCGCTCGGCGCCGCCAGCAGCTTCGATCCGAGCGTGGCGCAGACCGACCACCGCATCGGC
>JBBQRG010000066.1:0-16589 GCA_038215095.1 Solirubrobacterales bacterium | reverse complement strand
CTTCTCGAAGTAGGTCTCCTTGTAGCGGTCGTCGTCCTTGTACAGGGTCCGCAGCATCCCCGGCCACGGCTGCCTGATCGTGAGCAGGCCCTGGTCGTTGCCGGCGTCCTCGCCCTTCTCGGTGACCACCGCCGGGTCGATACCCGGCAGCGCCTTGGTCGCCGAGCCCGGCTTGGCGGGCGTGACCCCCGGCAGCGGCGAGATCATGATGTGGCCGGTCTCGGTTTGCCACCAGGTATCGACGATAGGGCAGTGCTCGCCCCCGATCACCTTCCAGTACCAGATCCAGGCCTTGGGGTTGATCGGCTCGCCGACGGTGCCGAGCAGCCGCAGCTTCGACAGGTCGTGCTTGTTCGGGTGCTCGACGCCCCACTTCATGCAGGCGCGGATGGCCGTCGGGGCGGTGTAGAAGATCGTGACGCCGTAGCGCTCGCAGATCTCCCACCAGATGTCCTTGTCCGGGTAGTCGGGACCGCCCTCCCACATCACCGAGGTCGCGCCGTTCAAGAGCGGCCCGTAGACGATGTAGGAGTGGCCGGTGACCCAGCCGACGTCGGCCGAGCACCAGAACACGTCCTCGTCGGGCTTCAGGTCGAACACGTACTTGTGCGTCCACGAGACGCCGGTCAGGTAGCCGCCGGTGCTGTGCAGGATGCCCTTCGGCTCAGCGGTCGAGCCCGAGGTGTAGAGCACGTACAGCGGGTGCTCGGCGTCGAACGGCTCCGCCGGGCACTCGTCGTCGGCGCCCTCCAGCGCCTCGTCGTACCAGAGGTCGCGCCCGTCCTCCATGTCCACTTCGTCGTCGGTGTTCTTCACCACGATCACGGTCTCGATCGAGGGGACGTCGCCGAGGAACTCGTCCACGTCGGGCTTGATCGGTGTGGCCTTGCCCTTGCGCCGGGCGGCGTTCACCGTGATCAGCGCCTTGGCCTCCGAGAACTGCATGCGGTCCTTCACGGACTCGGCCGAGAAGCCGCCGAACACCACGTTGTGCGGAGCGCCGATGCGCGCGCAGGCGAGCATCGCCACCGCCACCTCGGGGATCATCGGCAGGAAGATGCCGACCACGTCGCCGGCCTCGACGCCGCGCTCCTTGAGCACGTTGGCGAGCTTCTGGGTGTCGCGCAGGAGGTCGGCGTAGGTCACGTCGCGCTCCTCGCCGGCCTCGCCGCGCCAGTGGAAGGCCACCTTGTCGCCCTTGCCGTCCTCGACGTGACGATCGAGGCAGTTGTAGGACGCGTTCAGCTTGCCGCCCGTGAACCACTTGTAGAACGGCGCCTTGGAGTCGTCGAGCGCCTCGTCGAAGTCCTCGTGCCAGTGCAGGAGCTCCTTCGACTGCTTCGCCCACCAGGCCGGCGGATCCTTCGCGGCCTCCTCGTACACCGACTCGTCCTGAATCAGCGCGTTCTCGACGAACTCCTTCGGCGGCTCGAAGATCTCCTGATCAATGATCTCTTCGAGCTGCTTCTCGATTTGATCCGAAGATGCCTTGCTGCCGGCTTCCATATCCCCTCCTGGTCGTTGCTCAGCGGCCGCTGAGGTCCTTCACCGGCATGACGATACGGCCAAACGTCTTGTTCGTGACGACGGCGAACGACGCGTACCAGGCTGCCAGGGCCGTCGCCAGCCCGATGTAGCCGCCGATCTTGGTGATGCCGGTGTTGGCGCCGGAGTCGCCGATGCCGAGCACGATGAAGGTCGCCGCGAGCAGCAGGAACACGAGGCTCACCGCCACGCTCACGCGGAGCGAAGCGATGAACATGTAGGCCGTGAAGATGCCCCAGCCGATGAGGTACAGGCCCACCGCGTGGCCGACGTCGGCCTTGTCGGTGATCTTGTCGGCGTAGAACTGGTTGAACGCCCAGAACGACAGCCAGAAGGCCCCGTAGGACGTGAACGCCGTCGCGCCGAAGGTGTTGTTGTTCTTGAACTCCCACATGCCGGCCAGCAGCTGCGCGAGCCCGCCGTACGCGAGCGCCAGGCCGAACACGATCGGCTCGCCCTTGTCGCTCACCAGGCCCGAGTTGAACATGCTCAGCACGAAGGTCGTGAGAGCGAACGCCGCCAGCCCGAGCGGGGCCGGATCCGCGATCGCGCTGATTGGCGTGCGCGCCGACGCCCCACCTACAGCATCGCCCCTGCCAGGACCTGTTGAAGCCTCCATAACTCCTCCTTGTCGACGTTCCAGTTACGCACTACCCCGAGCGGCTAGATGCCAAGCGTGGGAGGCAGCGGAAGCGGGCTCGGCAGGCCGGGAGGCAGCACGCCGCCGCCCGGCTGAGCGGGCTTGCTGGGCGGCGGATCCTCCTCGAATACCGGCGGCGGGTTGGCCGGCGGCTGCGGCTTCGGCTTTGCCCGCTGGCGCTTGGGAGCGCCCGCGCTCTTGATGATCGCGCAGCTGGCCTTGTGCTGGCGCTTCGAGGGCCGGTAGTGGTAGAGCGAGTGCGTCCAGTCGAGCTTGCTCGCCGGCGGGCGCTTCATCCCGAAGCGCGAGCAGAGCGCGTAGGCCTCGGCGAAAAGCTCCGACGGCGGCCCCTTGCCGGCGAACCAGCCGGGCCGCTTCAGGTGCATCACGCGCTTGAACTTCTTGCGGTCGCTGCGCCGCAGCAGCTCGAAGTCGAAGGTGTGGCCGAGCTCGTGGTAGACGATGCTCTTCGGGTTGTAGGCCCCCTCGTTCAGGTAGAGCCAGCGAGGCCGCCGCGCGTACACGCAGCCGGCGAAGGTCGGCTGGTGTGGGCAGCCACCGACGATCAAGCGGACGCGGCCGCCCACCATCGGCATCCTCGACTGCTGCAGCCACCTGGCCGGCTTGCCGTGGATCTGCCTGCCGTGCTTGTCGATCAGCCGCGGCGCGGGCCGCGCGGACGCCGCCCAGGGCGCGATCACCAGCGCCGCCACCGCGACCGCCAGGAGCGCGAGGGGCGCCCTCAATCTGTCCCGCTGCCAGGCCATCGGCGGCGGCCGAGTCTAGGTCACGCTCTCCCCGGGCGGCCCCGGTCCCGGAGATCCCGCTAATTGCGTCGCCGCACGCGGCCAATTGAGCCGCCTTTCGGGCCGAACGGGCCCCGGCGGCGTAGCGTTCCGGCAGAGCCAAGGGTTCTCTTCGCCCCCCTCCACCCTTTGCCCACCGTTCCGGAGAGGCGCGAGAAAGTTGCGTGATGACCAAGCCTTGGCCCGCCCTCACTGTGGGCATCGGACACTTCGGGTCGACGTCGCAGGTGCTGCTCGCGGGCGAGTTCGACCTCGCGGGCGTCACCGAGGTCGAAAGCGCGCTCGACCGTGTCTTTCGGGCGCCCACCCCCAGCAGGGTCGTCTTCGACCTGCGCCGCCTCAGCTTCCTCGACGGCGCGGGGCTGCGGACGATCCTGAGGGCCAACCAGCGAGCGCTCGCCGCCGCGGTTGAGCTCGTCGTAGTGCGCCCACAGGGCGTGACCAACCGGGTCTTCACCCTCACACGCGCCGCAGAACAGCTCAACATCATCGACGAGCGAGCCGCCCCGCCGATCTGAGGCGCTCAACCCCCTAGGTCGTCGAGGATTGGGGAGGCCTTGAAGCCCCTAACGGTGAGATAGATCCCAAGCGACAGCTCCCAGAGGAACTCCGGGACTGTCGCGATGCCCTGCGCCGCCGAGCCTCGCCCGATCACGTCGAACAGCACGAGGGCTCCCGAAACGCAGATCAGCGGACCTCCGACGAGTCCCAACATGGCCATTCCTCGCGGGACGAGCCCGGACCGGTACATCAGGTAGCCCAGAATCAACCCGTTGCCGACGCCGACAACGAAGCCTGGTCCGAGTACGAACGTCCAATTACGGACCGCGACGAGTGACTTCGCGACCGGGACGAGCGCGCCGGCATCCGCGCCCGCGGCTTTCTGATGCAAGGTCACCAGCGCAAGGAGACTGACGATGCCGATGGCGATGAAGGTGGACTCAACGAGCCGAGCTGTGACGTATCCCAGCGCGAGGGTTTCGTTCTGCCGTTTGAGGATCGGGAACAGCGCGAGAGCTGAGCCGACATTCGCGATGATCAGGATGACTTCGCAGAACAGTCCCAGGCGCACGCGCGTGTCGGACCCGGCTCCGACGATGTAGGCGTCCTTCAGCGCAGGGTTGTAGAGGATGACCGCTGCGATCGAGGTGATGAAGGTGAGGAGGAACAACAGGCCCGCGATGAGCGCGAGCTTTCTCGGCGGGGTTTGGAGCAGAGCGGGGATCGCGCAAACCTAAAGCAGCGCTCGCGCGCTTACAACGGCGTCGACGCCTTTCAAACCCCGTAAAGGCGCCGACCGGAATCGAACCGGTGTGAACGGCTTTGCAGGCCGCTGCGTAACCACTCCGCCACGGCGCCGGAGCGGGCCTAGGCTAGCGACCGGGGCGGCCCCTCCGGGCGCGCCACGCTGGGTTCCGGCGCGCCCGAGAGCGGGTAGCGGCAGGCCATGGCTCGCGCAAAGACCCTGCACGTCTGCTCCGTGAACCGTGACGGCCCGAAGCGCCACGCGTGCCAGAAGGCGCACGACGCGCTCGACGCCGCGGGGCACAGCTACGAGACCAACGTGTTCGACCAGAACCGCCCATTCGGGCTGTTCACCAGCGGCAAGCGGCCCGAGCTCAAGCGCATGACCGGCCAGGAGAAGCTGCCGGTGCTCGAGCTCGACGACGGCACGATGATCATCGGCTCCGGCGACATCGCCGAGTGGGCCGAGCGCACCCCGCCGGGCGTCTAGCCCCTGCCTATACTGCGCCGCACGCGCGGCTGTAGCTCAGTTGGCTAGAGCGTCTGCTTGCCATGCAGAAGGTCGTGGGTTCGAATCCCATCAGCCGCTTCACTGCACCCCCTGGAGCTCCGCGGCCCGAGAAGGTGTCGATTTTCGCGCGGCTTCTTCGACGTGTAAGCAGAGGGGCGGCCATGGGAGCCGCGCCGGGCGAACACAAGGAGAAGAACACAATGGCCGCGACCGTGCTCTACATGTCCACGTCCCTCGACGGCTTCATCGCCGGGCCCAACGAGGGACCGGGCAACGGGCTCGGCGACGGTGGGCACCGCCTGCACGACTGGTTCCTCTCGGGTGGCGACGCCGCCCACGAGGGAGTCCCCAGCCGTCCGGCAGGCATCAACGGCAACGTCTTCGACGAGATGCTGTCCACTGGAGCGGTCGTCGCCGGCCGGGGGACCTTCGAGCCGGCCGACGGCTGGGGCGGCGACCACCACGACGGCGTGCCGATCTTCGTCCTCAGCCGCCAGGAGCCCGTCGCCAGCGCGGTGACGAGCTACGCCACCAGCCACCCGCGCCTGCCCAACCTGCAGGACGCCGCGACCGTGCACGGCTACACCGTCGCGTTCTGGTGGGCGGCTGGGATCTTCGCGCTCGGACTGCTCATCGCGCTGCTGGTGCTCCCCGCCCACCAGGTTGCCGGCGCGCCGGCCGGTGTGGCCGCCGCCGCGGCACCGGCACAGCCGACCGAGCGCTAGACGCGCCCGCTGTCGCGGCGGTAGACCTGGATGGACAGCACCGTGAGCACGACCGTCCACGCCGCGATCACGGCCCAGCCGGTCAGGCCCCAGGGCTTGCCTCCGACCGCGATGTGGCTGGCCTGCACCAGCCAGTAGGAGGGGACGCCGACCCCCACGTCGTGCAGGAAGCCGTGGTCGGGGATCGGGAACCAGGTCCCGCTGACGAACGCGAGCAGGCCGGTCCCGCCGCCTATCACCGGTCCGACCGCGTCGGGGTTCATCAGGTGCCCGATGAAGATCCCCAGGGCCGCGAAGGGAATCAGCGCGACCAGCATCAGGCCGGTGACCTCCAGCCAGGTGCCGGCCGGCATGGACACCCCGAGCGAGGCGCCGCACGCGTAGAGCACCAGGATCGTCAGCAGAGCCATCATGTACGCCGTCGCGACCTTGGTGCGGAAGTACGCGCCCGGCGACAGCGGGCTGATGCGCAGCTGGCGGGTCCAGCCGGTGTTGCGCTCGGTGGCGATGCGCCCGCCGCTCGCGAGCATCGCCGTCATGGTGCCGAACGACGCCAGGCTGACCATGAAGTACAGCGGCGCCGAGATCCCGGTGCCGCTCAGGTCGTTCTCATGGCGGTTTGGCACCGCGATCAGGAAGTAGAGCACCACCGGGAAGGCCAGCGCGAAGAAGAAGAAGCGCCGGTTGCGAACGGTGCGCAGCAGCTCGTAGCGGAGGTAGACCGTGGAGCTCAGTGCGCGGCTCCCGCGGCCGCCGGCGCGGCGTCGGCCGTGAGCTCGACGAACGCCTGCTCGAGGCCCGCGCCCTTGATCTCGACGTCGCGTGCCTCCTCGTGCTCCGCCAGCAGCGCGCGGATGGCCGCGTCCGAGTCCGAGCAGGTCAGGATCGCCGTCTCGCCGTGCAGCTCGGCCCGCGTCACGCCGGGTAGGCGCTCCAGCTCGCCGAGGTCGGCGCCCGGCAGTGTCGCCCTGATCACGCGCGCGCCCACCCGCGCCTTGATCTCGGTGGTCGGCCCGTCGGCCACGATCCGGCCCCTCGCCATCAGCACGGCCCGGTCGGCGTACGCGTCAGCCTCCTCCAGGTAGTGGGTGGCGAACAGAATGGTCTTGCCGGCACCGGCGAGCTCGCGCATGGTGGCCCAGAAGGCGCGCCGGCCCTCCACGTCCATGCCGACTGTGGGCTCGTCGAGGACGAGCAGCTCGGGGTTGCTCACGAGCGCGATCGCAAAGCGCGCCCGCTGGGTCTCGCCGCCGGACAGCTTCTGCGTGCGGCGCGCGGCAAGCGGGCCGATCCCGGTGAGCTCGAGCACCTCGTCCACGCCCATCGGAGACGGGTAGAGCGCGGCCATCATCGTCACGACCTCCCGCACCGACAGGTCGGGAATCAGCGACCCCGTCTGCAGCATCGCGCCGATCTCCCCGCCCGCGACGGCCTCGGCCGGGCTGTCGCCGAAGAGCGAAACCTCGCCGCGGTCGGGGCGGGTCAGCCCCAGCAGCATGTCGATCGTCGTGGACTTGCCCGCGCCGTTCGGGCCGAGCAGCGCGACCGCCTCGCCGCACGCGATCGAGAGGTCGATGTCACGCACCGCCTCCACCGGGCCATCCGGTGAGCGGAACGTCTTGGCGAGCCCATGCGCCTCGATCCCAGTGCGCGAATCGATGCTCATTCCGGCCCATGTTATGCATACACCAATCGCGTGTTCCTTTGCCGTGGCTGGGTACATAACAAGTAAGGATCAAGAGAGACGAACCCCGCGATTCCGCGGGGAGCGAGGGAGTGAGTTTCATGGCAGTTGCCGTTCCACGCGAGCAGTCCGTCGATGCATTCGTCGGAGGCGAGCACAACCTTCTGATCGACGGTGAATGGGTTCCGTCGGCCTCAGGCAAGACGTTCGAAACCCTGAATCCCGCCACCGAGGAGAAGCTGGCGGACGTAGCCCACGGAGAGGCCGAGGACATCGACCGCGCCATCAAGGCCGCGCGACGCGCGTTCGCCGACGGCTCGGAGTGGCGCACGATGAACGCCTCCGACCGCGGCCGGCTGATCTGGCAGATCTCCGAGCTGATCGAGGAGAACGGCGACGAGCTGGCGATGCTCGAGTCGCTCGACAACGGCAAGCCGTTCACGGTGGCGCGCGCCGCCGACATCCCGCTGGCCGCGGACCTGTTCCGCTACATGGCGGGCTGGACCACCAAGATCCACGGCACGACCGTGCCGATCTCCGCCCTGCCGGCGCCAGGCGAGTACCACGCGTACACGCTGCGCGATCCCGTCGGCGTGGTCGGTCAGATCATCCCGTGGAACTTCCCGCTGCTGATGGCGGCGTGGAAGCTGGGACCGGTGCTGGCAGCCGGCTGCACGGTGGTGCTCAAGCCGGCCGAGCAGACGCCCCTGTCGGCGCTGCGACTCGGCGAGCTCATGCTCGAGGCGGGCCTGCCCAAGGGCGTGGTGAACATCGTCACCGGCTTCGGCGACGCGGGCGCGCACCTGGCCGCCCACGACGACGTGGACAAGGTGGCCTTCACCGGCTCGACCGAGGTCGGCAAGTCGATCGTGCAAGCGGCGGCGGGCAACCTGAAGAAGGTGTCCCTGGAGCTGGGCGGCAAGTCGCCCAACGTGGTCTACGCAGACGCGGACCGCGAGAGCGCCATCGCCGGCGCGGCCAACGCCGTGTTCTTCAACCACGGCCAGTGCTGCAACGCGGGCACGCGCCTGTACATCCAGAAGGACGCGTTCGACGAGGTGGTGGCCGGCGTGGCCGACGCCGCCAAGGCGATCAACGTGGCCCCGGGCACCGACCCGGACTCAGAGATGGGCCCGCTGATCTCCGACGAGCAGTTCGGCAAGGTGCTGGGCTACCTCGACGAGGGTCAGAAGGACGGCGCCACGGCGATGGCCGGCGGCGACCGCTCAGGGGACCGTGGCTACTTCGTGCAGCCGACGATCCTGACCGACACCACGAACGAGATGTCCGTGGTCCGGGAGGAGATCTTCGGGCCGGTGGTGTGCGCGATGCCGTTCGACCAGCCCGAGGACATCATCGCGGTGGCCAACGACTCCAACTACGGCCTGGCTGCGGGGGTGTTCACCAACGACCTCTCGAAGGCCCACCGTACGGCGAAGCTGCTGCGCGCGGGCACGGTGTGGATCAACACCTACCACGTGTTCGACGCCGCAATGCCGTTCGGCGGCTACAAGGAGTCGGGCTGGGGCCGAGAGATGGGTCCCCAGGTGCTCGACAACTACCTCGAGACCAAGTCGGTCGTGGCCGCTCTCTAAGGGCTTCCTTCCTGTCCTCGCGAGCCCGCTCGAATCAGTCGCGGGCGGGCTCGTAGGTCAGGATGACCGTCCCCGTGGAGAGGGTCTTCGAGTCTGTCAGCTTCAGCACGCTCGGAGTGCCCGTGTCCTCGGTGAAGAGGCGCTTGCCGCTGCCCAGCACGATCGGGAAGACCATGAGGCGGTACTCGTCCACGAGGTCGTGCTCGCGTAGCGCCTGAACCAGCGTCTGGCTGCCGCCGACGAGGATGTCGCCACCGTCCTCCTGCTTGAGCTTGGCGATCTCCCCGGCGACGTCGCCGGAGATGATGGTCGAGTTGTTCCAGCTCGCCTCGGTGAGCGTCGAGGAGACCACGTACTTGGCCATCGAGTTCATCTTGTCGGCGAAGCCGGCCTCGTCGCTGCGGTCCGGCCAGGCCGCCGCGAAGACCTCGTAGGTCACCCGGCCCAGCAGCAGGGCGTCGAAGTCCATCACCTCGTCGAGCTTGTACTTCATGCCCTCGTCGTCGGGGAACTTGAACGACCAGCCGCCGTGCGCGAAGTCCTCCGCGCCGCCCGGGTCCTCGATCACGCCGTCGAGGGTCATGAACTCTGTAACAACCACTCTGCGCATGTCCAACTCCTTGGTCTGGGTCCTGCCGCCGGAGGGCGGCTCTACCTATGCGTCGAACGGGCGACGCCGAAATCGACACGCTTGTTCAGAGCGAGGGCAGGCGCAGCTCGAAGCAGCCGCCGGAGCCGCCATTGCCCAGCTCCACGTCGCCGCCGCCTGAGCGGGCGAGCCTGCGGGCCAGCGGGAGGCCGAGACCCGCGCCATCGCCGTCGCGGGAGCCGCTGTGGCCCGCGGTGAAGATCACCTCGCGCTCGTCGGGCGAGACGCCGTCGCCGTCGTCGATCACGCGCACCACCACCATGTCCAGCTCGGCCGTGGCGGCCAGCCGGACGCTCGACCGCGCGTGGCGGATGGCGTTGTCGAGCAGCGGGTTCAGCGCCTGGACGGCGAGGTCCCGGTCGACGCCGACCCGCGCCGGATGGTCGGGCGGCTGCACCGACACGCTCACCCCGGCCGCCAAGGCCGCCGCCTGCGCCTCCTCCCCGGCCGCTCGCACCACCTCCGCGGCGTCCGCGGAGCCCGTGGCCGGGCCCGCGTCCCTGCGCGCCGCCGCCAGCAGGGTGTCGATCACCCGGTGGGTGCGGTCGGCCGAGCGCAGGATGGCCTCGAAGGACTCGCGCACATGCGGGGCCAGGTCGCGGCGGCGCAGGGCCAGCTCGGTCTCGCCCCTCAGGCCGGCGAGCGGCGTGCGCAGCTCGTGCGCCATCTCGGCCGAGAAGCGTTGCTCGTGCCGCACGCTCGCCGCGATGCGCGCCAGCAGCCCGTCGAGCGTGGACGAGAGCGCGGTGAGCTCGTCCTTCGGCGCCCCCAGGTTGAAGCGCCGGTCGAGGTCGTGCTCGCTCCAGTCGGCGGCCGCGGCGGTCATCCCGGCCACGGGCTGCAGGGCCTTGCCGACGGCGCGCCGCGCCACCACCACGCCCACGCCCAGCACGAAGAGGTCGAGGATCGCCATCGCGAGCAGGGCGAGGCGCTCGGTCTGCTCATACGGCTTGAGCGAGATCCCCACCACCACGGTGCCGCGCCTGCGGCCACCCAGGCGAATCGGCTCGGCGCGCAGACGCAACGAGTCGCCGACCTTGCGCTCGCCCGGCTGGCGGACCGAGGAGAGCTCGTCGGCAGTGCGCTGCGCCTGCGCCGACGCCGTGGGGCGCTCGATGGCCCGGCCGCCGGAGAACACCCAGGCCGTGCGGTCCAGCGCCTCGTCGCCCGCGCCGTCGCGGATGTGTAGGCGGCCGGCCCGGAGATATAGCGTGGACAGCTGCAGGTCGGCGCGCTCGCCGAGAGAGCGCGAGGCCTCCGATTGAAGGCGCGCCGAGAGCAGTGCGTAGACCGCGACGGTGAGCAGCGCCAGGCCCAAGGCGAGCACGCCGGCCGAGGCCAGGGTGACGCGCCCTCGCAGGCTGGACGGCATCAACGCAGCGAGTACCCCACGCTTCGCGAGGTCTCGATTCGCTCCTTGGCGCCGAGCCGCTCCAGCTTGCGCCGCAGTCTCCCGACGTAGGTGTCGAGCGTGTTGTCGTGCACGATCGCCCCTTCGGGCCAGCCCGCGAGCACCAGCTGGCGCCGCCGCACCACCTCGCCGGGCCGCGCGATCAACGCCGCCAGGAGGCGGAACTCGGTGGGCGTGAGCTGCTCCTCCCGCTCCCCCGACCTGGCGGCGTGGCGAGTCGGGTCGAGGCGGAGGCCGCTGGGCGCCGCGCGCTCCTCCCGCGCCGCGGAGCGCTTCAGCAGGGCTCGCAGGCGTGCCACCAGCTCCGAGAGCGCGAACGGCTTGGTGAGGTAGTCGTCACCGCCCGCGTGGAAGCCGGCCAGCCGGTCGTGCAGGCCCTCGCGCGCGGTCAGGAACAGCACCGGCGCGTCGACCCCGTGGCCCCGCAGCGCCTGGCACACGTCGCGGCCGTCGGCGTCCGGCAGCCCGATGTCCATTACGAGCAGGTCGGGCGGGCTCTCTGTGAAGGCGCGCACCGCCTCGTGCCCGTTCACCGTCACGCGCACCTCGAAGTCCTCGTCCCGCAGGGCGCGCGCCAGCATCGAGCGCAGGTCGGCGTCGTCCTCGCAGAGGCCTATGGAGGGGGGCTTCACACGACCGATGATGGCTGTCAGGCCGCCGCGGCTTCCAGCTCGACGGGCGTCTGGTCCCTTCTGGTCCGCGTCAGGTAGGTCACCAGCACCAGGATCGTGGCGAGGAAGATCGCGCTGGTGCCGGTCGTGCCCAGCCCGAGGCCGCCGTCATGGGGCGACTGCGACATGTAGTCGCCGAGCGACGCGCCGAGCGGCCGGGTCAGGATGTAGGCGATCCAGAACGCCAGCACGGCGTTCAGCCTGAAGCCGAAGTGCGCGACCGCCACCACCGCGATCATCGCCCCGAAGATGAGCGCCGACACCAGGTAGCCCAGGGACAGGCGCTCGGCCGCCAGATCGCGCCAGTAGAACGCCTCGCGCTTCGTGCTGAAGATCGTGTGGATCGACAGGGTCCGCTCGCTGGCGTACCAGGCCGCGAAGGTCAGCGCCAGCGCCACGGCGAACCCGACGGTGGAGATCACGAGGTCCACTCCGAGGTTGTCGCTGAGGTTGTCGGTGATCAGGGTGCCGACCACGCTGATCAGCACCACCGCGAGCCAGTAGATCGCGGGGACGTACTTCCTGGTCCTGAACTGCACGACCAGCGCGATCGCCAGCAGCGCGCCCACCACGTAGCTCGTATTGGTCAATCCGAGCTTCAGGTTGACGTTCAGGTAGTCCGCCGCGGTCTCGCCGACCGTGGTGGCCAGGACCTTGATGATCCAGAAGTAGAGGGTGATCTCCGGGACCTTGTTGAGCATGTCCCGGGCGCTCGGCCGCGCCTGTATTCGGACTGTCTCTGTAGTCATGCGGCGAGGGTGGCAAGACGCACCTGAACGCCACCTGAAAGGCCGCCCGGCGGCTCAGCGCAGCAGCAGGCGCACGACGCTCTCGGCGCGGCGCGCGTCCGGCTGCTCGCCGGTGATCAGGTCCAGGTAGGTGTAGGACTCGATCAGTCGCACGATCACGTAGGCCACCTCGTGGAGGTCCACGGGGAGGTCCAGGCGCCCGGCGTCGGCCTCCTCGCGCAGCAGCTCGTACATCGCGTCGATCAGGCGCGGCTGGAAGTCGGTCTCGCGGCGAGTCAGCAGCCGCATCGCCTGCTCGCCTTCCTCAGCCAGCCAGCGCTGCATGCCGGCGTTCGAGATCACGGCGTCGAGAAAGCGTCCGACCACCTGCACCACGCGCTCGGCCCCGCGCTCGGAGACCTCGGCCTCTATGTCGTCGAGGGTGCGCCGCGCCAGCGACCAGATCACCTCCACGAGCAGGCGGTCGCGCGAGCCCACCCAGCGGTAGAGGGTCACCCGGTTCACGCCGAGCTGCTCGGCCATCGCGCTCATGTCCACGCGCTCGGACGCCTGGAAGCGGCGCCTGGCGAGCTTGAACGCGTCGAGCGCGTTCGAGCGGGCCGGCTGTCCCTCGCCCGCCAGCTCGCGCTGCAGCCTGGTCGCGCTGGTCACGGCGCTTAGGATCGCAGAGGCTTCGTGTTGCCGTAAGCTACAAATACAGGATCTGTTGCCCAAGCTGGGCACGAGAGGAGATCGATGTGAGCACCGCCCCGGCCGGAGAGAGGGCGCGCCTGCCGCGCGACCCGGAGGACGACTACACGCGAGAGGCCGCCGAGGCGCGGCGCGCCTTCGCCGAGGAACGCACCGGGGAGGCGCTCGAGAACGTGTCGAGCTACTCGTTCGACCCGGCGGTCACCAAGGGCAACATCGAGAACTTCGTGGGCGTGGCGCAGGTGCCGATCGGCCTGGCCGGGCCGCTGCGCGTGAACGGCGAGCACGCCGAGGGCGACTTCTACGTGCCTATGGCGACCGCCGAGGGCACCCTCGTGGCGAGCTACAACCGCGGCATGAAGCTGGTCCGCGAGGCCGGCGGGGTGAAGACCACGGTGCTGGCCGACGCGATGCAGCGGGCACCCGCCTTCCTCTTCGCCGACGCGCGCGAGGCGCGCGCGTTCGCCGGGTGGCTCGACGAGCACTTCGACGAGATCAAGGAGGCGGCGGAGTCCACAACGAAGTCCGGCCGGCTGCAGGACATCGAGAAGTACTCGGCCAGCCGCATCCTGTTCACGCGCTTCAACTACACGACCGGCGACGCGGCCGGCCAGAACCTGTCGGGCAAGGCCACCGCGGCGGCCTGCGCCTGGATCTCGGACAACTACCCCGGCATCGAGCACTTCTTCCTCGAGTCGAACTTCGCGACCGACAAGAAGACCTCGCAGGTGAACATGCTGAACACGCGCGGCAAGCGCGTGGTGGCCGAGGCGACGATCTCGAACGAGCTGATGGAGCGCCACATGCACGCCTCCACCGAGCTGATGTTCAAGGCGCGCCAGGTGTCGAACCTCGGCGGCTTCATGTCCGGCGTGAACAACAACGGCGGCCACTCGGCCAACGGCATTACCGCCATGTTCATCGCCACCGGCCAGGACGCAGCGAACGTGGCGGAGTCGTCGGCGGCATTCGTGTACACGGAGCTGCTCGACAACGGCGACTACTACACTCGGTCACGATCCCATCGCTGATCGTGGCCACCTACGGCGGCGGCACGAGCCTGGCCACCCAGCGCGAGTGCCTGGAGATGCTGGGCTGCTACGGCACGGGCTGCGTGTTCAAGTTCGCCGAGATCGTGGCGGCAACCGTGCTCTGCGGCGAGCTGTCGCTGGGTTCGGCGATCGTCGCCGAGGAATGGGTGGACGCCCACGACCTGTTCGGGCGCAACCGGAGCTGAGCGATGACCACCGCCGAGCTCAACGTGCTCGACCAGCTCTACCTCCACATGGACAAGGAGGACGAGCCCTGGAGCGTGCAGTTCGAGCTCGAGCTGCCCGGGCGGATGGACCCTGAGCGGCTGTCGGACGCGATCGTGCGAGCCGCCGGGCGCCACCCGGTGGCGCGGGCGCGCATGGCCGCCTGGAAGATCACCGACTCGCGCTACCGCTGGGAGATCGCGGACGAGCTCGAGGAGACGCCGCTTCAGGTGGCCGAGTGCGAGGACGGCGAGCAGGTGGAGGCGGCGCGCGAGCGGGTGCTGAGCAGCGCGCCGCCGCTCGAGATCGGCCCTCCGTTCACGATGACCCTCGCCCACGGACCGGACGGCGACACGCTGATGCTGAACCTGCACCACGCCGCCGGTGACGGCATGGCCGCGCTCACGCTCATGACCTCGGTGCTGCGCGCCTACGCCGGAGAGGACGACCCGGAGCCGCCCGTGGACCCGCTGACGGTGCGCAGGGTCGAGGACCTCGTGAATCCCGGCTCCATCGCGGCGCGCATCAAGCGCGGCCAGGCGCTGCTCGAACAGGTCGGAAAGATGGCCACGGCGCCGGCGCGAGTGGCGCCCCAGGGCGCGTCGAAGCGCGCCGGCTATGGCTTCGAGCTGCTGCGGCTGGATGCCGAGGACACGGCCGCGGTGGTGGCCCGCCGCCGCGGTGACGCGACGGTCAACGACGTGCTGCTGGCCGCGCTGGCCGTGGCGCTCAGGCGCTGGAACGACCAGCACGAGGCCGGCGGCGGCCGGGTGGCCCTGACGATGCCGGTGAACCTGCGCCCGCCCGAATGGCGCACCGAGGTCGTGGCGAACTTCGCCTCCTACGTGACGGTGTCCCTCGGCGAGGACGAGCAGGAGGACCTCGACGCCGCGATCGACGCCACCGCCGAGCACACCCGGCGGATCAAGGACGGCGGCCTGGGCGCGCTGGCGGTGGACATGCTCTCGGCGCCGTCGCTGCTGCCGGCGGCCGTGAAGCGCAACCTGCGCCAGATGATCACCATCATCGGCGACCGCGTGATCGGCACCGCGATGCTCTCGAATCTCGGACGGCTGCCCGACCTCCCGCGGGCCGGCGACGCCGGCGAGCCCGGCGCCGTGTGGTTCTCGCCGCCAGCCCACATGCCGCTCGGCACCGCGTTCGGCGCCGCCTCGATCGGCGACGAGCTGTTCCTGACGCTGCGCTACCGCCACGCGCTGCTCGACCCGGCGGCCGCGGCGCAGCTGATGGGCCTCTACCGCGAGGTGCTCACCGGATAGAGCTGTTCAGGTTGAAGTTGGAGACCTTCCAGTCCCCGCCTTCCTTGCTCACGCCCAGGACCCCTGCCTTGCCCTTGAAGACCACGGTGGCGCGCGCCTTCGAGCCGTCGATCTTGACCTTCGTGACCTTCGCCTGCTTGGCGTCCTTGAGCGAGTTGCCCAGGAAGCCGAGGGCGAAGCCCATGACCTTTCGGCAGTCCCCGGGAGCGACCCCCGCCGCGCCTTTCGCAACGGACTGCTGCTGCGCCTTGGTGAGCGAGCCGCAGACCTTGCCGGCGTCGCGCTCGGCGAAGCCGGCGTAGAGCCGGTTCACCGCGCTCTTGACCTGGGCCTCGTCGTTGCCGCCGCCGCAGCCGGCCAGCAGGCAGAGCGCCGCGACGACCGGGGCCAATCGCCGGACCACTAGCGCCTCGCCTCGTCGAGCGCCTCGTTCACGAGCTCGTCGGCGCGCTCGTTGCTCTCGCGCCGAACCGAGCGCACCGACCACTTGTCGAAGCCGCGCAGCTCGCGCATGGCTTCGATGAAGAGCGGCTTCAGGCCGGGGTGCTTGACCTTGTAGTGGCCGCCGATCTGGCGCGCTACGAGCTCCGAGTCATTCACCACCTCGACCTCGTCGGCACCGAGCTCGCGGGCCAGCTCGAGCCCGAGCAGCACCGCGCGGTACTCGGCCACGTTGTTCGTGGCCTCGCCGATGTAGGACTTGCGCTCGGCCAGCTCGCCGCCGTCGGTGTCCGTGGCCACCGCCGCCGCGGCGGCCGGGCCGGGGTTGCCGCGGGCGCCGCCGTCTACGTGGACTACGACCTTCAGCTGGCCGAAGCCGGAGCTTCGATCTCCGGGAAGCTGCCCGAGGGCCGCCTGCGCCGGCGGTCCTCGAATGCCTCGTGGTCGCCGGGCTGGCCGCCCTGGGCGCGCCGGTCCACGATCACCTCCACGTTCGGCTCACCGCTGTAGTAGTCGGCGAGCCTGTCGTACAGGTCCTCCTTCAACGCCCTCGGCACAACGCAATAGATCATCGTTCCCCTGCTCCTCCTCCGGCGACCGCATCGCCGGCAACGAGCCGGCCTTCGTCGTCGATTGTCGCGTTCCAGTCTCTAAGAGTTTCGTCGATCTGGTCGACCTCCTCCCCGTTCGC
>JBBQRG010000065.1:0-16711 GCA_038215095.1 Solirubrobacterales bacterium | reverse complement strand
CCTCCGCGGGGCAGCGCTTTCCGTTACAAGCTCTCCGACCCGGCCACCGTTACGATTCAGATCTACCGAGTGCTGCCTGGGCGCAAGACCGGCCGTGGCTGCGTACCCGATCGGCACCTGCTGAAGCACCGGCGGCGCTGCCGCCGCCTGGTTCGCAAGGGCAAGCTCACGCGCCGCGCGCGCGCCGGACCGAACAAGACCGCTTTCCTCGGCCGCATCGGGCGGCGAGCCCTCAAGCCCGGCCACTATAAAGCCAAGCTCACCGCTCGCGCCGCCGGGGCGTTGCATCGCTCACGCCCACGAACCATCACCTTCACCATCGTCGCGGGTTGAGACCGGCCCGAGCCAGCCACGGCTTCGCGCGACAACGTCTTTCTAACGGAACTCGCGACTGGCTTGGTCGGCCGGCTCAGGGACCGTCTGGGCAATAGTCCTCAAAAGGCGACGCGTCGTCAGGGATGACGACGCTGGCCCACCGAAACGAAAAGCCCGACGCGTGCAGGGCCTTCGAGAAATGGAGCTAGTCGGACTCGAACCGACGACCTCCTGGGTGCGATCCAGGCGCTCTCCCAACTGAGCTATAGCCCCTCGCGGCGTCCACTCCGGCTGACGCGGCGCCCGGTCATGGTAGCGGTGGCATCGAACCTTCGGCCAGTTGTCCCGTGTTGTGAAAAAGACAGTTAGCCTGCCTTCGAGGATGGGCGAGTAATGAGTTTCAGAGGCCGTCTGAGGCTGTTCTTCACGATCATCGTGATCATCCCGATGATCGCCGTCGCGGTCGTGCTCTTCAGCCTCAGCAAGCAGAGCGAGACCGGCAAGACGGACGCCGGAATCGCCGCCGGGCTCCGCAATGCGATCGCGATCTATCGCGACTCCTCGGACCAGGCGGCGCCGTCACTCAGGCGGGCGGCGGGCGACCGGCGGCTGGGCGACGAGATCGCGGCCGGGCACACCGCCGCGGCCCGCTCCCGGATGGAGCAGCTGCGGCGCGAAGACCCCCAGATCGTGTGGATCCGCCTGTACGACCTGCACGGGCGGCTGGTCATCGGCGCCGGCCCCGGCAACGGAGTCGCGCCGAGGACCGTCCCGCTGGTGGCGCGCGGCAGGCGCGCCGGCAGCCTGGCCGTGTCGGTCACGCCGGCGGCCACGTACGTGCGCGAGGTGAAGCGGCTCTCCGGGCTCGAGACGGCCGTGACGCGGGGCGGCCGCCCGCTTGCCTCGACCAAGGACGCCCTCTCACCGAGCGACCTCGGCGGCCCGGACAAGTCGGGCGACGTGAAGCTGGACGGCGACACCTACCGCGGCCGGGCCCAGACCCTGTCGGCCGCGCCGGGCCCGCCGCTCCAGGTGGCGGTCTTCCAGAGCTCGAATGCGCTGAAGCACTCGGTGTCCGACAACCGGCGGGTGATCTTCGCGATCCTGCTGGCTTTCTTCCTGCTGGCGCTCGTCTCCTCGGCCTACATCACCCGCGCGCTGCAGGCACAGATCCAGAAGTTCCTCTCGGCCGCCAGGCGCCTCGGCGGCGGCGACTTCCAGCACCCCGTTCCCACCGACGGCGGCGACGAGTTCGCGGCGCTCGGCAGGGAGTTCAACAACATGTCGGCGCAGCTCGCGGCGAAGATCGACGAGGTCGAGCGAAAGCACCAGGAGCTCGAGTACACGATTCGCCGCGTGGGCGACGCGTTCGCGACCGGTCTTGACCGGCAGGGCGTCGTGGATCTGACCGTTCAGACCGCGATCGACGCCTGCGAGGCCGATGCCGGCCGCGCACTGCCGCTCGAGCCCGGGGCGTTCGTCGAGAGCAAGGCGGGCGCCGCCGACCCCTCGCTGATGGCTGCGCTCGAGGCGGCGGAGCGCGCCGCGTTCCTGGTGGTGCCGGAGGTCGGTCGCGAGCTGCTCGAACCGGTCACCCCGGACGCGCCGCCTCCCGAGCAGCGCACGGCCACGCCTGCGTCGGCCGAGGGCGCCTTCGCGCTGGCGATGCCGCTGCGCGCGCGCCTCGGCTCGCGCCTCTCGGCCCAGTACGTCGGCGTGGTGTCGATCGCCCGCTACGGGCGCGAGTTCTCACACGCCGAGGAGAAGCTGCTCGAGTACCTGGCCGCCCAGACCGTCGTGTCGGTGGAGAACACCGACCTGCACCAGACCGTCCAGCGCCAGGCGGTCACCGACGAGCTGACCGGCCTTTGGAACGTGCGCCACCTGCACGACGTGCTCGACAACGAGCTCGAGCGGGCGCGCCGCTTCAACAGCTCGCTGGGGCTCGCCATGCTCGACCTCGACGACTTCAAGCAGGTCAACGACACCTACGGTCACCAGCAGGGCGACCAGGTCCTGGCGGCCGTGGCGGGTGCGCTGCGCGACTTTTCCCGCGACATCGACACCCCGGCCCGCTACGGCGGCGAGGAGATGGCCGTGGTGCTGCCCCAGACCGAGTCCGAGGGCGCCGCGCAGCTCGCCGAGCGTATGCGCGAGGCGATCGAGAAGCTGCGCATACCGCGCCTCGACGGGGCCGGCTACCTGCGGGTGACGGCGAGCTTCGGGGTGGCGGCGGTGCCCGACTCCGCCGACGAGAAGCAAGGCCTGATCGCGGCCGCGGACGCCGCGCTCTACCGCGCGAAGCGGGCCGGCAAGAACCGAGTGCAGCGCGCGGACGCGGTCGCGGCACCACGCTGAGGTCCGTGAGAGAGGAACGCTAGGCTTCGCGCGATGGGTGTTCTCGAGGACGCGATCCGCGAGCATCTCGAGCTCAAGCGGGCGCACGGCGCAAGCGACCAGGAGGTCAAGCGCGAGGAGGCCGAGGTTCTCGGCCCTGCTCGCGGGCCCGCCCCCGAAGAGGCCGGCGAAGGCGAGGATCTGGCCCCCGAGGGAGCCGTCGACGAGGAGGCTGAGCCTCTTCCCGGCGACGAGCTGGACGCGGAGCCCGACCCCGAGCCCGAGCCCGGGCCGGCTCCGCTCGAATCCGAGGTCGATGAGGCGCCCGCCGACTTCGCGTCCGACTTCGACGCTCCTGAGGACTTCGTCGAGCAGGCCGACCCGATGTCCGAGCCCGCGCCGCCCGAGCCGGAGCCCGCCCCACGCGGGCCCGAGCCGGAGCCGATCGCCTTCGACGAGGACGAGCCCGGCGTGGCGCCGCCGATGCCAGAGCCGCCCGCCGACGCCAGCGAGGACGTGCTCGAGGACACGCCCGACTTCCTCCAGGACACGCCCGAGCACGACCGCCTCTGGTTCGAGCAGAAGCCGCCTCGCGACTTCGATTTCGACTAGCTGGACGCCGATAACACCTGTCGAGACGGCCGCTTTGCGCCTCAGGCAGGCGATCCCTTAGGCCGAAGAACGCTGCACGACGGCATGGAGGGTTCCGTCGATAAAGCGGCACGGGACGCCGCTGGGTTGCACAAGGCGGTGGGGTCGCCGGGGCGGGCGACCCCCCGCCTGCAGCTCAATCTATGTAGCCGCGCGTGGTGGCGGCCTCGACCACGCGCTCGATGCCCTGCTCGTAGGCCGCGATTCGCAGCGGCGCCTTGCCCTCCTTGGCGCGCGCCGACACCTCGCGGTAGGCCTTGCGCATCATCCGGCCCAGGCGGTCGTTCACCTCGCGCTCGTCCCAGCGGAAGTGCTGCAGGTTCTGCACCCACTCGAAGTAGGACACGACCACCCCGCCGGCGTTGGCCATCACGTCCGGCACGATCATGACCCCCTTGTCCACGAGGATCTCGTCGGCGGCCGGGGTGGTGGGGCTGTTGGCGGCCTCCACGATCATCTTTGCCTTCAGCCGGTCGGCGTTCTGCTTGTGGATCATGCCGCCGAGCGCCGCCGGGATGAAGACGTCGCAGTCGATCTCGATCAGGTCCTCCGCGGGAAGCTCCTCGGCCCCGTCGTAGTCGGTCACGATCCCGCCGTCTGCCACGATCTCGGCCAGCTTGTCGGCGTCGATGCCCTCGTCGGAGTGGATCGCGCCGTCGGCATCGGCGACCCCCACCATCTTCGCCCCCAGCTGCTGCATGATGCGGGCGGCCCAGCTGCCGACGTTGCCGTAGCCCTGCACGACGAAGGTGGTCTCCGACGGCTTGAGGTCTAGCTGCGGCGCGGCCTCGCGATACATGTAGACCACTCCGCGGCCGGTGGCGGCCTCGCGCCCGTATGAGCCTTCGAGCGAGATCGGCTTGCCGGTCACGCACGCGGGCGTGTGGCCGTGCAGCTTGCCGTACTCGTCCATCAGCCAGGCCATCGTCTGCGCGTTCGTGCCCACGTCCGGCGCGGGGATGTCGCGCGTCGGCCCGAGCACCTTCTCGATCTTGTCCATGAACGACCGCGCCACGGTCTGCAGCTCACGCTTGTCGAGCTGCTTGGGGTCCACGTTCACGCCGCCCTTTGCGCCGCCGAAGGGCAGGCCGACGACGGCGGTCTTCCACGTCATCAGCTCGGCGAGCGCGCGAACCTCGTCGAGGTCGACCTCCGGGTGGAAGCGGATCCCGCCCTTGTAGGGTCCGCGCGCGCCGTTGTGCTGCACGCGAAAGCCGTGGTAGACGTGGATCTTCCCGTCCGCCTGCTTGACCGGGATCTGCACCTGCACCTCGCGGTAGGAGGAGCGCAGCACGCCGGCGATGTCGTCCTTCAGCTCGAGGCGCTCAGCCGCCTTGCCGAAGTAGTGGCTGACGATCTCGTAGTTCGAGACCTCGGCCCGCTGGGGCTCCGACCCGGCCTCCTCCTCCCTGGTGGCCTCCTTGGTCATCAGTACATAGGAGTACACGATCTGCGCTCCCCTTACCATTGGAACCGCGATAAGGGGCCATAGCTCAGATGGGAGAGCGCGTCGCTTGCACCGACGAGGTCGCCGGTTCGATCCCGGCTGGCTCCACTCACCGCGAAGCCGCTTCGGAAGCGACTTCTTATTGCCTCCTCTGCTCGCGCCGCAGCCCTCGAATGAGCCGTGTGGAAGCGTTGTGGAAGCGCAGGCGCGGCTCGCCCGGCCGGCCTCCCAGGAGGCCGCGGTACTGGCGGTGGCCCCCCGATCCGGTTTAGGCTAAGGGTCTTCGATATCGGGGGAGGCCCGCAGTGCGCTCGGAGCCGCTTAGCTCGCAGGGTCGTCTTGGCCGCGAAGGATTGCGAGCGCGATGGGCAGTGCTGTCCGTCTGGTGTGTCCTGGTCGGCACGCTCGCGTGGGCCGGGACTGCGCAGGCGGCGGGCAGCTTCTACCACGTGTGGTCCGCCACGGACGAGGAGCAGACGTTCAACGTCCCGGCCTGGGTCACCGGGATCAAAGTGGTCGCACTCGGGGGCTCCGGCGCCGACGGGACCGGTGGCGATGGGGCAGGGGCGGCTCAAGTGCGCGCCGACCTGTCCGTCACGCCGGGCCAGGTGCTCTACCTGGAGGTGGCGGGCAGCGGACAACAGACGGTCTCTCCCAACCCCGGCTTTGGCGGTTTCAACGGTGGCGGCGTGGGGCCCGACAACATGAGTGGCTTTGGGGCCGGTGGCGGGGGCGGCGCAACGGACGTGCGGACCTCGCCGCGCTCTGCCGGCCTGGCACCCGATTCGCGGCTCCTCGTGGCAGGCGGCGGCGGCGGTGGCGGCGGCTACAGCTCGACAGGTAGCGGTGGCAATGGCGGGCCGGCTGGCACCCAGGGCGCCGACTACACGTCCGGGGGACATGGGGGCGCCGGCGGCGGCTCGACAACGGGCGGCGCAGGTGGTAGCGGCAGCAACAATGGCGGCGCCGGCCAGCTCGGCTTGGCCGGCAACGGGGGGACCAGCACCGGCACCGGGGGGCCCGGCGGCGGCGCTGGCGGCGGCTACTACGGTGGCGGGGGCGGCGGCGCCGGCGGCACTGGTGGCGGCGGTGGCGGTGGCGGCGGGTCCTCGCTCGTGCCGGCCGGAGGCACGGCGGCCGTTGTTGGCGGCCCGGGCACTCAGGGGTACATCGAGATCATCTGGCCGAAGCCATCCGCCACGCAGACCTCGGACAACATCGCTCCGAAGATCTCCGGCTTCAGGCTCGCGGCTGGGAGGTTCCGTGCCGCAAGCAAGGGCAGCTCGATCGACACGGCCCTGGCCGGGACCCAGGTCAGCTATCGGTTGTCCGAGGCAGGGAGAGCGAAGTTCACGGTCGAGCGCGCAGCCAAGGGCCGCAAGAAGGGACGCCGTTGCGTTGCGCCCACCAGGAAGAACCGGAAAGCGCGCCGCTGCACCAGGTACCTGCGCCTGAAAGGCAGCTTCTCGCGCACCAGCAAGTACGGGCTGAACAGCTTCCATTTCACGGGCCGGCTGCGTGGCAAGAGGCTGCGGCCGGGCCGCTACCGGCTCGTGATGGTCGCGACCGATGCGTCGGCCAACAGGTCGAAGCCGAAGCGCGCCGCGTTCCGGGTCGTGCTCCGCTAGCTCTCAGCTTCGGCAATCACCCGCCAGTACGCGCATGGGCGCCTGGCTGCCTCTGCTCTACGAAAGGCCTTGCCGCCCTCGGCGAGGCTCCCATAACCTTGCCTTACAAGCAGGAGGTCGCCGGTTCGATCCCGGCTGGCTCCACTAGCCGGGCATCTCGCTCCACGGGCTCCGGGCAGGGTGCCGGGTAGCGTTCGTCGCGTGTGCGGTATCGGTGGCTGTGTCGTACCAGCGGGCGAGCGCCCCGACCGCGCCGCGCTGGCCAGGATGGCCGAGGCACTGGCCCACCGGGGTCCCGACGACAGCGGGCTGGAGATACGCGGCTCGGTCGGCATGGCGCACACCAGGCTCGCGATCGTCGACCCGACCGCGGCGGGCCACCAGCCGATGGAGGCCCCCTCCGGTCGCTGGCTCGTCACCTACAACGGCGAGATCTTCAACCACGGAGAGCTGCGCGCTGAGCTGCCGGCCGCGTCCTTCCGTGGGCACAGCGACACCGAGACACTGGTCCATGCGCTCGACGCCTGGGGAGAGACTGCGCTGCCCCGGCTCAACGGGATGTTCGCGTTCGCTGCACTCGACGTTTCGGGCCGGCGGCTGCTGCTGGCCCGGGACCGCTTCGGAAAGAAGCCTCTCTATCTCGCGCGCGCGGAAGGCGTGGTCTGGTTCGCCAGCGAGATGCGCGCCCTGTTCGCCGCGGGGGTGCCGCGGCGGGCGCGCCCGGACGTTCTGAACCACTCGCTCGCGCACGGCTGGCCGCAGGGCAGCGCGACGCCGGTCGAAGGAGTCGAACGCCTGCTGCCGGGGAGGCTCGCCAGCATCGATCTGGACAAGCTGACCGTGTCCAGATCGCGCTGGTACGACCCCGCGACGCAGGTGGATCCTGAGCTCTCGGAGCGGCTTGCTCGCACCCCGCGCGCGCAGCTGGTCGAGCTCCTCGAGGCCGCCCTACGCGACTCGGTCCGCCGCCGGCTCATGGCCGACGTCCCGCTCGGGATCATGTGCTCGGGGGGCCTGGACTCGAGCATCGTGGCCGCGCTCGCCCGCCAGGAGGCCTCAGGCACAATCGCCGCCTTCACCGGATCGGTCACCGGCGGCGGCCGCCTGGACGAGCTGGAATGGGCGCGGCGGGTCGCGGAGGCCCTGGGCATCGAGCTCGAGGCCGTGTCGATAGATGCCCAGAGCTGGCGCCCGGCGCTCGTGCCGGCGGTCGAGCACTTCGAGTACCCGCTCCCGCACGAGAGCGCGGTCCCGATCGCGCAGATCTCGGCGGCCGCAGAGCGCCACGGCGTGAAGGTGCTGCTCACCGGGGAAGGCGCCGACGAGCTCTTCGGCGGCTATCCGTTCTTCCACGAGCGCGAGTTCAGGCGAGCCCTGGGCGGGGCCCGCCGGATCGCCCCGCGCCGCGCCGCGGCGGAGCTGGCGGCGCGCTTCCGGTCGCGCCCGCAGGAGCCGCCGCCGGCGCCCGCCGTGGTCGCGTTCGAGGAGGAGGTCGACCGCTCCGCCGCCGCCGCGTACGCACATCACGACGGGGCGAGAGGAGAGCTTGAGGCGGGGCTGCTCGGGGACCTGTCACGCAACGCGCTCCCCTTCCTGCTGAACCGCATGGACAAGAACGCGATGCAGGCGTCGGTCGAGACCCGGGTGCCGTTCCTCGACCCGCACGTGGTCGGCCTCGCGCTGAACCTCCCGCTCGAGCATCGCGTGGGGCTGGAACGCAAGTCGCTGCTGCGCGCGGTCGCGGCGCGCCACCTGCCCGCGGAGCTCGCGGCACGGCCGAAGCAGGTCGGCCTCGAGCTCGACTCCGGCCGCTGGTTCGAGGGAGCCGCCCGGCCGGGCTTCCTCTGGGACGGCAGCCTGCGAGAGGCCCTGGGCGTGCCGGCCGAGCGCTGGCGCACCCGGCTGAGTGGGTTGACCGGCAACCAGGGCATGGCCGCCTGGACCGGCGAGATCTGGTGCCGGCTGGCCCTGGAGGGGAGTCCCGCGAGCGCGGTGGCGGCCGAGCTGTGGCTGTGACGGCCACCGACCTGACGGCGGCCCTCGCGGAACACGAGACGAGGAGCGTCGGCGACCGTCGCGCGGAGGGCCTGACGGTCGGCGAGCGCCTGTACTCGAGCACGCGCCTTCACCGGCTCGTTCCCGACAGGGCGTTCATCCCGATCGCCTGGCTGGTCGGGACCCTTCAATGGCTTTTCTCGAAGCGCCTGCGCGCGGACGCACTGCGCTATATGGAGCTGCTCCTCGAGGGGACCCCGCGCAGCCACGAGGCACGGTCGCTGGCGCGCAGGCACCTGATCGAAAGCGCGGTGGCCGGCATGGCGCTGTGGCGCCCATGGATGCTCCGGGCCGCTCGCCTGGACGGGGTATCCAATCTGAAGCAGGTAGAGCGTCAGGGCGCGGGCGCGATCCTCCTCAGCATGCACGTCGGCGCGAACCACCTCGGGAACTCCCAGCCGCTGCTCCGACGGGGCCGCCGGGTCCACCCGCTCGGTGGCGAGGAATGGCTCTTTCCCGATCGCTTCGTCGGCTACGACGGGCATCGGGCGGTAAGCCTGCGGCGCCTGGTGGAAGAACGTGGAGGGCACTGGATCAGGCCGAAAGGGGCCTTCGAGTTGTGTGAGGTGCTCTTGCGGCGCGGCGAGTTCTGCCTGATCCCGTTCGACGTGCCCGGGAGCAAGGAGACGACGTTCCTGGGCAAGCGCGCCTGGGTGCGCACCGGAGTGGCTCGGCTTGCGCTGGCTGCGGGGGCGCCGATCGTCCCCGTGTTCGCCGGCCGGGAGGGCCACCGGTTCTTCGTCCGCCTCGAGGCACCGATCGACCCCGAGGACTTCAGCGGACTCGACGAACTCGTCGACCATCTGGCCCAGGTGGTGGGTGCCGAGATCCTCCGCCGCCCTGAGGAGCGAGAGCGTACGCCGTTCCTGAGCTCCGTCTGGACGGCTCAGCGGTAGCCGGGGACACGGCGCAGCAGCCGCAGGCCGAGCGTGATCAGCCTTGTCCAGAGGCCTTGGCCGACGAGGGCCGGGGGGGCGATCGACATCCCGCGCTGCACCGCCACGGTCTGCGCCTCCGTGTACTTGCGGATGCCCTCGGCGCCGTGGCGCCGGCCGAGGCCCGAGTCCTTCATGCCGCCCATCGGCGAGTCCACCGATCCCCAGGCCGCGATGAAGCCCTCGCTCACGTTCACGGTGCCCGCCTGCAGCCGCGTGGCCAGCCGCCGGCCGCGTCCCGCGTCACGGGTCCAGACGCTGAAGTTCAGCCCGTAGCTGCTGGCGTTGGCGCGCTCGACCGCCTCGTCCTCGGACGAGAAGCGCGAGACCGCGACCACGGGGCCGAACGTCTCGTCGGCGAACAGGGCCATCCCGTCGCGGACGTCGTCCAGCAGCGTCGGCTCGTAGAAGTAGGGCCCCACGTCCGGCCGGTGCTTTCCGCCCGCGAGCACGGTGGCCCCTTTCTCGACGGCGTCGTCGACGTGCTCGCGCACGGTGTCGAGCTGGTCCTGCGAGATCAGTGACCCCACGTCGTCGTCGTAGCCCAGGCTCGAGCCGAGGCGCATCGAGCGGGCACGATCGGCCAGGCGGGCGATGAACTCGTCGGCGATCGACTCGTGCACCAGGAGCCGCTCCACGGAGATGCAGAGCTGGCCCGAGTTGGAGAAGAGCGCGCGCTCCGCGCCCTCGAGCGCCCGCTTCATCGGCGCGTCCTCCAATACGATCATCGCGTTCTTGCCGCCCAGCTCCATCGAGCTCGGGATGAGCCGCTCCGACGCCTGGCTCGCCACGGAGCGCCCGACCTCGGTGCTCCCCGTGAACATGACGTAGTCCACGCGGTCTATCAGCTCCGGCCCGAGCTCCGAGCCCGAGCCGGTGACCACCTGAAGCAGGTCCGCGGGCAGGCCCGCCTCTTCGAGCAGAGCCGCACCCCAGAGGCCGCTGAAGGGCGTCTGGCTGTCGACCTTGATCACCGCCGCGTTGCCCGCGGCTAGCGCCGGGATGGCGTCGCTGATGCTGAGCGTGAGCGGGTAGTTCCAGGGGCTGATGATCCCGACCACCCCGACCGGATGGTGGTACTCCCGCGTGGCGGTGAGCACCGGGAACGCGCCGCGTCGCTTGTGCGGGCGGAGGTGGCTCTTGGCGCTGCGGGCGTAGTAGCGCGACACCATCGCCACGTCGAGCACCTCCTCGAAGGCGTGACGCCTGGCCTTGCCGCCCTCGAGCTGCAGCAGGTCGAGCAGCTCGTCGCGGCGCTCGAGCACCAGGTCGTGGAAGCGCAGCAGGATCGCTTCGCGCTGCTTCCAGCTGGACCCGCGCCAGGCCGCCTGGGCCTTGCGGGCGCGGTCGACTGCAGCCTCGACGTCCTCGGGCGTGCAGCGCGGCACCGTCCCCAGCAGCTCGCCCGTCGCGGGCTTCTCGACCTCCATGAGCTCGCGCTCGCCCCCGGCCGGCACGCGCTTGGCCAGGTCCGCCAGCTGCTGGTTGCTGACGCGCTTGGAGCCCGTGGGCCCCGGCGTCGGAGCGGCCTTCGTCTCCGTGGTCATGCCGCCACCCTCGCCGCGAACCGGATGGCGAAGAAGTCGAGCATGTGGGGCAGCGAGCCGGCGCCCTCGAGCTGCGGCTCGCGCAGGCTGAGGTCGTACCCGGTGAGCATTCGCGCCAGCGCCGCCTTCCCCAGCAGCAGCACGAGCGGGCCGCCCGGGCAGCCCTGGGTGCCGTTGCTCAGGTGGTTGAAGCGATAGTCGCGGTTCCCGTTGCTCCAGCGCTCCGGAGCCAGGGCGTCGGCGTCAGGCACCTGGTCGCGGTCGCGATGGTTGAAGGTGTTGAGAATCATCACCTGGGTCCCCTCGTCGAGGGTCTCGCCGGCCAGCGTGGTCTGGCGCGTCACCTCGCGGGCCAGCATGGGGGTCGTGGGCCAGAGCCGCATGGCCTCCTCCAAACAGCCGCCGAGGTAGCTCAGGCCATCCACGGCCGCCGGGTCGGAGAGGTCCGCGCCCTCGAGCTCGGTGCGCACCCGCCGCTCCACCTCCGGGTCGGCCACGATGGCCGCCAGTGCGCGGTAGGTGTTGGCACCCAGCGTGTCGCGCATGGCGAAGATCCAGTGAGGGATCTGGTGCACGACCCTGGTGGTGTCGCTCTGCGGCGCATCGGCGAAGCGCGAGATCAGGCTGCCCGGCTCGGGATCGCGCAGGTGCCGCTCGAGGAGCCCGTAGAACTCGTAGTAGTCGTCGGTCTCGCTCAACCCGACCAGCCGGTTGGCCTCGCCCATCAGCCGCTCGAGCAGCCCCGTGAGCTGCTGGTCGTCGCGCGAGCGGTCGCCGAAGATCACGCGCAGCGTCATCCGGTCGAAGAGGCTCTCGAACTCGGTCCAGGACAGCTCGCCGCCGATCCGCAGCCGCGTGACCTCGTCGTCCACGACGGCCAGGAAGCGCTCGCCGAGCGGGTGCACGCGCTCTGAGGTCGACAGCACGGACTCGTTGAAGGCGCGGCGGTCGCGCCACTCCTTGCCGCGCGACAGCGTGAGCGCGTCGGGCTGGAAGTGCGACATGCCCTTGCCCTTGGCGCCCGAGTCCGACGCGTAGACGTCGGCCGACTTGTCGAGCACCTCGCGGATCGCGTCGGTGCCCCAGAGCACCACGATGCGCCCGCCCAGCAGGCGCGCGCCCTGGCCGGGGTGCTTGGCACGGAGCCCCGACAGCGCCTTGACCGCGCGCGCGTCCATGTCGAGCGCGGTCAGCCACTTCATCCAGCGCCGGCGCGGCGAGAACAGCCCGCGCAGGACGCCGGGCAGGATGCCCACGAAGACCACGCGGGCGCTGTCGCGCAGCGATGCCTCGGGAAGGGCGCTCACGCGTTGATCGCTTCAGCGGCCTTCTTGATGCCGCGGAAGCGCTTGGCGACCTTCGACGACGACGACGACCCGTTCTGGCTCTCGCCGGAGACCTTGTGCCAGGGCAGGAAGGCGTTCGGCATGCCCTCCAGGGACGGCGTCAGCTCCGGATAGTGGCGCAGGATGACGTCCTTCATCTTCGTCCGGTTCACCCAGTCGATGCCGGTCTGGGTGTAGACCTCCGGGGTGAAGTCGGTGGTGAAGAAGCGGTCGCTCTTGAGCCGCCGCGACGCCATCAGGATGAACACCCTGAAGGCCGTGTCCGAGAAGCCGAAGCCCTTCGGCAGCGGCTCTGCGTACATGCCGATCTGCAGGTCCACCTTGTCGATGTCGTTGTTGTAGACGCGACGGATCTGCTCGGCCCACTCCTTGTTCGGCGTCAGCTCGTCGAACGAGCGCACGCGCGGCATCCGCATCTCCTCGCGGAAGTCGTTGTAACGCGGCACGCCGCGCTCGCGGTCGCGCAGGATGTCGAGCGTCGCCAGGTCCATCAGCTCGCCGTCGATGCGCGTGTGGCGCTGCAGCGCGCGCGGGTAGTTGTGCAGCGTGATCGCGCCGGGATGTTCGATGCCCAGCGAGTAGATCAGGTCGGATACGTCGAAGCCGTCCATGAACGAGCGCGTGTTCCTGGTGGCCAGCTCGACGAACTCGTTCTCCTGGACGAGCTTGCCGCTCTGGTGCTCGTAGAGCTTCCAGTCGTCGGGGATCAGCGGGTGCATCCGGTAGACCGACACGAACTCCTCGGTCAGCTGGAAGCGCGCGCCGTGGTGCTCCTGCGGCGAGCCCATGATCCCGCTGAAGATCTCCGAGTCCCCGAGGCGGCCGATCTTGTCCTTCACGTTCTGGCCGAGGACTCCCGACCAGTTCACGTTCATGGCGGACCACAGCGCCGGGTTGTTCACGATGCCCGGCGTCCACTCGACGGTGTGGATCTTGGCCATCAGCGCCGAGTTCACGAGCCAGGCCGTGTCGAACAGCCGCTGGTCGTCCCAGCGCGGGTTCTCCTTCTGCAGCGCGTCGCAGATGGCGTTGTGCTCCTTGGTGAAGAGCGTGTGCAGGCAGGAGAGCCCGAACCACCAGTTCTCGTTGAAGCCGGTGAGGTCGATGCCGGGCTCGTCGGGATCCGCGAGCAGGCGCCCGTCGTCCCCGATCTTGAGCTTGCCGTCCTTGAAGGTGCGGACGGCGTTCTGGGTCTCCTGGTTGGCGCCATAGAGCTGGGAGCCGTCCCACCAGTGCGACTCGGTGTTGCCGAAGTCGATCCCGTCGCGATCTCCCGCGCCGTCGTCGCGCGATGCCCCGTCGGACACCGTGCGGCGCACGTGCATCGGGTGATCGGGCCAGTCGTCCGAATCCTCGATGGGCACGTCCATCGTCGCCTCGGCCTTGCCTCGCCCGTGGAAGAACCAGTTGTGGTTCTCGAACTGGATCCAGGCTGCGGCGAGGATGTTGAGCGTGGTCGCCGGCTTGAACTCGTCGCGGGTCATCAGCTCCAGCGACACCGTGCGGGCGCTCGGGTCGTGCAGGCGCGGCGGCTTCTCGGGCTTGATCCGGTCGGGGTTGATGTTGCGCGTGAACGACGAGTCGGTGGACCCCATTTCGGAGTCCTTCAGGTCGTTCCAGCGGCCGCCCGGCACGCGCGCCGTGCGCGCCTCGGGCGGCGGCTCCTCGGTCGCCTCGGTCTTGAGCTCCTCCGAGGTGTCGAAGAGGTTCATGTCGCGCAGGTCGAGCCGCAGCGACAGCAGGTTCAGAAGGCTGATCGGGAACGGCAGCTCATGCCATTGCCGCTTCTCGTTGATGCGGCCGAACACCGCGTGCATAGCCCGGCCGCCAAGTGATCTGCCTCGATCGAAGGACCCTGATGGCCCCATTCCCCGAAAGGCCCCGCTTCATGCTCGACGGCTATGCTCGGCGCCGTGAGCGAAGGCGGGCCGGCCTCCTACCTGACCCTCGAAAAGGGCACCGACGTGCTCAGCTCGGACGGCGAGCGCATTGGCGTGGTCGAGCACGTGCTCAGGGCCGAGGCGGAGGACATCTTCGACGGGATCGTCGTGGACATGCACCTCGGACCGGGCGGGCTTCGCTTCGCCGACGCGCCCGAGGTGGCGGAGATCAGGGACGACGCGGTGGTGCTCACGCTCTCGGCGGCCGACGCCGAGACGCTCCCCAAGCCGCAGGCCAACCCGGCCGTGATGGAGAGTCACGGCGTCGAGGACTCCGAGAGTCCGCTGCAGCACAAGCTGCACCGGGCCTGGGAGATCGTCTCCGGCCGCGGCTAGCGCTCGGCTGTTCTGAAGCCCGCGTTCAACAGGGACGCGCCGTGCTTCAGCGGGTTGGGGTCGTTCAGCAACACGATCCCGAGCGTGCGGCCCCGGCGGCGAGCCACCCCGATCAGGCAGCGGCCGGCCTCGTCGGTGAAGCCGGTCTTCAGTCCGATCGCGCCGCGGTAGCCCGCCCGGATCAGCGGATTGTGGCCGTTCAGGAACAGGTGGCCGCCCTTGATCGGGAAGCGGAAGTTCACGTGCTCTCGCCGCACGATGCGAGTGATGCGGTGGTTGGCCATCGCGAGACGCGTCAGCACCGCGAGATCCCGCACGCAGGAGCGGTCGCCCGGGCTGAGGCCATGCGGGTCCACGAAGTGCGTGCAGCGCAGGCCTAGCGTGCGCGCACGCTCGTTCATCAGCGACAGGAAGTGGTGCTGGTTGCCGCCGACGTGGTCGGCGAGGGCGATCGCCGCGTCGTTGCCCGACACGATCAGCATGCCGTTCAGGAGCGACTCCAGCCGCACGCTCTTCCCCTTCGGCAGCACACCCACGCCGGAGCCGGAGTAGTGCAGCGAGGAGCGTGTGATCCGCACCTTGTCGTCGGGCTGCGAATGCTGGGTCACCACCAGGGCGGTCATTACCTTCGTGAGGCTGGCGATCGGCAGCCGCCGGAGCGGATCGCGGCGCAGCAGCACCTCGCCCGTGTCCACGTCGAACAGCAGCAGGCTCTTGGGCGGCTTGCGCAGCCGCACGTGCAGCGCGTCGACGCCGTTCAGCGGGACGTCCGTCACCGGCGGCGTCTCCACGAGCGCGTCCGGGTTGGGAGCGCTCACGGGCGAGCGGGCAACGGCCGCGGCCAGGGGAGTCCGCGACGCGCGGTTCGAGTCGCCGCTGCGGCTGCCCAGGTAGAGCGCTCCCGCCACGGCCGCGGGGGCAGCCAGCAGAGCGACTACGGCCAAAAGCCGGGAGCCCGAGCGCCGGCGCTTGCGCCCGCCGCGGAGCACGCTACTCATCAGGCTTCTCCCCGCCCAGCGCGCCCACGACGCCCACGCCCATCATCGTCAGCAGGATGATGGACAGCACCACCAGCACGTCGACCCCGTGCCGGGTGGCCGTGAGCAGCGTCAGGAAGCCCAGCACGCAGATGATCACGAGGCTGAGCACGAGTACCAGCGTGCGGGCCATCAGTACACGGGCAGCCGATGGCTCTGCTGGTAATCCTCGTGCACGCGGTTGGCGAACAGCTTGATCGCGATCAGGCCGAACAGGAAGCCGCCGATGTGGGCGAAGTAGGCCACCCCGCCGCTGGCGCCCGCCACGTCAGACGCGCCGTAGGCCACCTGGAGGAGGAACCAGAGCCCCAGTACCACCAGTGCGGGGAGTTCGAGCAGCGTGAAGAAGATGATGATGAAGACCACGGTCACCACGCGCGCGCGTGGGTACAGCAGCGCATAGGCCCCCAGCACGGCGGCTATCGCCCCGCTTGCGCCCACGGTGGGGGCTGTCGAGCTCGGGTCGACCAGCGTCTGCCCGGCGATCGCCGCGATGCCTCCGAGCAGGTAGAACAGCACGAAGCGCGGGCGGCCCATGGAGTCCTCGATGTTGTTCCCGAAGATCCAGAGGAACAACATGTTCCCGGCGAGGTGAAGGAAGCTGCCGTGCATGAACATCGAGCTGAACACCGTGAACCAGCTGGGAACCGCCGTCGAGCCGATGTGCGGTCCCCCCGGGTGGGCGAGCTCGGACGGGACGGCGCCGTAGTCGACGACCTTGTGGTTGCCGAACGAGCCCAGGTTCCAGAGGCCGTGCTCGAAGCCGAAGTAGACGAGCGTGCAGATCACGATGATCGCCACCGTCAGGATCGGGAAGCGCCGCGTGGGGATGTCGTCCTTCAGCGGGATCAAGTGCCGCGGAAGGCTAGGTGTTCGTGGCGGCGGCCTGCTCGAGGGTCTGCTCGGCGTGGTAGCTGGAGCGCACCAGCGGCCCGGCCGCCACCGAGTCGAAGCCCATCGCGTACGCCTCGCTCTCCAGCTCGGCGAACTCGTCCGGGTGCCAGTAGCGCACCACCGGGAGGTGGTCGCGGGTGGGCCGCAGGTACTGACCCACCGTGAGCACCTGCACGCCGTGGTCGCGCAGCGTCTGGAAGGTCTCGAGCAGCTCCTCCTTCGTCTCGCCCAGCCCCGTCATCA
>JBBQRG010000064.1:0-16901 GCA_038215095.1 Solirubrobacterales bacterium | reverse complement strand
GTGCTGCGCGACCCCACCCGCGCGCCCTACCCCAACCCCGCCGTGGTGGGCGGCCCGGTACGCCGGTGGGGGCCCCGCCACCGGGGCCCCCCTCTCCTACTGCGAACTACGTCGTTGGCGGTTACGCCGAGACGAGCTCGTTCGTCTTCTGCACTACGACCTCGCCGCTCGTGACCTTCGGAGCGTTCGGGAGTGCGCTCTCCAGCTTCTGCTCGCGGATCCACTCGGATGCCACGCGGGTCGACTCGTCGGCGTGTGCCGAGGTGTCGAAGAAGCTGATTGAGCTCATCACGCCGTCGCCGGCCTCGATGAGCGAGTAGCCGTTGAAGCCCGGAAGCTCACTCAGGCTGGGGACGAGGGTCTCGTCGGCCTTCTTGATGAGCTCGCTGCTCTGGGCCTGGTCGACCGCGTCGTAACGACGAATGGTGGCAAACATGAATGTGCCAACTCTCTTTTCTGGGGCGGAGCACTCGGTTGAGTCCTCCTGTGCGCTCGGGGCCCGGGGTGACAGTCGTGGGAGCTTGGAAGCTCGACGACGTCGGCGAAGGACTCTTGACGCACTACGCACGGTATCATACTTCGGAGCAACGGTTGATTACGTGTCTACGTTCTTACGTCATTAGCGAGTCGGAGGTCCGGCGATGTGTCCATTCTCGGTGACCGTGCAGCACGTCCCGGATCGGGAGCTCGGCCCGCTGCTGACCCAGCTCTCGGAGGCCGGCTTCGAGAATCCGGTCATCAATCAGACCGACGGTGGCTCCGACAAAGGAGCCGCCGCCGCTCGCGCGCGGCCCGTCGACCTCCCGGAGGACTGGCGAGTCGTGCGGGAGCGCGAGGGCGAGTCGTATCGCTGGCCGCAGGGCCCCGATCGCTACAAGCCCTACCGCGTATTCATGGGCACGACGCGCGCCGAAGGCGCGGTGCAGATCGGGCTCGGCGAGACGATCCGCAAGAACAAGTGGGGACGCGACCGGAAATACGTCGTCGCCTTCCTGAGCGGCGGCTCCCCCCAGCAGCCGCTAGTGGAGTTCGTCGCGGCCGACGACTACGAGCAGACCCGCGAGCTCGTCGCGGTCATCCGCGGCAGCGACGGCGGCCGTCGCATGTACGGCGCCGGCGACGACCTACCCGCGGTCTATATGGAACGCTTCCGAACCCAGATCTACAACGATCGGGTCGTCCACCCGGGCGCCTGGAACAAGCTCGTAGTGGTCGCCCGCGAGGACGACGACGAGGCGATGCTCAACCACGCGTTGACTCAGAGCCGCCGGCGCTACCGGACCTAGGCGGGGTGACACTCTGTTCTCGTCAGGAGATCGAGCAGCGCAGCGAGGCGCCTGGCGCCCAAGCCCCGGCTCGGTCTACCCGGCGCTGCCCAGCTCGAGGACGAGGACCTGGTGCGCACGACCGAGATCGACGGCCGTAAGGCCTTCGATCTCACCGACGAGGCCCGCGAGGCGATGTCGGTCATGAAGGACGTGGCGATCGCGGCGGCGCAGGTGCTGCGCAGCGGTGATAAGGCGAACGTCGAGGAGGCGCGGAAGGCCCTCAGTGACGCCAAGCGGGCGCTCTACCTGATCCTCGCCGAGGAGCGCTGAGCGCTAAGGCCCTATCTCGGACTGTGTCGTGCAGGCTTCTCGGAGTGGCCGTCCGGGACCACGGCGTACACCGCGAACCAGAGCGCGCTCGCCGCGCCCACGGCGATCAGTGCCTTCACAGCGAGCTTCACGTCGCGCTTTGTTCCCCAGGCCCAGGCACCAACCCCGAGTAGGACGACCAACGAAACAGCTGAGGCCCAGGCGGCCTTGCCCTGGATGACGTCGATGAAGATGAGAAGCCCAAACGTGACTAACACCAGGGCGGCCCCGCCGTAGCCGAATAGCCGCCGCATGAGCCCGCGGCGCCGGGTGCGAGTCTCTTCAAGCTGCTCCTGTCCTTTGACGAGCTCGGTCAGCTCTGCGACCTGCCCACGTAGTTCCTCCCGCTCCTCCTCCGCTTGCCGGGCGGTCTGCGCCTCGGCCTCGAGGCGCCCGGCAATTGCCAGGCGCTCCGACTCGGCCGTCTTGGCCCGTTCCCGCTCGCGCGCGGCTGCCAACTCGGCAGGCCGACGCAGTTCCTCCTCGAAACGCTCGAGGACTTCGCTGACCGTCTCATCATCGATCACACCGGCGTCGCCGTGGGTGACTTCGAAGAGTGCCGTCTTGGCCTGAGAGTGATAGATCAGATTTTGGACTTGCTCGTCGGTTACTTCGTCCCGGTCGCGCAGGCGGATGATGTGACGGACCCAACGCTCCCAAAGTTCGGGACCGGGATTTAGGGCGGCGTAGGAGTTCGCGATACTGTCCACTCGAGCCCGTGGACGTCGTTGGCGTAGGTAACGACAGCCTCCTCAAGTGCCTTGGTGCGCGCCAGCATTTCCTGGCGCTTTTCGCCAATGCCGGGGATCTCGACTAGCTTCTCGTGATCGGGGTAGCACGTACCGTCGCCGGCCGAAACAACCTCACCACGCTTTTTGGCACGCTTGATCAGGATCTTGGCCACGCCGACAGGTAGCGAGGGCACGCCCCATTCCTGGCAGACGGCACGGGCAAGGGCGTCCGGCTCGACCGGATCGCCCTCCGGCCACCGCTTTAGACGCTCGGTTGCGAAGGGCTCGAAGTTGGCAATGTAGTCCCGACCTTGATCCGCGTTCGCTTGGACGACGGCCATCGTCGTGAGCAGGCGGTTGCTCGCCGGCGCGAGGGCAGATCGCATGTGACTACCTACCTACCCGCAGCCGGTGTTGTTCCCGCAGCTCGAGCAGGTGTAGCAAGAGCCCGTCCGCTGCATCATCCCTCCGCACTGGCCGCAGGCCGGGCCCAGGTCCAGGCCCTTTAGGGCCGCGGGGGTTACCGGGGGGTCGTCTGTCAGCGCTGACGTGGGCGGCTTCGGGGCCGAGGGGCCCGGGTTTGCCGTCGCCCCGCCTGTGCCCCCATGGGTATTGCCGCCGCCGTTCGTCCCGCCGTTGGCGGGGGCGCCGTTGCCGCCGCCGTTCCCGGTCGACGTCACCGCCGGGCCCGCCGTGTCGCCTCGCATCAGCGCCTCCTGCTCCATCTTCCGCTGCCTGACCTCCGGGGTCAGGATGCCCAGCTCCTCCTGGAGGTCGACGTCGCAGAAGCGTGAGCCGAGCCAGCGCATGATGTAGTCGGGCATCGACTTGGCGAAGGGAATCTCCGTGTTGCCGGTGACGCCCTCCGGGTCGAAGCGCATGTAGCTGTACTTGCGCACGAGCGTCTCGAGCGGCACGCCGTACTGGAGCGCGATCGAGATGCCGGTCGCGAAGGCGTTCATCATGCCGCGAAGGGTCGAGCCCTCCTTGCCGATGTCGGTTAGGAAGATCTCCCCGACCGAGCCGTCCTCGTACATGCCCGCCGTGATGTAGCCCTCGTGGCCGGCGATCGAGAACTTGTGCGTGAGCGACTGGCGCTCCTTGGGCATGCGGCGGCGCATCGGCTTCGGCTCGGGCTCGGCGGCCACGACGACCGTCGGCTCGTCCTTCTTGTCCTTGTTCTCCGTTCGCAGCGCCTGCGCGGTCTTCGAGCCGTCGCGGTAGATGGCCAGCGCCTTGAGGCCGAGCCGCCAGCCCTGCAGGTAGGCGTCGGCGACGTCGTCGACCGTCGCCGTCTCCGGCAGGTTCACCGTCTTCGAGATCGCGCCCGAGATGAACGGCTGGGCGGCGGCCATCATCTTGATGTGGCCCATGTGCGAGATGGCGCGCTGGCCGACCGCCACGTCGAACACCGGCAGGTGCTCGTCACGCAGGCCGGGCGCGCCGATGATCGTGGCCTTCTCGGCCACGTAGGCCTCGATCTGCTCGATCTCGGGCTCTGAGTAGCCGAGCTCGCGCAGCGCCGCCGGGATCGTGCGGTTCACGATCGTCATCTGCCCGCCGCCGACCAGCTCCTTGAACTTGACGAGCGAGAAGTCGGGCTCGATGCCGGTGGTGTCGCAGTCCATCAGGAACGAGATCGTCCCGGTGGGGGCGAGAACCGTGGCCTGGGCGTTGCGGTAGCCGTTGCGCTCACCGACCTCGACCGCCTCGTCCCATGCCTGACGCGCACGCGCGAGGAGCGGCTTGTCGGTAGTGAGGTCGTCGGGCAGCTCGTATGAGGCCTCGCGGTGCTTGCGCATCACGTGGTTGTGCGGCTCGCGGTTCTCCGCGTAGCGGTTGTACGGGCCCATCGCGCCGGCCACCTCGGCCGAGGTGCGGTAGGCGCGGCCGGTCATCAGCGCGGTGATGGCGCCGCAGAGGGCGCGGCCGGCGTCGGAGTCGTAGGCCAGGCCCTTGGACATCAGAAGTGCGCCGAGGTTGGCGTAGCCCAGGCCGAGCTGGCGGTAGTCGCGCGCGTTGTGGCCGATCTGCTCGGTCGGGTAGCTCGACGGCGACACGACGATCTCCTGCGCGAGGATCAGCACGTCGACCGCGTGCTCGAAGCCGTCGACGTCGAATGAGCCGTCGTCGCGGCGGAACTTGAGCAGGTTGATCGACGCCAGGTTGCAGGCCGAGTCGTCGACGTGCATGTACTCCGAGCACGGGTTCGAGGCGTTGATCCGCCCGGAGTTCGGGCAGGTGTGCCACTCGTTGATCGTGGTGTCGTACTGGACGCCCGGATCGGCGCAGCGCCAAGCGGCGTCGGCGATCTGCTCGAGCACCTCGCGCGCGGGATGCGTCTCGATCGCCGAGCCGTCCACACGGGCGGTGAGCTCCCAGTCCTCGCCGCGCTCGGCGCGGTCCATGAACTCGTCGGACACGCGCACCGAGTTGTTGGCGTTCTGGTACTGGATCGACGAGAAGGCCTCAGAGTCGAGGCGCATGTCGAAGCCGGCGTCGCGCAGCGCGGCCGCCTTCTCCTCCTCGCGCGCCTTGCACCAGATGAAGTCGAGGACGTCGGGATGGTCGACGTCGAGCACGACCATCTTGGCCGCGCGGCGGGTCTTGCCGCCGGACTTGATCGTGCCGGCCCAGGCGTCGGCGCCGCGCATGAAGCTGACCGGACCGCTGGCCAGGCCGCCCTTGGAGAGGTGCTCCTTGGAGGAGCGGACCTTCGAGAGGTTGATGCCCGAGCCGGAGCCGCCCCGGAAGATCATGCCCTCCTTGGTGTTCCAGTCGAGGATCGACTCGATCGTGTCCTCGACGCTCAGGATGAAGCAGGCCGAGCACTGCGGCTTCTCCTCGAAGCCGACGTTGAACCAGACCGGCGAGTTGAAGGCTGCCATCTGGTTGAGCAGGATGTGGGTGAGCTCGTCCTCGAAGGCCTGGGCGTCGTCCGGCGAGGCGAAGTAGCCGCCCTCGCGCCCCCAGCGCGAGATCGTGCCGGCGACGCGGCCGACCATCTGCCTGACCGACGACTCCCGCTCCGGGGTGTCCATGCGGCCACGGAAGTACTTCTGGGCGACGATGTTGGTCGCGTTCTGCGACCAGCTCTTCGGGAACTCGACCCCGCGCTGCTCGAAGGCCGGCTTGGCCGGGTCGCCGATCACGGCGTCGCGGACTTCCCACTCGACCGCGTCGAAGGGATGCGTGCCCGGCTCCGTGAATCGCCGCGGAACGGAAACCCCAGCACCGGTTGCGGTGATTGCTTCGCTTGCGGTGCTAAGGCGGTCAGACATCTTCTCTCCTCGTCGAAACGTTTGGGGGGGAGGCGATGTTGCTCCTGGGATCGGACGGATCCGAAACGCCCTCGAAGGGCAGTTGGTCGGCCCCCGGAAGGGGCTCTTCGCGCAGTCTCTTGACCGCCGCCTCGAGCTCGTCGAGGTCGGACAGGCGGCGGTAGACGGAGGCGAATTGGATCGCGGTCACAGGGTCGAGCCCGGCGAGGCCGCGCTCGGCGAGGTCGCCGATCCGCTCCGCCTTTACCTCGGGCCCACCCCGGCGAATCTCAGCTGCGATCGTGTCGGCCAGCTGCTCGAGCTGCTCGCCTCCCACCGGACGGCCACCGGCCGCCCGAACGAGCCCGCGAAGCAGCTTGCGCCGGTCGAAGCGCTGCGTGCTGCCGTCGCGCTTGACCACGTCGATCGGCAGCTCCTCCGCACGCTCGTGCGTCGTGAAGCGGTTGCCGCAGCCGGCGCACTCGCGACGGCGGCGGATCGAGTCGCCGGGGTCGGTCAGGCGTGAGTCGACGACCTTGGTCGATTCGAAGGAGCAGAAGGGACAGCGCACAAGGGTGATTCTACTCCATCTGGTGTCCCAATCCTCCCGCAACCACAACATATTGTGGTATTTGCGGAGTGGGCAAGAGGGAGACTAGGCGCTGGCGGACGCGCCCGGAAGGGCCTCCCCCACGGCTATGCCGCAAACTGGAGCGAATGGTGAGCATCGTCCCCCAGCTCGCGGTCAAGCGCGGACGCGCCGCGATCGACTTCTACAAGGCCGCCTTCGGGGCGGTCGAGGACTACCGGGTGGGCGGCACCGACGAGCACGAGCCGGTAGTCGCGCAGCTCTCCGTCGGCGACGCGACCTTTTGGGTCTCGGACGAGGCCCCGGCGCACGGGAACTTCAGCCCCGAGTCGGTCGGGGGAGCCACGACGCGGCTGCTGCTGGTGGTCGAGGATCCCGCGGCCGCGCTCGAGCGCGCCGTGGCGGCCGGCGCCACAGCGATCCACCCCGTCAGCGAGGAGCACGGCTGGCTACTCGGCCGGGTCGCCGACCCCTACGGACACCATTGGGAGATCGGCAAGCCGCTGATTCCCTGGCCGCCGCACGGGCCGGCCTAGACCGGCGCCAGCCGGTTGAGCACTTCCGCGAGCCCGTCGGGATCCTCGACCATGCAGAAATGGCCGGTGGGAAGCTCGATTGGCTCTATGCCCAGGAGCTCGCGCGCCATGAAGCGCTCCCAGTCCGGGTCGAAGAACTCGTCTTCAGCGGCGTAGATCAGGGCGGTCGGGACGTCCGGATGGGAGGAGAGCGGGTACTCGCCGCCCGGCATCGCCATCGGACGCAGCCGCTCGGCGAGCGCTCGCGCGGTCTCTGGCGGAAGCCGGGGGTACATCGCTTCGATCGCCGCGTCGGGGTCCCAGGCGCTCGTGCCGTCTTCCCGCATCTGGGGCATGGGGGTGTCCTCGTGAAATGGGCGTGGCCCGCCGGGCGGCGGCTCGAATGGGCCGAGCCTGGGACACAGGTGGACGACGAGGGCGGTTGGTCGCGCGACCGCGACCAGCGGGCCGAGCGAGGAGCTCTGGGAGTGGCCGACGGCGACCACGGGCTCGTCGACGTCTGCGACGGACTCGATCGCCGGTCGAACGCGCTCCGCGTAGCCACTGGCGGCATCGTGCAGAGGCAGGTCCGGTGCCCTGACGTCGTGGCCTTGCGCCCGCAGTCGCTCCGTCACGAGATCCCAACAGGACGGGTCATGCCACGCCCCGTGCAGGAGGCAGAAGGTGGCCACGGGCGATGGTCTACCACTTACGCTCTACCCGGGTGCGCATCGACCACGTCATCTACGCGACCCGGGACCTCGACGACGCGGCCGCGCGGGTGGAGGCCGAGTACGGGCTGAAGGCGGCCGGCGGCGGCCGCCACGACGGGATGGGCACGCACAACCGCGTCATGCCGCTGGGCGGCGGCTACCTCGAGCTGCTCGCGGTGGCCGACGCCGAGGAGGCTGCGGGGTCGGAGCTAGGCCGGGCCGTGACCGCCCGTATCCGGGCGGGCGAGGGGCTGATGGGCTGGGCGGTGGCGGTCGAGGACGTGGCGGCTGTGGCCTCGCGGCTAGAGCTCGAGCTGGCGACGATCGCCCGGCAGGGCCTGACGGCGCGCCTGGCTGGCGTGAGCGAGGCGATGGCGGAGCCGTCCCTGCCGTTCTTCATCGAGCGCGACCTGGGCATCATCGATCCGGGTGCCCAGGGCGACGCGGGCGGCATCCGCTGGGTCGAGGTGGCGGGCGAGCGGGAGCGGATCGACGGCTGGCTGGGCGGCGCCGAGCTGCCGGTGCGGGTGGTCGAGGGCGAGCCGGCGCTGCGCGCGGTCGGCATCGGCGACTTCGTGCTGCGCTAGAGGCAGCCGTACACGGCGTCGCGCAGCGACTTCTCGCGCGGGTCGTCGTTCAGGTGCATGCCGAGGCGGTTCGTGACGTAGGCGAACGAGACGTGACGGTCGGGGTCGGCGAAGGCGAACGAGCCGCCGGCGCCGGGGTGGCCGAAGGCGCGGTCGCTCGAGCCGAACTGGAAGGGGCCAAGCGGGCGGGCGAACCCGAGCGAGAAGGCGGTGTTCACCTTCAGCACCTGGTCGAACCAGCCGCGCGTGGGCGGCTGCGGAAAGCGGCTCAGCTCGGCGACCGTCTCCGGCGTGATGCCGAGCTCCGGCCTCGGGCCGGCCACCGCCGCGTAAGCCCGGGCGATCGAGCGCGCCGAGCCCACCGCGCCGCCCGCCGGGAACTCGAGTGCGCGGTAGCGCGAGCTGTCGAGCTCCGCCGGCGACCACATCCGCGGGTTGGCGAAGGTCTTGAAGCTGATCGAGGCGGGGTTCGCCATCGCCAGCGCCATGCGCGGCGGCAGGTCGCGCGCGCCCGACAGCGCCTTCAGCGGGTTGGCTCGCTCGATGCGCGCGATGCGCCGCTTCTCTACGCTCGGCGGCACGCCGAAGTGGAGCTCGAGCCCTAGCGGCGCGGCCACGTCCTCGGCGAACACGCGGCCGAGCGTGCGGCCGTCGGGATCCACCCGGCGCATCAGCTCGCCCATGTACCAGCCGAGCGAGATGCCGTGGTAGCCGTGGCGGGTGCCCGGCTTCCAGCGCGGCTTCTGGCGCGCGATCACGTCGGCGAGGCGGTCGAAGTCGGCGAGCAGGTCGGTGTCGAGCTTCTCGTCGATCACCGGCAGGCCGGCCTCGTGGCCCAGCAGCTGGCGGACGGTGACCGACTCCTTGCGCTTCTGCGCGAACCGGGGCCAGTACTCGGAAACCCGCTCCTCGTAGTCGAGCAGCCCGCGCGAGTGCATCAGCGCCAGCGCGATCGCGGCGAGCCCCTTCGACGTGGAGTACACGAGCACGAGCGTGTCCTCCTCCCAGGGCGAGTCGTCGCGCGCGTCGCGCACGCCGCCCCAGAGGTCCACGACCTTCTCGCCTCCGACGTAGGCGGCGATCGCGCCGCCCAGCTCGCGGCGCTCGGCCCAGTTGCGCTCGAACTCCTCGCGCACCGGCTCGAAGCCGGCCGCCACCGTTCCGGCGATCGCCGGGCCCCTGCTCACCCGCGCAACCTTATGGATGCCGAAGCGGCCCCGCCGCGCTCGAGGCGGCGGGGCCGTCGGCTTCAGGTCACGGCTTGACGCTGTAGATCGCGCCGGTCAGGTCGCCCGTGTAGAGGCGGCCGTTGTGGGCGCCGAGCGCCAGCACCGGGGCCACATAGCCCTTCAGCACCGGCTTCGGGGCGGCGTTGTTGCCCTTCTTCGAGGACAGCGAGACCACCTCGGGCCCGTCGTTGGGGAGGCCACCGAACAGGGCCACGTAGAGCTTCGTGCCGATCGAGTCGATCCCCATCGGCGACGAGTGCTCCGGGAGCAGCCGGAACGGGCTGGCGAACTGGCTGCACGAGCTGCCCGGCAGGCGGGTGCAGGTCGGGAAGCCGTAGTTCTTGCCCTGGCGAGCGTGGATGATCTGGTCCGGCGGCGCCGGCTCGGGCAGGCTGTCCTGCGCCAGGTCGGTCACGAACGGCTCCGTGTCCTTGCCGACGAACTCGAGCTTCCACGGCTGGCGGATGCCGCGCGAGACGGTCTTCAGCACCAGCTTGTGCTTCTTCCTGTTCCGCACGAAGCGGACCACCGACTGCGCGAACGGAGCCGGGTCCTGGGCGGCGTCGTACTGGTCGCCGCTGAACGACACGCCCGCGAAGAGCCTGCCGGCCGAGCTGAAGGCGATGCCGTTGAAGCCCGGGAAGCTCTTCCCGCCGTTGAACAGCACCTTGGAGCGCTTGAACTTCGCGCCGTTCCACTTCGTGTAGCGGATCAGCTTGGCGCCGGAGCTCGCGTACAGCGCGCCCTTTCGCCAGGCGAGCCCGTACACGGGAGCCTGAACGGTTCCGGGCACGCGCGTGGCCTGGCCCTTGTGGACCAGGAAGATCCCGCCCTTGGCGGTGCCGTCCTCCGCGCCGCCCGCTGCGACGAACACGCTCTTGGCGCCGAAGGCGAACATGATCGGCGTCGGAACGCCCTGGGCGAGCGTCTTCACCGGGTGGCCGCTGGTGGCGGTCGGCGGAGGCGGCGGCCCCTGCTGGGCGCTGGCCGCGGCGGGGACGGCGCAGGCGGCCACCGCGGCGGCCGCGAGGGTACGTCTGAAGCTGGATCGGGACATTGCTACCTCCGGTTGGGGACTACCGGCGGCGCAGACTAGCTGTCCTGCCCATGGAGGTTGTGAACGCGGCTGATCGGCGGTAGGCCTCCGATCGAGCTGTGTGGTCTGCGTTGGTTGTAGTGCTCGATCCAGTGTGGCAGGGCTCTGTTGCGGTGGCGGTGTGAGCGGTAGGCCATGCCGTAGGCCCATTCGCGGGCCATGGTTTGGTGGAAGCGCTCGACCTTGCCGTTGGTGCGCGGCCGGTAGGCCTGGGTGCGCAGGTGCTTGATCTGTCGGGCCTCGAGCAGCTCGCGCAGCGAGCGGTTGCGAACGTAGGTGAAGGCGTTGTCGGTCATCAACCGGCGGGCGGTGATGCCGTGGCCTTCGAAGAAGTCGAGCGCGCGTTCGACGAACCCGGTGACGGTCGCCGCTTTCTCGTCTGGATGCAACTCGACATAGGCGAGCCGAGAGTGGTCGTCGACGATCGCGTGGGCGAAGTCGGCGCCGACGCGGGTGCCTGGGTCCATCCAGTTGCGCGAGCGCTGGGAGCGGTCGCCGGTGACCGCGTGACCGGGACGCTCAAAGCGCCAGTAGCGGCAAACATCCATGTGCAGCAGGTCGCCCGGGCAGGGCCACTCGTAGCGGTTGGCGGGCTCCTTGGGGACGCGCGGCGGGCGCGAGATGCCGTGCCGGGCAAGCACCTTCCAGACCGTCGAGTGCGCCTGGCCAGTCGCGCCCGCGACCAGCCGCGGCCCCCAACCGGTCCGACGCCGGCACTCGCAAATGCGCTGCTGGAGCCGGCCGTCAAGCAACCGCGGGCTGCGCCTGGGCCGACTCGAGCGATCAAACAGCCAGGCCCCCGAACAGAGCTCCTGCTCGCTCGCCGCAAGCCGCCGATGCCACCAGCGGTGGGCGGTCGCCGGCGCCACGCAGAAAGCGGCAGCTGCCGCTTTCTGCGACAGCCCATTCGCGATCGCCTCAGTCAACGCCAAGCGCCCAGCAGGTCCGAGCTTGGACCTAGGGTGAGGGTTCATCCGGGTCTCCTTCCGAGGAGTGAGTTCGCAGACCCACAGCCTCGGAAGAGGCCCGGATGGCTCCTCAGCCGTTCACAACCTGTGTAGGCAGCTCAACTAGCGCCGGCGCATGTAGACCACGATCGCGCCCACGAGCGCCAGGCCCACGAGCGCCTGCAGCCCGACGCTGACCGCGACTCCCTGGTCCTCGGTCGCCTTGCGAACCACGGTGAACAGGATCGAGGCGCCGAAGAAGACGACGAGCGGCCAGGCGAGCTGGTTGCGGTCCATGGCTCCGGGAGTCTGCCGCCTGGGCGCTAGCCTCGCCCGGATGGCGTCGCCTGGGCTCCAGGACCAGCGGCCGCTCGCGTTCGCCGCCGCCGGCGCGCTGGTGATCGCCTTCTCGGCGATCCTGGTGCGGCTCGCGGAGGTGTCGCCGTCGACCGCCGCGGTGTTTCGCTGCGCGTACGCGCTGCCGCTGCTCGGGCTGCTCGCCTACCGCGAGCGCCGGCGCTACGGCCCGCGCCCCGCGCGCGAGCGCCAGATCGCCCTCGTGGCCGGCGTGTTCTTCGCGGCGGACCTGACCTTCTGGCACCACTCGATCGGGCAGGTCGGCGCCGGCCTGGCCACCGTGCTCGCGAACGTGCAGGTGGTGCTGGTGGGCGTGATCGCCTGGCTCGCCCTCGGCGAGCGGCCCGACCGGCGCCGGGCGCTCGCCGTGCCGGTGGTGCTGCTCGGGGTGGTGCTCATCTCCGGCGCGATCGGCAGCGGCGCCTACGGCAAGGACCCTGCGCTCGGCGCGGTCTTCGGGCTGGTCACCGCCGTGACCTACGCGGTCTTCATCCTGCTGCTGCGCCGCGCGGGCGCCGACGCCCGCCGCCCCGCCGGCCCGCTCTTCGACGCCACGCTCAGCAGCACCGTGGCAGCCGCGATCGCCGGCATCGCGGTCGGCGACATCGACTTCCTGCCCGGCCTCGAGGCGCAGGCCTGGCTTGTCACCCTCGCTCTCACCTCGCAGGTGCTCGGCTGGCTGCTGATCTCGGTCTCGCTGCCGCGCCTGCCCGCGCTGCTAACGGCGATCACGCTCACCCTGCAGCCGGTCGGCTCGGTGATCCTCGGCGTGATCCTGCTGTCGGAGAAGCCCTCCGCCGTCCAGCTGGCGGGAGTGGCGGTGCTGATCGGCGGCATCGTGCTGGCCACGACCGGCTCGCGCAAGCCGGTGCCTGTCCCCGGCTAGTTGAAGAACAGCGCGATGCCGACGGCGGTGCCGAAGGCCACCACCACCCAGCGCAGCACGCGGTCGTCGAGGCGGCGGGCCAGCACCACGCCGGCCTGGCCGCCGCCCAGGCTCGTGACGGCCATGACCGCGGCGGCGTCCCACTGCACGGGGCCGAAGATCGCGAAGTAGGCGGCCGCCACCAGGCCGATCATCAGCGAGAGCAGGCCTTTCAGCGCGTTGAGCCGCTGCAGCTCGTCGTCGATCGACAGCCCGAGCACGGCCAGCAGCATGATCCCGAGGCCCGCGCCGAAGTAGCCGCCGTAGACGGCGGCGCCGAAGTTCATCGCGTGCAGGCGGACGGTGTGCTCGCCACCCTGGCTCGGCCCACGCATGAGCTTCGACATCAAGGGCTGCGCGGCCAGCAGCGCCGCTGAGAAGAGCACGAGGAACGGCACGATCGCCTTGAAGAGCTTCTCCGAGCTCACCAGCAGCAAAATCGCCCCGCAGACCGCGCCGACGATGCTCGTGGCGGCCAGCCCGATCGCCCGCCGCCGCTGGCCCTGCAGCTCGCGGCGGTAGCCGATCGTGCCGCCCAGGTAGCCCGGCACGACGGCAACCGCATTCGTCACGTTCGCCGTGACCGCCGGCTGGCCCACCGCCAGCAGCGCCGGGAACGAGATCAGCGAGCCGCCCCCGGCCACGGCGTTCACCGCGCCGGCCAGGAAGCCGGCGCCGCCGAGCAGGGCGATCTCCCCGAGGCTCACCCCCCTTAGTCGCCTGAGATCTCGCGCACTGCGGCTTCGATGCCCGCGCCGGCCTGCTCGACCGGTTCGATGTAGAGGCGCGCCCAGGCGATCCGCTCATCGCGGACGCCGCAGATGATCACGCCGGCCATCTCCATCGGCCTCCCGTCGGCCTGCGTGCCCTGCCAGTGCCACTCGCTCCAGCCCGTTTCGCCGACGGCGGCGACACGAACCAGGCGGCTGCTGAAGTCGGGCACGCCGTCGAAGATCGCCGACCAGTTGGCCCGCACCTGCCCAGACCCCTGAAAGCCACGGTCGGGGTGGTTCGGCTGCTCGCTGTCGTAGTCCTCGTGGAAGCAGGCCATGAACGCCTCGATGTCGCGGGCGTTCATGGCCGCGTCAAGCCGCTCGAGCACCCGAATGGGCATGCCGGGACTCTAAGCCACTAGTGCCCGGCGAACTCTGGTGCCACGCCGGTGAGCCGCTTCCAGCGGACGGCCCGGCGCAGCGCCTTGCGCGAGCGCGGGTGGGCCGAGAGCCGGAACGCCGGCTTCAGATTCGCCGACTGGTAGTAGACGGCCATCCGCACCCGCTTGTGCGACTTCAGGAAGCCGAAGAAGGTCTTCACGAAGCCCGGAGCCTCGGCTCCCCAGACACCCCACTCGGCGAACATGAACGGCTTGCGGCGCCAGGTCTTGAAGCCGTAGAAGCGACCTATCGCCTTGACGGCCTTGAACGGCGAGTACCAGGTCGTGCCGACCCAGTCGACGTACGCGCGGCCCGGCCAGAAGTGCTTCGGGTTGTTCTTCGCGATCTCCGGGTTGCCGAAGGTGAGCGGGACCCAGGCGAGGGCGACCGGGGCCTTAGGCAGCGTCGCCGCGCCCACGTTGACCTTGGCCAGCTTGAGCTTCTTGAGCTTGGCGTCGATCGCCGCCACGTCGCCGCCCCTGAGGATGAGCGCCGTGCGGCGCCAGGCCTTCTTGAACTGGCTGGTGGTGTAGGCGGCTCCCCTCGAGCGGCCGTTCAGCCCGTACGCCGAGTAGGAGTTGTTGCCGTTGTTCATCTCCGACATCGGGCGCACGTAGGTCACCGTGTTGCGCTCCGCGATCAGCCCGTTCAGCCCCACGAGGAAGCGATCCCCCTTGCCCTGCGCGATCGACCTGGGCGTGAGGCCGGTGCCGTTGGGACTCACCGACAGGAGCGGACGCGCCTTCTGCGCGATGGCATCGTCGAGCCGGAAGCCGAGCCAGTGCATGTCCGAGTCGGACGCGCGCCAGGAGATGAAGTAGTTGAAGACCGCGGCGTGCTTGTCCGACTGCGCGGCGAAGTCGGCGATCTTGCCGCGCGTGTAGCCGCCCTGGCCGCCCCAGAAGACCTTGCCGCTCGGCGGCAGGAACGGGTTGGCGTAAGCGGCCGCGGGAAGCGCGAGCGCGACGCTGGCGGCGAGGGCGACGGCGAGCCTGCGGACCATCGCCGGAGGATAGGCGGCGAGCCAGCGGAGCCCGCATGTGACCGATGTCACGCTCGCGCGGGCGGGAACTCGGGTAGTACTGGCCCATGGCGCTGCCACCAGGGCCGCGGATGCCGAGCTTCTTCCAGGGGGTCGGCTGGTGGAACCGCCCCACGGCCTTCATCGAGCGCTGCCGGTCGCGCTACGGCAAGCGCTTCACGATCCGCCTCCCGGGCCAGCCGCCCTTCGTGATGATGTCCGAGCCGGAGCAGCTCAAGGAGATCTTCGCCGCCCCGCCCGACGTGCTGCACCCCGGCGAGGGCGCGCGCATCCTCGAGCCGATCGTGGGCCGCCACTCCGTGATCCTGCTCGACGAGCAGCCCCACCTCGAGCAGCGCAAGCTGATGCTGCCCGCCTTTCACGGCGACAAGATGAACGCGCTGACCGGGCTGATGGAGGAGCTCGCCGAGCGCGAGGTGGCCTCGTGGCCGGTCGGCTCGCCGATCGAGCTGCACCCCCGCTTCCAGGCGCTCACGCTCGACATCATCCTGCGCTCGGTGTTCGGCATGGAGGCCGGCTCGCGGCTGGAGGCGCTGCGCGACCGGATGACCGAGATCCTCGAGTTCGGCACCTCGCCGGCCTCGCTCAACCAGAGGATGTGGCACAGCTTCGGCGGCCGCGGGCCCTATGCCCGCATGACCCGCGCACGGGCCGCGGCCGATGAGCTCGTGTACGAGCAGATCGCCGAGCGGCGCCGCTCCGGTGAGCGCGGCGACGACATCCTCTCGATGCTGCTCGACGCCACGCACGAGGACGGCTCCGAGATGGCCCGCGAGGAGATCCGCGACGAGCTGATGACCGCGCTGGTGGCCGGGCACGAGACGACGGCGTCCGAGCTCGCCTTCGCCTGGACCTTCCTCGCCCACGAGCCGCGCGTGCTGGCCGAGCTGCAGGCAGAGCTCGCCGCCGACGACGGCGACGCCTACCTCACCGCCGTGATCCAGGAGACGCTGCGGCGCCGGCCCGTGCTGCCCCAGGCGGAGCCTCGGCTGGTGAAGAAGCCCGTGACGATCGGCGACTGGGACTACGAGCCCGGCGTGATCCTGGCCGCGAGCGCCTGGCTCGTGCATCACGACGCGGAGGTCTACGAGGACCCGTTCGCCTTCCGCCCCGAGCGTTTCCTCGACAACCAGCCCGGCACCTACACGTGGATCCCGTTCGGCGGCGGCCGCCGTCGCTGCCTGGGCGCGAGCTTCTCGATGCTCGAGATGAAGGTCGCCCTGAAGGCGGCGCTGCGGCGCTTCACGATCGAGCCCGCCGAGCAGCTCGAGCGCACTCGCCGGCGCGCCATCACGATCAGCCCGCGCAGCGGCGCGCGCACCGTACTGGGCACTGCGAACATAGGCGCATGGCGAGCGCTCGCAGGCAGGCCCTGATCGACGCGCCCATCGAAACCGTGTGGAACCTGCGCTCGGCGGTCGTGGCCCCAAGATAGACTGCGATTACTGCAATGGGAATCGCCCCGGTCGGACCGGCCGGCGCGGCGCTCAGGGAAGGGGGCTCGAATGACCCTCACCGTCCGACGATGACCGCCGTTCTGATCGCACTAGCGGTCCTCGTCTTCCTCACTTTCCTCCTCGCCGGGTCCTCGGTGCGCATTCTGCGCGAGTACGAGCGCGGCGTCGTGTTCCGCCTCGGCCGCCTGGTCGACCAGCGCGGACCGGGCGTGGTGCTGCTGATTCCGATGGTCGACAGGCTCGTCCGGGTGAGCCTGCGCACGGTCACGATGGAGGTCCCCGCGCAGGAGATCATCACCCGCGACAACGTCCCCGCGCGCGTAACCGCCGTCACCTACTTCTACATCGTCGACCCGAACAAGTCGGTGGTCGAGATCGAGAACGTGCTGACGGCGACCTCGCAGATCGCTCAGACGACGTTGCGCTCGGTGCTCGGCAAGGCCGAGCTCGACTCGCTGCTGTCCGAGCGCGAGCGCCTCAACGAAGACCTGCAGAAGATCATCGACGACCAGACAGAGCCCTGGGGCGTGAAGGTCACCACGGTCGAGATCAAGGACGTCGAGATCCCCGAGCGGATGCAGCGCGCGATGGCCCGCCAGGCAGAGGCCGAGCGCGAGCGGCGCGCGAAGATCATCGACTCAGAAGGCGAGTTCCAAGCAGCC
>JBBQRG010000063.1:0-17501 GCA_038215095.1 Solirubrobacterales bacterium | reverse complement strand
GGGTCCGTTGCTCCGCGTCTGAAGGTCAGCGCGAGCAGGCCCGCGAAGATCACCAGCCCGAGCGCGTTCAGGGCGAACTTGTAGTCGACCTCGATCGTCCCAAACACATCCTTCGTCGTGGGCCGGCTGTCCGGGATCAAGCCGAGCCCTCCAAAGAGCAGGTCGATGATCAGCGCCGCCACGACCATCGTGGCGAACATCAAGGCCGTGATTCGCAGCGCGAACCCCCAGCCGTAGTACTTGCGGTAGGCGACCACGATCGGCAGCACGATCAGGTCGGCGAAGATGAACGCCATCACGCCGGCGAAGCTGATCCCGCCGGACCACAAGACGGCGGCAAGCGGCACGTTCCCGACCGAGCAGACGAAGCTGAGCACCGCGATCACCGGCCCGATCAAGGCACCCCAGAGCACCTGGACCGCGGCGGGGGAGCCGGTCAGGAAGAGGCCATTGAAGAAGTCGTCGCCGAGCAGGGCGATGAAGCCGGCCAACAGGAAACCGAGCGTGATCTCCTTCCACAGCATCTGCCAGTCGCCGCGGAAGTTGTGAGCAACGTCGGACCAGGACGACGCAGACGTCAGACGCTCACGCAACGAGGGAAGCTGCTCCCCCGCCATGTGGTGCTGGTGCCCGGTGTCGGCCGCTTGGGCGTGTTCGCGCGCGCGTTCTTCGGCTTCGCGGCTGACGAAGAGCCGGAGCAATCCCCACATCAACCCGATCATCAGGATGCCGCCGACGAACTCGGCCAGCGTGAACTGCCAGCCGATCAGGATCCACAGGACAAGGCCGAGCTCCCAGACGAGATTCGTGGAGGCAAACTGGAAGGCCAGCGCCGACGCCGCCGAGGCGCCCTTCTGGAATAACGACTTGGCGATCGCGATCGCCGCATACGAGCAGGACGAAGACGCTGCTCCAAGACCGGTGGCCCTCGCGATCGGCTTGAGCCCCTCGCCAGAAAGAGCGCTCTCGATGCGCTCCCGCGGCACCCACGACTGGACGATTGCTGAGATCAGGAACCCGAACACGAGCGCCCACCAGACCTGCCATGCCATCAGAAAGGCGTTCCAGAGCCCGTCTCCAAGTTTGCTTAGAACCTCGCTCATCAGCCGGGGCCTACTATACCCCAGTAGGGTATGAAGTAAGCCTGTCGATCATCAGCAGTGACCGAGGCTCAGCTCGAAGACCAGCGCCTTCGCCGGCTCCTCGACGTAGGCAGGACCCTGGTGGCCGACCTCGACGTAGAAGCGGTCCTCGATCGCGCACTCCTACTGGGTTTGAGAGCGGCTGGGATTGCTCTGGCTTTCGCTCAGATTGGAACCCTGAATAGAACCCTGTGCCGGGGGTCGCCCGCGGGGTCACCTCGAGCGAGCTCACGCCGGTGCGGGCTCGCTAGGGCCGGGCCGTTCGGTCACCCAGGAACCTCTTGAGCGCCTCACACATCTGTCCCAGGTAGCCCAGCTTTCATCAGGAGGGTCAACCACGAGTAGGGAAGCGAGAGATACATGCACCTCCACCAACGGGACATCGGTCGGTACCTGGGACGTGAGCTCGACGAACGCACGCTTCTGGCGATGGACACGCAGGCCAGCGTCGATCTGCCCTGGAACATGCTGCTAGCGGGCCGCGCCATGGATGAGGCGGTTTGGGAGCGGCGCGGACTGCTCGGCCGCCTCGTACGCGTCGATCGCGGGCGCTAGCGTCCTCCTGCCGAAATCCGCTGGGCCGAGGCCGCACGCGCGGGGCGCCCGGCGCCGAGCAGGTCGTTTACGACGCGAACGTAATTCTCGGCCGCGTGGCTCCCGGCGGCCTCCCTGAGGGTCATCGTGGGCGCGTGCAGCAGGCGACCGGCGACTGTGCGGGCCACCAGCTCGACGCGCTCGCGATCGCGCGGGGACAGCGCTTCCCAGCGCAACTCGTTCTCGGTCAGTGCCTGCTTGACCGCCGCCTCGCCGTGTGCCCTCAAGGCCGATATGGCAGGGACGACATCGAGGCTCGTGAGCCACTCCTGAAAGCGGCGGCCCTCCTGTTCGACGAGCGCCGCCGCCCGGGTCGTAGCCGGAGAGTCGACGTACCGGTCGGCCCCGGACTGTCGCCTGATGTCGTCGATGTCGTAGAGCTCGACCCCCGCGAGATCGCGAACCGCCGGATCGATGTCGCGCGGAACCGCTGAGTCGACCAGGAGCAGGTCACGACCTGGCCGCAGCGCCATTAGCTCAGCGAGCTGGCGTCGTGCGACGATCGGCTCACGCGACGCGGTACAGCTGAACGCGAGATCCGCGGCCGCCAACTCGGCTCCGAGACTTTGGAAGTCAACCGCCCGGCCACCGAAGCGCCTGGCGAGGCCGACGGCACTTCCGTAGCGCCTGCTCGCGACGAACACCGGCCGGACCCGGTGTAGCGCGAGCGCCCTTGCGGTGGCTTCCGCGTTCTGGCCGGCCCCGATGACAAGCACCCGTGACCCCCCCAGCGTGCCGAGCCTTCGGAGGGCCAGGTCAACTCCCAGCGAAGCGAGCGACGGAACGACGCCCCCGGCTTGGCTGCGAGCCCGCTTGCCGGCCTCCAGTGCGCTCCGAAAGAGCCGGTTGATGATCGGCCCGGTAGCGCGCTCGGCCAGGGCGAGATCGTAGGCGCGCTTCACCTGGCCCTGGATCTCGGTCTCGCCGACCACCATCGACTCGAGCCCCGCAGTGACCCGGAAGAGGTGACGTGCCGCCCCGACCCCGGTGTATGAGCGCAGCGCGTCCGGCAGGGCGGGACCCGCGGTCCCGGCGGATGATGAGAGTGCCGCCTTCGCACCCCTCTCCGCTCGCTGGATGTCCGAGCCGACGAGGTAGATCTCCGTGCGATTGCAGGTCGAGAGCACGGCCGCCTCCTGAATCGCGGCGTCGCTCCCCAACCTCCGCAGGACCAGTACGGCCCCGCCCGGATCGAGAGACAGCTGCTCGAGCAGCGCCAGCGTGGCGGTGCGATGCGAGACGCCCAACGCCAGCAAGCACGGCGCTTTCCCCTGCGCCGTCATCCCTCGATGAGGGCCGGCGCGTGCGGCTCGACGTCGGGCCCCGGCTCGTCGACGACGGCGACGAAATTCGGTAGGTCCAAAGTGAAGGTCGATCCCTCCCCGGTGGCACGCAAGCTGCAACGGCCGCCGTGTGCCTTGGCGATCGCGTCGACGATGGCAAGTCCGAGCCCGAGCCCTCTGTCGGCCGCCCCGACGGCCGAGTCCGCGTGGGCGAAGCGCTGGAAGATCTCCCCCCGCACCCCAGCGGGGACCCCACACCCTTCGTCAGCGACGTCGATCGCCACGTGGCCATTGTGGGCGTGGCTTCTGACCTCGATCACGTCCGGCGGGCGGGTGTGCTTCACGGCATTCTCGACCAGCGCGTCGAGTGCGACGCGTAGCGCGTCGGGGTCCGCGGTGAGCGTGCCGGCCGCGAGTTCGCCCACACGCCACACGCGCGGAGTGACGTCCGACCAGCGCATGACCACATCCTCGAGGAAACGCTGCAGATCAAGCTCGCAAACGGAATCGGCGGAGGTAGGCCGACCCGCCTTCGCGAGCATCAGAAGGCCCTCGACTATGCGCTGGACTCGGCCCAGCTCGTCGACCGCGACCGAGAGCTCAGAGCGACCCACGCCCTCGGCGCGTTGGAGGAGCTCGAGATGGCCGCGCGCGATGGCGATGGGGGTGCGCAGCTCGTGGGAGACGTCGTGGAGGAACCGCTCCTGGCGCTCAAGAAGCGCCGCCTTCTCCTCCGACTCCCGAGCGGTGGCCTGAATCGCGGCCTGGCGCCTGCGCGCGTGCCAGACCATCGCCAGGAACATGGACGACATCAGCGGAACCTCGAACAGCTCGCCCCATTGCTGGGTGCCGTTGAAGGCGTCCGACAGGATGCTGGCTCCGCTCACGACGCCGAACCAGAGCAAGACGAGGTACGTCCGTCCAAGGCGCCACACGCGCACGCCGTAGAGCAGGGTCAAGCTGGTCCAGATCAGATGGAACGGGATGGTCTCCCAGCGCGGCCATAGCTCCATGGCAACGAGATTGACCCCGACGAACAGGACCCACGCGATCTCCAGCGCGTTACGCCGCAGCGATGCGATATCCAGCATGGCGGACGGTCTCGATCGGCGCCTCCGCACCGAGCTTGTTTCGCAGCCGGCGGACGCAGACGTCCACGACGTTCGAGCGTGGATCGAAGTAATAGCCCCATACCGCCGAGAGGATGCTCTCGCGGCTCACCACCTCGCCCGCGTGCTCGAGGAGGTGATGGAGCAGGCGGAACTCCCGGTCAGACAGGTCGATGTCCCGCGACCCTATCCGCACCTGGCGCCTGGCCACGTCAAGGACGATGTCGCCCGCCGCCACGGTCGTGACGGCTTCGGACGGACGTGCCCGCAGCTGAACCCGGATGCGCGCGAGCAGCTCGTCGAACGCGAACGGCTTGGCTAGGTAGTCGCTCGCGCCGAGCTCGAAGCCCCGCAGCTTGGTGCGTAGATCCGTCCGGGCGGAGACGATCACGACCGGCAGCCCGGGGCAGCGGCGGCCGAGCTCCCGCAGCACGGTCAGGCCATCAACTCGAGGCAGGAGGAGGTCCAGGATGACGAGGTCGTAGCGATCACCGGACGCGCGTGCCAGCCCGCTTACGCCGTCGCCCACCCCATGGACGGCGAACCCTTCTGCCTCCAGCGCCCGCGAAACAAAAGACAGGATCCGAGGCTCATCCTCGATCACCAAAACTCGCATGCCGGTCGCGCCGAGACTACGGCAGATGACCCACGAATGACAAGCAAATGACGTTGTTGTCATCTCGCTCGTCGGGGCGGTCGTGCTGACTTAGCGTTGCGCCAGGAGCTCATTGTGGAAAAGAGAACCGCATCCCCCAGCGCAGCCGTGCTCGAGGCGCCGGCTCCGATGGAGAAGGGACCGCCGGGGGCTGCCCCGAAGCCCTATCCCGACCGCGCGGCGCGGCACTGGCTCCTGGCATCAGTCCTCTGGCTGACGGTCGTGGATCTCATGGGCCTCGTTCTGGCGACCCAGTTCGTGACTCCGGAGGCGTTCGGAAACGTCTCGTTCCTGTCCTTCAGCCGGGTGCGGCCGTCCCACGTGAACGGGGTGATCCTGGCGTGGCTGACGATGATGTACTTCGGCGCGCTCTTCTACATGCTGCCGCGCCTGTGCGGGACCCGCGGCATGTGGAGCGAGCGGCTCGGCGTGTGGACCGCGTGGGCGTGGAACGGGATGTTCGCGCTGGGCGTGCTGGGCCTGCTGACCGGGCACAGCCAGGGCCGCGAGTACGCGGAGTTCATATGGCCGATCGACATCGCGCTACTCGTGATCTGGCTGGCGAACGTCGTGAACATTCTCGCCACCGTCGCGATCCGCACGATCAAGCCGATCTACGTGTCCGTCTGGTTCTTCATCGCCAGCCCGATCTGGCTGGCGGTCGACTACGCCATCGGCAATGTCATCTGGCATCCCGGCCACATCATGGGCGCGCCGTCGGGGGCGCTTTCCAACAGCCTCGACGACGCGATCCTCAACTGGTGGTACGCGCACAACCTCTTCGGCCTGTGGCTGACGCCGATGTTGATCGCCCTGGCGTATTACATCGTCCCGCGGATAACCAACACGCCGCTGTACAGCTACACGCTGTCGCTGGTCAGCTTCTGGGGGATGGCCTTCCTCTACACCGGTGTCGGCGACCACCACATCCTGCAGTCCCCCACGCCGGCGTGGCTCAAGACGATCGCCGAGATCTCGTCGTGGGCGCTCCTGATCCCGGTGTTCGCGTTCACCATAAACATCCTCGGGACGATGAAAGGCAACTGGGACAAGTTCTTCACGAACTTGACCATGCGCTTCACCATGACGGCCTTTTTCTTCTACTTCCTGGTCAACGTCCAGGGAGCGTTCGAGGCGCTGCAGCCCTTCAACAAGCTGCAGCACTTCACCAACTTCGTCGTCGCCCATGCGCACCTGGCGCTGCTGGGTGCCTTCACGATCCTGGGCATGGGGGTGATCGACTACATCGTCGCTCAGATATACGCGCGCCCCCTTTGGAGCCGGAGCTTCACCGAATGGCAGTACTGGCTCGTGACCGTGGGCTTCACCGGCTTCTTCAGCGTCCTGACTTTGGCCGGCTTCCAGCAGGGCTTCAGCTGGCAGGACGGCATCCCCGAGGTGAACGTGCTCGACCAGCTCCACCCTTACTACATCGCGCGGGGGATCTTCGGTGCGATGATCGTGATCTCGGGAATCGTCCAGATCGTGAACATCGGCATGACGATGTTCACGAACACCGTCGAGCGGCGGCGCCAGGAGACGCTCAAGGTCGCCGAGGCCGTTGCTCCGCCGGTCGCGGGCTAGGCGATGGCCGAGCAGGAACCCAACGATCTCGAGCAGCGGCCGCCGCGGGGCTGGGCGAGGCATCCGCCGGAGAAGATGCTGATCACGCCCTGGATCGCCGGGCTGGGCGGGCTGCTCGTCTTCCTGTTCGTCGTATTCGTGGTGGTCTGGCTGCCGGTGCACACCTTCGACCCGCCGGCGTCGGCAGACTGGGCCCCGCTGAGCACGCAGGCGACGAAGGGCCGCCACCTGTTCGCCAGCAACAACTGCTTCGTCTGCCATTCCGGCTACTCGCGGCCACAGGACGTGCGCGAAGCGCTCTACTTCCTCTACCCGAAGGTCTCCCAGCCCGGCGACTACTACGGCAGCGACCAATCGCCGAACATCCTGGGGACCGAGCGGACCGGCCCCGACCTCTCGCAGGAGTCGGGCTGGCACCCCGACGACTGGCAGCTCGCCCACTTCTACGACCCGCGCTACGTCGACCCGATGTCGCTGATGCCGCCGATGAAGTCGCTCTTCTCGAACCAACAGGTCGACCAGCTCACCTCCTTCGTCGAACAGCGCTCCGGCAAGTCCGGTCTGCTGCGCTACGCCGGTCAGCTCTACGCCAAGCGGGTGGTGCTCACCGTCCAGGGCTTCCCAACGCCGTACCGGGGCTTCAAAGGCGCGCACAAGCCGATCGTCCCCCAGAAGGAGGTAAAGCCGCCGCCCAACCAGCTCGCGGAGGCGCCCAACCTCTCGCAGATCGACCGTAGCTACTGGCTCTCGGGCGATCCGCTGCCGGTCACCGAGGGCAACCTCCTGCGCGGCAAGGAGATCTTCCTCCAGCGCTGCGTCGGATGCCACGGCACGAGCGGCGACGGCAAGGGCCCGGGAGCACGGTTCCTCTCGCCCCCTCCGGCCGACTTCACCGACAAGGACGACGCGTGCTGCGGCGGCGACACGGGCCCGGGGGATTTCTACTACCGCATCCTCCGCGGCTGGACCGGCACGGGTATGGAGAACTTCGGCGAGCGGCTCTCGGTGGACGACATCTGGCGGGTGGTGCTGTTCGTGAAGACGATCCCAAACCACACCCTGCGCAAGGGCGTGATCCCCGAGCCCAAGGACTACATCCCCTGGTCGCCGTCGAAGGAGCTGCTCGCGTGGCTGAAGTCGAGGCAGAAGCCCGCCAACAACATCGCGTTCGCGAAGAAGCAGAGCTCCGATCCGTTCATGGAGGAGGCGAGCCGCGTCTTCCCCGGCCTCAGCCCGGCCGACAAGATCGTCGTGAAGGGCCTGGGGACGAAGCTCGCCCTCAAGGACGCCGCGGCGGGCATCCGGAGCCTCTACGACCAGATGCTGAACACGGCCTGGGCCGAGGCCAGGCGGCGCGGCGACAAGCTCCCAGCGCTCTCACAGAAGGCCATCCCCCCGACCGTGCCGGGGCAGCAGTGAGGCGCGTCGTCGTTCCAGCGGCCGCCATCGCGCTCGCGGCGCTGGTCGTCGTGCCCGCGCTCGCGTTCGGCCACGACCAGCCGGAGACGAGGAGCTCGAACTGGATCATGGCCGACTGGATGCTCGAGGCCTTCTTCCTGTTCGCGGGCCTCGCCTTTGCGGCGTTCCTACTGGCCTGGAAGACAGGCCACTTCCACAATCTCGAGCAGGCCGCGCGGATTCCACTGCTTATCGAGGAGGAGGACTACTACAGCCCGGATTGGGCCAGCGACGAGGAGGAATGGGACCATGTCCATGCCGCGCGGTGACTCGCCGCAGAAGGCGCAGCAGTACTACCACTACCTCCAGTCGAAGGAGCTCGTGCCGCACGGCCGGGACGCCACGTGGCACGTCGATTGGACCTCGCTGGCCTGGATGTGGGGCTTCGTGGTCGTGCTGAGCGTGATCCTCATCCTCTGGGTACGCCAGTACCGCTCGACGCGGCAGATCCCGGGGATCAGCCCGCTCGATAGCTGGGCGGGCTACACGACCGAAGCCGCCGGGCCGGCCACGACCTATTTCCTGGTGCTCACCGCGGTCGTTGTCGTGTTCGGAGGTGTGATGGTGGTCGGACACCTGATCTCGGGACAGAAGTTCTGATGGCCGCTGCACTCCCATTCGTTGTCTACTCGACCTGCAGCGAGGTGTCGGTGGCCTTCGCAGAATGGGAGGCGCTCTACGCCTCGCTCCAAGCGCTCAAGGCGCACGTCCAGGAGTACCCAGGCTGCCAGCGCTTCGACGTCTTCTTCCACGCCGAGCCGGACGAGCGGGTGCGCGTCCACTGCTACACGACGTGGGACACGATGGTCCAGCTCGAGGTGTTCCTGGAGCGGGGCTACACCTTCGAGCGGCTGCTCGCCGACGTGGGTGGCGACATCGAGCTCGAGCGCAGCCTCGTGATGGAGAAGGTGTTCTGATGGCCGAGCGACGGCGGCGCCGCAGACTGCGCCCGGGACGCCCGCTCTACGGCTACCGCGACATCGGCGCGCCCGCCCGCCACTCGCGCCGGGCTGTCGTGAAGGCGTGGGTGATTCTCGCCGTGATGATCCTGATCTACCTGGCCATCATGCTCACGATCTTCGCGGTCGAGCCCGGCCTGCGTTGAGCGCCTGAGGTGTACGTCCAGCACCTCAGCACGCTGACCTTCCTGGCCCTCCTGGCCGACCTCGCCGTGGTGGTGGCGGTGTTGTTCAAGGTGCTGCCGGGACGCGCTCCGCCGGTCCGCCGCGAGCCCTACGCCGAGGCGGAGCTCGGGGCCCACGACCGCAAGCTTCCGAAGTACTTCCTGGCCGGTGGAGCCTTCCTGGTGCTCGGCGGCCTGCACATGGTGGCCAAGAACGTCCCGTGGGCGGCCGACTGGCTAGCCCGCGCCGGGTACGCGGGCCACCTCGTCCGCGACCTGTCGAACACCCACCTGATGATCGTCGGCGGCGGCACGCTGATCTCCACGGGGATCTGCTGGTACGCGCTGCCGCGGATCGTCCGCCGCCCGCTGGCTAGCAACGGGCTGGCCCAGGCGGCCTTCTGGTTCACCGCAGTCGGCCTGTTCCTCTTCTACGTCGCGCTAGTGGGAAACGGGATCGCCATGGGCCGGCTCGTCGCCCATGGCTGGGGCTACCAGGCCGCCAAAGCGCACATGGGCAACTGGTATCGCGTCCCTGTGGGGATGGGCGCAGGGGTGATGGGCCTCGGCTACTGGTGCTTCGCCGCGAATGTCTTCCTCACCGTCTTCCAGGCCCGGCTGGTGCGCGTCCCGAAGCCCGACGGCCACCTCTGGAAGTTCCTCGCCGCGGGCGCGGCGGGTCTGACCGTGGGCACCGTTCAGGGCGTGATCCAGGTGCAGCCGGCGAACGCCGACTGGCTCTACCGGGCCGGCCACGCGGGCGAGTGGATCGATCCGATCAGCCACGCGCACATCAACCTCGTCACCGGCCTGACCATGCTGGTGGCGGGCGGGCTGCTCTACCTCGTGCCGCGCCTGGGCGGGACACCGCCGTCACGCCGCCTGGCCAACCGCTGCTTCTGGCTGCTGCTCGGCGGCTCGCTGATGTTCTACGCCGTCGCCCTCTACCTGGGGCTCCACGAGGGCGGGCTGGTGGTTGGAAAGGGGCTGACGCCGGCCCAGGCCGAGGACGCCACCCCGCTCCACCCCTACCTGCTCATGACGGCCGGGCTGGCGATGCTCGCCGGCTTCTGGCTGCTGCTGTACGTGATCGCGCGCGCCTTCCTGCGCTCGAAGAGCCCGGTGCGCCCGTTCGTGCTGGCCGGATGCGCGGCCCTGGCCGTGGGCACTCTCCAGGGTCCGGTCCAGGCGTTCCCGGCGGTCAACGAGCTGCTCGATCGCAGCGGAGACGCGGGCGACGTGATCGTGAACCTGCACGCCCAGCTGAACATGCTCGGCGGGTTGATGGTGATCCTGATCGGCCTGGCGTTGGCCCTCCTGCCCAGGCACGAGAAGATGGACCGCCGGGTGCGCTTCGCCCCGCGGGCGATCGCCGGGGGGATGGCGGTCTACTACGTCGCGGGCATCGCCTTCGCGGCGGTCGAGGCCCGGGACGTCGCGGATGGGCGCAGCTTCGGTGCCGCGGTGAGCTCGCTCGAGCCGTGGCAGGCCCTGGTGCTGGTGCCCGCGGCCGTCGCGGTGCTCGCCGGCTTCGCGGCCTACGCCTCGGCGGCCTGGAGAATGACGTCGGGCTACCGCGAGCAGGGTCGCCGGCTCCTGAAGCAGGCCCCGGCCGTATACACCGGGGCGATACCGCGGCGGGCTCGCCACCTCAAACCGGCCGCGCTCGTCGGCTACGAGGTGCCGATGGGCCTGCTCGGCTTCCCCGGCGTCGGCTGGCTCTTCGCCGGCTTTCCGTTCGCGGCCACGATCCTCCTCATCGTCGGCCCGGCCCTCGCGTGGGCGGTGATCCCCTTGGCTTTCTCGCCCTTCGGGCAGGGGCCGCTCCGAGCCATCGGCTGGCGGGTGGAGTTCGCATGGCTGCCCGCGAGCACGCTCGTCTCCGCAGTCCTGCTGTACCGGGCGAACCGCCGCCGTCTCGTCCGGCTCGAGGGCCCGCTGCCGGGCCGCCGTCCCCGGCGGCTGCCGGCTGGCCGCGCGCGGATCAGTGTTGCGGTTGGCGTGATCGCGCTCGTGCTCGTCTCGCTCCCGTTCGTGCCCGCGGTCACGGGCCTCGGGAGCCGGTCGTTCAGGTACGCCTACGAGACACGCTTCGCCAAGGACATAACCGGCCCGTTCCTCGACACGTCACGGGGCCACGTGAAGCTCTACGCCTGGCAGGACCCGCAGAACCCCTATCCGCGCGACGCCCTTCGCGTGCACGCCGGCCAGGTCCACGCGTTGCGCGTTCGCGCCGCCGCGGTCGACGCGCCGGACGCCTACCGCCTGTTCGACTTAAGCCACGGCGGGCGCGTGCCTCTGGCAGTGCGAGAGCGGGCGGCGACGTCGCTCGTGCTCGCGCCGTCAGCCGCCCTGAAGGACGGGCGCTACCTGTTTGTCGCCTCCCACGAGGGCATGTTCGGCGGCCGGGACTTCGTCTACGTGACGGTCGTGGGTCCAGGCGAGCCCGTCACTCCGATCGGCGCGGACGCACCTCGCTTTACCCCCGTGGTGGCCGAAGCGCTGCTGCCCCTCGCAGCCGCGCTACTGGCCCTGGTCTTCAGCGGCATGCTGATGCGCTCGTATCGCCGCAGGCCCGCCGGCGAGAAGCTGCTCTGGGGCAGCGGCTTCCTCCTGTTCGCGGTGGCTGCGGCCTGCGAGGCGGTCGCCCAGGGATCCGGCTGGAGCACCGGGCTGTTCCGCACCTACTACCTGGCGGGCGGGGTGCTCGCGGTCGGCTACCTCGGCGCCGGCGCAGCGTGGCTGCACCTTCCGCGACGGGCGCGCGACGTCGTGGCCGGTGCCCTCGCGGTGGCCACAGTGGCCGGGGCGGTCAGCGTGCTAGTCGCCCCGGTGGACGCCGGCGCCCTGGCCGCGACGCCCGGCACGCGGCCGCCGGCAAACCACGCGCTCGGCGGGCACGCCTTCCTCTGGGCGATCGCGCTCAACTCGCTCGGGACGCTCTCCCTGGTAGGCGGTGCGATCTACTCAGTCGTGCGCCGCCAGCGCGTACGGGCGAGCTTGTGGATCGGCACGGGCGCGCTCGTGCTCGCCCTCGCCACGAGCATGTCGCGCGCGGGCGAGTACTCGTTCATGTATCTCGGTGAGCTCGTGGGCATCGCGCTGATGTTCTTCGGGTTCACGCTTGCAAGTGGCCGGAGCCGGCCAGCCGCCAAGCCGGCCTCGGCGCCCAGCGCCGGCAGCCCGGCGCTGGCGCCGTGAGGCACGCCGTGGACCCCGGCCGCAAGCGCAGGGTTCGACTCGTTGCCTCGCTCGGCGCGGTCGTGGTGCTGGCCACCGCGCTCACGTTCACGACCTTCAGCGCGTCCAGCCCGGCGCGCACGCCGAGCCAGCTCGCCGCGCAGGCCGTGCCCGGCCGCTCGTACCAGCTCACCGGCAAGGTGAGCGCCGGGTCCGTGCGCCACGCGCACGGGCTGCTCGCCTTTCGGGTCCGTGACCGGCACGGGCACGCCTCGGTGCCCGTCGTCTACCGCGGCGCGATCCCGGACCCGTTTCGCGAAGGCCGCGAGGTGATCGTGAGGGTGCGCAGCCGGGGCGCGGTCTTCGTCGGCGAGCGCGATTCCCTCGTCACCAAGTGCCCTTCCAAGTTCACCGCGAGCAGGGGCTCTTGAGATGGTGAGGCTGGGATCCGCGCTGCTGGTGGCGGCCCTTCTCGTTGAGCTGTACGGAATAGGCGCTTCGCTCTACGGGACCAAGACCGGGCGCCGGCGCTGGACGCTTTCGGGGCGCCGCGCCGTGTACGCGCTGGCCGCGCTGCTCACGCTCGCCTTCGCGATCATGGAGGGTGCATTCCTGCGCTCGGACTTCAGCGTCCGCATCGTCGCCGAGCACTCCAGCACCACCACTCCCCCCTTCTACCGCGCGGCCGCGGCCTGGTCAGCGCAGGAGGGGTCGCTCCTGTTGTGGGCGTGGCTGCTGTCGCTCTGGTCGAGCCTCGTGCTGTTCCTGACCCGGCACCGCCTGCAGGAGCTGGCCGGCTACGCGCAAGCCGTCCTGCTCGCGTTCGCGGCCTTCTTCACGTCCCTGCTCGTGTTCCTTGCGCAGCCGTTCGTCCTCCAGCATCCGGCGCCGCCCGAGGGCCTCGGGCTCAACCCGCTGCTGCGACACCCCAGCATGATGGTGCACCCGCCGATCCTCTACTCGGGCTACACGCTCTTCACCGTGCCCTTCGCGTTCGCCGTGGCGGCTCTCGTGGCACGGCGCCTGGACAGCGAATGGATCCGCTCCACGCGGCGCTTCGCACTGGCCGCCTGGCTGTGCCTCGGCTTCGGCATCCTGCTCGGCGCCCGCTGGTCGTATGCGGAGCTCGGTTGGGGCGGCTACTGGGGCTGGGACCCGGTCGAGAACGCCTCGCTCATGCCCTGGCTCGTGGCGACCGCCTTCCTGCACTCGATCCAGGTGCAGGAGAAACGCGGGATGCTGAAGGTCTGGAACGTCACGCTCGTGCTCGCCACCGGAATCCTCGCCGTGCTGGGCACCTTCCTGGTGCGCTCGGGGATCCTCGACTCGATCCACGCCTTCGGAGCGTCCACGCTCGGGTTGCCCTTCCTCGGCTTCATCGCACTGCTTGCCGTCGGCGCCGTCGCGCTCGTCGTGAGCCGGCTCGGCGATCTCCGTTCCGAGGGCAGACTCGACTCGCTCGTGTGCCGCGAGACGGTCTTCCTCTTGAACAATCTGGTCCTCGTCGGCCTCTGTTTCGTGATCTTCTGGGGCACGTTCTTCCCGCTGATTTCCGAAGCACTGACCGGCACCAAGTCCAGCGTCGGGCCCCCCTGGTTCGATCGGTACACCACGCCGCTGGCGCTTGCGCTCGTTCTGCTTTCGGGCGTTGGTCCGGCGCTCGCTTGGGGTCGCACCACGCCGTCGCACCTCGTGCGAATACTCGCCCTCCCCTCGGCCGCTGCCGGGCTCGTGTTCGCCGCGCTCCTCGCCGGGACCGGGGTGGCCCACCGGCCCCTTGCGCTGGCGATGTTCTGCCTCGCGGCGTTCGCGCTCACCACGGCTGCCCAGGAGCTGTGGCGCGGAGCCGGCGCCCGGCGGGCAATGACGGGCGAGCCGGTCCCGCTGGCGCTGGTGATGCTCGTGCGCCGGAATCGTCGCCGCTACGGCGGCTACGTCGTGCACGTGGGAATGGCACTGGTGTTCGTCGGCGTGGCGGCTTCGTCGAGCTTCCAGCACGCGATCGACGTACGGCTGCGCCCGGGCCAGACAGCCAACGTCGGCGGATACGTCGTTCGCTACGTCGGCCCTACCCGAGCGCTCACCAGCGAGAAGGTCTCGCTCGGCGCCGTGCTCGAGGTGAGCCGGAACGGCCGGAACGTTGCAACCCTCACTCCCAGCCGTGGCTACTACCCCTCGCTCGACCAGAGCTCGCTGGGCAGGATCGGCCGCTTCTTCAGGGGAGACTCCACGAGCGAGCTCGGCCTGAAGGCAGGCTTCACCCGCGACATCTGGACGGCGGTGCAGCCGGACATCTCGGCCCTCGGACCGCCGATACGGCGGGCGGACCGCAGCTTCCCAGATGCGAACCGGCGGCTCGAAGGCTTCCTGGTCTCGACACTGGTCAGCCGCTACATGAAGAGCGCCCCGCCCGCCCAGTTCCGTCTGATCGTCTCCCCACTCGTGGCATGGATCTGGTTCGGCGGCGCGATCGTCGCCGGCGGCGCGCTTCTGGCGCTCTGGCCTGCTCCGAGGACGGCCCGCGCGCGGATCTCGGCGCGCGCCCGGTCGGCTCAGCCGGCGCCGAGCGGCCGGGCCGCTCCAGACCTGCTGCTCCGCGCCGAGCAACACGGCGACGGCCTGGACCAGCACCCGGCCTGACGGCTCGCGCGTCTTGGGGTCGTGCGTGGTTCCTCCAACTCCTTCGCGATCGGGGCGACTGGATTTGAACCAGCGACCGCTCGGCCCCCAGCCGGGTGCGCTACTCGCCGATACCAGGTGTTCTCAGATCCGATCACGCATTCCTTATTGAGGTCGTTGAAGTTCAAGCTGCCGTGCTCGTTGACGATCTTCGCGCCCTGGAGCAGCGCGCGCCTCTGGCGGCAAGTCGGCGTTCCGCCCGCTGCGCGCGGTGCGGAGCTACCTGCGCATGACAAGGCGTGGCACGACAGCGTCGGCGAGGGCGAAGACGATCCTCAGCGGGAGATTGAGGACGCGGACGAGTGCCGCCTGGAGGCGGCCTCGTTTGGCGGCGAGCGCCGGCCCCACGTCGGTAGCGAACGCCGCGATGTTGACGAGCGGTCGGATCAGCACTCTCACTTCGGCGATCTTCCCGTCGGGGCGCGAGGTGATGAAATCGGCGCCTTCGATCCGGCGACCTGCAGCGGTGGCGCGCCAGAGGCAAGCGTACGAGTCCCCCGCGGAGAGTTCCTCGGCCACCTCGAAGTGGTCCAGGACCTCGAAGAGGGTGCCGTAGAGTTCGGCGGCTGTTTGGCGGCCGTCAAACGGGGTCGTAATCATCGGCGAGTGCAGCACAACGTCGGCTTCCATCGCCTCGATCCAGGTCGCTAGGTCGCCGGTCTCCCAAAAGGCTCGGAACGGATGGGTCACCGGGCCTCTGCCCCCCTGCGGCACATTTTCAGACGGCTCCCCACCATGCCAGCGCCGCGGTGGCAGTGAGCACGATGGGGCCGGGGTGGCGAAACAGGGATCGCGGGGATTTCGTGTCGGCTGCCCCCAGGCCCACGACGACCGCCGCGAAGCCGGTCGACACCCCGGCGGCCATTAGGCCGATCGCCCGTGCCGCTTCACCTGTAGGACCGAGCCCGAAAGCAGAAGCGCAAGACCCACCGCGAAAAAGGCGACGGTCGTCAAGTGCCAGGTGACGTGAATCATCGCCCTAGTCATCCTCGGGCCACCGAATGAGCTCGCGGGGAGGACTTCCGGCGACAGCTTCCTCAGCACGAGCACCTCACCTCCAGCTCCGTGGATTGCTGCGCCGACGATGGCAAAGGAGCCGGCGATCATCAGCTGAGCGTTCACGCGGAAACACCCGCGTTTCGCGGCTCCGGCAGAAGCCGGTCGACGAGCTCGAGGGCTGGGCGGCCTTCAAACATGGGCAGCACGTCGGGCCGGTAGAGGATCAATGCCAGGCTCGGCGCGACCATGAAGTCCGCAGCGTTCAGCTCCGCGCTCCCCAATACCCCATCCGCGATCCAAGCGTCGACACGGTCCAGGATCACCGACAGCTCGGCGAGCAGCTCGCGGTCTGCCTTTGGACTCGCGGCAAAGACCCCGCGGAGGATCCTCGGCACGATCACGCGGCGCGTGAGCGCTCGCTTGTAGAGGAGGTACCCCAGCCGGCCGTCGCCCGCGGACCTGCTAAGCGTGACCGGGTCGCGCACCATGGCCACACCCGGGATCCGGCGAGCGGCCATCTGAAGAGTCTCGTTGGCCCAGCGTTCCGCCTCCTCGACCGCCGCCCGCTGCCCGGGGTCGGCCGGAAAGAGCGGCGGTTCGGGGCGGTTGTCGTCCAGGAAGCGCGCGATCCCGTGGTTTGTCGAGATCCGATGGCCATTGGCCGCGAGCGCCGGCACGGTGCCGAGGCGATCGCCCAGGCGCAGCCCAAACGAGCGCCGTCCGCCCGCTTGGCGCGTTTCCCCGCCCGCGTCGAATCCGTGCAGCCTCGCGACCAGCGGATGCAAGAGGGTCACGATGTCGACACGCCGGTAGGGCACTCGCTTGTGCTCGAGCATCAGCATCGCCGAGCGGCAGGCGTGCGAACCGGGGATGACATAGAGCGTGTACATACCGACCAGTCAGTCGGTACTATACCCCGGATGGCTGAAAGCTCAACCGCCCGAGCTGGGCGGCGTGGCAACGCGAGCCGGGGCGTCGGCGCCCGACCCGACGGACGCACACGCGCCGCTCGCGCCCAAGGGCGCGAGACTCGCGAAGAGCTCCTGGACGCGGCGCTTGAACTCTTCGCGCGCAGCGGCTACCGCGAGGCCAGCGTCGACGAGATAGCCGCCAAGGCCGGCTACTCCAAGGGTGCGCTCTACTGGCACTTCTCGGATAAGGGGGCGCTCCTCATGGCCCTCCTCGAAGAGCGTATCGATGCGCCGACGCGCGACCGGGTCGCAACCCTCGCGTCGGGCCCGCCGGAGCAGGACATGTCGGTGGAAGCCACCCGGGAGTTCGCTCGCCAGCTCAGCGAGGCCCGCGAAGCCTTGCTACTCGAACGCGAGTATTGGAGCCTCGCGATCCGCGACCCCGAGCTGCGCGCCCATTACTTGGAACGCCAGACCGAGATTCGCGGGGCGCTTGCCGTCGCGTTGAAGGCGCGGGCGCGCCACCTCGGAACACCCGACCTGCCTGTACCGGCCGAGGACGTCGCCCGCGTCGTGATGAGCATCATCGGCGGCCTCGCGTTCGACGAGTTGATCGAGCCGGGATCGGTTCGCCCGGAGCTACTCGGCGAGACCCTTGCCATCGTCTACGCCGGCTTGGTCGCACGCGCCCAGGCGAACGAGGGTGCGGCTCACGCTTCCCCGGCTTCTGGTCGGTAGAGCCGTCCAGCATCCAAGCGGACCGACGTCCTCGCGACGCTCATGT
>JBBQRG010000062.1:0-17670 GCA_038215095.1 Solirubrobacterales bacterium | reverse complement strand
CACGATCCGCTCGTCGCGGTCGACCTCCTGCTGGTAGGTGAACGAGGCGTCGGCGATCTCGCGCTGCGGGTAGTTCTGCTTGATCGCCTCGACCATGCCGCCCAGCTCGTCGATCTTCGCGAAGTACTCGTAGGCGGCCTGTTCCATGCGGTCGGTCAGCGACTCCACGAAATAGGCCCCGCCGAGCGGGTCGATGGTGTTCGTGACCCCGGTCTCGTGGGCGATCACCTGCTGGGTGCGCAGCGCAACGCGAACGGCCCCCTCGGTGGGCAGCGCGAGCGCCTCGTCGTAGGAGTTCGTGTGCAGCGACTGGGTGCCGCCAAGCACCGCCGCCAGGGCCTCGACCGCGGTGCGCACGATGTTGTTGAGCGGCTGCTGTGCGGTCAGCGACACGCCCGCGGTCTGCGAGTGGAAGCGCATCAGCAGCGAGCGCTCGTCCTTCGCGCCGTAGGTGTCGCGCAGCTCGCGGGCCCAGATGCGGCGCGCGGCGCGGTACTTCGCGACCTCCTCGAAGAAGTCGATGTGCGCGTTGAAGAAGAACGACAGGCGCGGCGCGAAGGCGTCCACGTCGAGACCGCGCTCGACCGCCTCCTCGACGTAGGTGAAGCCGTCCTTGAGCGTGAAGGCCAGCTCCTGCTGGGCGTTGGAGCCGGCCTCGCGGATGTGGTAGCCGGAGATCGAGACCGGGTGCCAGCGCGGCATGCGCTTGGCGCAGTGCTCGATCATGTCCGTGACCAGGCGCATGGCCGGGTCGATCGGGAAGCACCACTCCTTCTGGGCGATGTACTCCTTGAGGATGTCGGTCTGGATCGTGCCCGCCAGCCCCTCGGCCGGGATGCCCTGCTTCTCCCCCGCCACCACGTAAAAGGCCAGCATCACGGCCGCGGGGGCATTGATCGTCAACGAGGTCGAGATGTCGCCCATCGGGATGCCGCCGAAGAGGGTCTCCATGTCGTCGAGGGTGTCGATGGCCACGCCCTCGCGGCCCACCTCCCCCTCGCTGAGCCGGTGGTCGGAGTCGTGGCCCATCAGGCTGGGCATGTCGAACGCCGTCGAGAGCCCGGTCTGCCCGTGGTCGAGCAGGTAGCGGAAGCGCTCGTTGGTCTCCTCCGCGGTGCCGAAGCCCGCGAACTGGCGCATCGTCCAGAGCTGCCCGCGGTACATCGACGGGTAGACGCCGCGCGTGAACGGATACTCGCCCGGGAAGCCGATCCGCTCGGGGTCGGGCAGGTCCTGCGAGCTGTAGAGCGGCTCGACCGGCTCGCCGGAGATCGTGCTGAACAGCGCGTCGCGCTCGGGCGTGCGCGAGTACCTCTCCCTGAACCAGCGCTCCGCGTCTGTCATCGCCCTCGGCTCGACGGCCATGCCGCCCAGTCTAAGGCGCGCTAGCGCAGCTTCTGCTCGTAGCCGCGATCGGACGGGCGGCCGACCGCGCTGGGATCGTGGCTGACGTCGGGATCCTGCTTCGCCTCGGCGCCGTCCGGCTCGCTGACCCGGTCCTCGCTCGGGGTCGAGGCCATCGAGCCGCGCACGAAGCCCTTGCGGGCCAGCACGAAGCCGACGACCAGCACGACCAGGGCAATCGCGACAATGACTATGACCATGGTCAGCCCCTACCCGCTACCGTAACTCGCGAACCTTGGGCGCCAAGGCACGTTTCAACAGGCATGAAAAGAGCCAGAGTCGCACTCACCGTCGCTGCCGCCGCGCTTGCGGTCGTCCCCGTGGCCGGGGCCGCCCCGAAGCCGCCCAAGCCAGGTCCCGGCTCCACCCTGTCGATCGCGGTCAAGCCCAATCCGGTCGTGTCCGGGCGGGTCGCCGTGATCTCGGGCAAGCTCAGCGGCACGAACGCCGCCGGCCAGACGGTCCAGCTGCGCTCCGACCCGTTCCCATTCGCCACGTTCTCGAACGCCGGTACGGCCGTGACCGACGCCACAGGGGCCTACAGCTTCGCCGTGAAGCCCACGCTGAACACGCGCTACCAGGCGCGGGTGGGCAAGGTCCAGACCACGGTCATCACCGAGCTCGTGAGACCCGCGCTGAGCCTGCACCTGAGCGACTACACGCCCAAGCGCGGTCAGCGCGTCCGCTTCACCGGCCGCGTGTGCCCGCAGCACGACGGCACGGTCATCGCCATTCAGCGCCGTTCGAGCGGGCGATACAAGACGATCGCGCACGCGACGCTGAAGGACATCCCCGGCTCGGCCTGCTCCAGCTACAAGCGAACGCTGCGGGTGCGCCGGGACGGCCGCTTCCGCGCGGTCATCGCCGCGCACGCGGACCACGCGAAGGGCGTCAGCCGCTCGCGCGTGGCGCGAGTGCACTAGCCCGGCTCTACGGGCTAGTGCACTCGCTCTACGGGCGCAGCCGGCGAAGCGCTCCACGGCGGCGGGTGCGCGCCACCGCGTAGCCGCCGCCCCCGCCCACCAGGGCCATCGCCGCCGCGCCGCCGGCCAGCTTCAGCCGCCTGCCGAGCTTGTCGATGTGCATGACGCGCCAGCCCTCCTGGCGTGCCACGCGCTGCAGCTCGGAGTCGGGGTTGACCGCGACCGGGTGGCCCACCGCCCGCATCATCGGCAGGTCCGACTCCGAGTCCGAATAGGCGTATGACTGCTCCAGGTCGATGCCCTCGCGCGCGGCCAGCTCGCGGATTGCCTGCGCCTTTCCCTCGCGGTAGGTGAAGGGGCCGTCGGCGCGGCCGGTGTAGACCCCGTCGCGCACCTCGGAGCGCATGCCGATGCCGCCGTCGAAGACCAGCACGGCGGCCAGCGACTCGGCCAGCTCCTGCGACGCGGCGGTGACGATGTAGGCGGGCCGGCCCGCGTCCTGGTGGGCGTAGGCCTCCGCCAGCACCTCGTCGTAGAGCAGCGGCAGGACGCCGGCCAGCACGTGCGGCCCGAGCCGGGCCAGGTCGACAACCCGCTGCCCGCGAATCGCGTTCAGCACCCGCTGCCTGAGCTCGTCGCTGCTCTCGTCGGTGGATCCCTGCAGGCGGTACCTCAGGTTCGCCCAGGCGTCGGAGGCCAGCCGGCGCCGCGACATGAGCCCCGCCCTGTACGACGCGCGCGCGAAGTGGAACGCGCTCGAGCCCTCGATGAGCGTCTTGTCGAGGTCGAAGAAGGCGGCGCCCCTACGCGCCCCCTCCATCAGCCGCCGTTGACTTCGAGGATGACCGCGTCGCCCTGGCCGCCGCCGGAGCAGATGGCCGCCACGCCAAGCCCGCCGCCGCGGCGGCGCAGCTCGTGCACGAGCGTGGTGAGGATGCGCGCGCCCGAGGCGCCGATCGGGTGGCCGAGGGCGATCGCGCCGCCGTTCACGTTCACCTTCGACTCGTCCGCGCCGAGCATGCGCATCGAGTTGAGCGCCACCGAGGCGAACGCCTCGTTGATCTCGAACAGGTCGATGTCGTCCACGCTCAGGCCGGCCTTCTCGAGGGCGGCCTTCGTGGCGTTCGCGGGGGTGCGGGCCAGGTAGGGGAAGTCGTCGGCCACCGCGGCCTGGGCCACGATCGTGGCCAGGGGCGCGCGGTCGTTGCTCTTCGCCCACTCGTCGCTGGCCAGCACGAGCGCGCCGGCGCCGTCGTTCACGCCCGGCGCGTTGCCGGCGGTGTGGGAGCCGTCCTTGTTGAACGCCCCGCGCAGCTTCGACAGGCCCTCCAGGCTGCCCTCGCGCCGCGGCCCCTCGTCCACCTCGACGGTGGTGTCGCCCTTCTTCGAGCTCACCGTGACCGCCACGATCTCCTCGGGCAGCCGGCCCTCGTCGGTGGCCGCGATCGCCCGCTCGTGGCTCTGCAGCGCGAACTTGTCCATGTCCGCCCGCGTGATCTCCAGCTCGTCGGCCACCTCGTCGGCCTCCGCGCCCATGTGCTTGCCGCTGAAGGCGCTCGTGAGCCCGTCGTGGACCATCTCGTCGAGAGCCTTGGCGTCGCCAATGCGAAAGCCGAAGCGCGCGTCCTGCAGCAGGTAGGGCGCCTGCGACATCGACTCCATGCCGCCCGCCACCGCCACGTCGAGGTCGCCCGCGCGGATCGACTGGTCCACCATGCCCGCCGAGCGCAGCCCGGAGGCGCAGACCTTGTTCACGGTCTCGCTCGAGACCTCCTTCGGGATGCCGCCCTTTATCTGTGCCTGGCGCGAGGGGATCTGGCCTTGCCCCGCCTGGAGCACCTGGCCGAACACCACGTGCTCGACCTGGTCGGGCCCTACCTCGGCCCGCTCGAGTGCGGCCTCGATGGCCTTGCCACCGAGGTCGGTCGCGTCGAGCGAAGAGAGGCCGCCGCCAAGCTTGCCGAAGGGCGTGCGGGCGGCGCCGAGGATGACTGTCTTGGGCATCTGGTCAGAGTCTCCTGGTCGAAGGGTGGCCGAGGATAGCGCTCGCCTAGACTGCCCCCCGCATGCGGAAGGTAAAGGTGAGCGCGCGGCGCGGAGCGCCGGAAGATACGGCCGCGGACACGCGGGTAATCGGCCTGTTCGAGGGCGAATCGCTCGCCGAGGCGCCGCTCCAGGCGCTTGTGGAGCTGGGCGAGGCAAAGCCCGGCCTCAAGCAGGTGGCGGTGGCCCACGAAGACGCGCCGGGCGGCGGCCAGCGCCGGGTTCTGGTGGCCGGGCTCGGCAAGCGCGACGAGCTGGACGGCGAGAAGGCGCGCGTCGCGGCGGCCGCCGTTGCGGGCCGCGCGACGGAGCTGGGCACGGTCTCGCTCTCCTGGGCCGCGCCCGACGGCCAGGCCGGGCCCGTCGTGGAGGGCACCCTGCTGCGCCTGTACGAGTTCGACCAGTTCAAGTCGAAGCCGGACGATGACGACTCGAGCGCGACCATCGAATCGCTCGAGCTGGCCGGCGAGTCGGTCTCCGACGAGGAGGTCGAGCACGCCCGCGTGGCCGCCGAAGCCGCCAACCGGGCGCGCGACCTCCAGAACCTGCCTTCGAACGTGGCCACCCCGACCTTCCTGGCCGAGCGCGCCGCGGAGATCGCCGACCAGTTCGAGTCGCTCGAGGTGGAGCTGCTCGACCGCGACGGGATCGTCGCGCGCGGCATGGGCGCCTTCGCGGCGGTGGCGCAGGGCTCGCACGCCGAGCCGCGCCTGATCGTGCTGCGCTACTTGGGCGGGGGCGGCGGTCCGCACCTCGGCTACGTGGGCAAGGCCGTGACCTTCGACACCGGCGGAATCTCGATCAAGCCCGCCGGAAAGATGCACGAGATGAAGTTCGACATGTCCGGCGGCGCCACCGTGATCGAGTCGATGGCGGCGATCGCGGAGCTGGGGCTGCCGGGCACGATCACCGCCGTGGTGCCGTCCACCGAGAACATGCCGAGCGGCCACGCGGTCAAGCCCGGCGACATCGTGACCGCGATGAACGGAAAGACCATCGAGATCAACAACACCGACGCCGAGGGCCGCCTGATCCTGGCCGACGCCCTCTGTTACGCGGTCGAGCAGGGCGTCGAGCGGATCGTGGACCTGGCCACGCTCACCGGGGCGATCATCATCGCGCTGGGCTCGAGCTTCGTAGGGCTGTTCTCCAACGACGACGACTGGTACGGGCAAGTCGAGGCCGCCTGCCAGGCCACCGGCGAGCTGGGCTGGCGGCTGCCTCTTCACCCCGAGTACTTCGAGCTGACCAAGGGCCAGTACGCCGACCTGACCAACGCGTCGCCGGAGCGCAAGGCGCCCTCGAGCTACGCGGCGGAGTTCCTGCGCCAGTTCGTGGACGACACGCCGTGGGTGCACATGGACATCGCGGGGACCGCCTGGGGCCTGAACCGCCCCTACGTCGGCAACGGCGCGTCGGGCTTCGGCGTGCGCACGCTCATCGAGCTGGCCCGGGCGGCAGGCTCCTGAGCCCCCTGCGCCCGCTGGCAGTCGCGGCCCTCGCAGCCGCCGCGCTCACCGGCTGTGGCGGCCCGGCGGAGCTGACGTCCGACCAGGCACAGGCCCTGAAGTCGGCGCGCGAGCGCCTCGACGACGCGATCGACACCGAGGAGACCTGCCGGACCAACCGCGACGAGTGCCGCCACCTGGTGATCGAGGCCCGCCGCAACGTCAGGAAGCCAGCGCAGCTGGCGAAGGTCGTGCCGAGCCTCGTGACCCCGTCGGGCAACGTCTACCCGCCCGCCTACAACGCCTTCGAGCTGAACGCGGTGGCCAGCCCCAAGCTCGCCCTGCGGCTGCCCGCCGCCAAGGAGGCCCAGCGCATGGTGAACACCCTCAGCGGCAAGGACCCCGGAACCGTGGTCAAGCCGCTCGAGAACCAGAAGGCGGCCGCCTACCTGACCGAGGCCTCGCGCGACACCAAGCGGATCTGGCCGGACATCTCGCGCGTGCTCAGGCAGTCGCGCGACGCTCTGTAGGCCCCTCCTAGGGCGGCTCGCGCCGCCTGTCGAGGATGCGGCCGGCCGCCAGCGCGACCAGCGCCAGCACGAAGGCCGCAGAAAGGCAGAGGCGCAGCGGCTGCCACCAGGCCGCGCTCGGACTCGTGAACGCCGCCACGGTGTTCGGCGTGACCGCCGCGAAAAAGGCCAGCCAGCAGAGCGCCTCGAGGCGAGCCGTACGTCCGGGCCTGCCGCGCTCAGTCATCGTCGGTGCCCCGCATGTCGCCCGTCCAGCCGCCGATCGGGTTCATGCAGTTGACGGCGTCGGCGATGTCGTCGCCGACCCTGTTCGTGTCGTTCGGCGCCGTGGACTTGCGCAGGTAGCAGGCGAGCCCGTTCAGGGCCACCCCCTTGCGGCCACCCGCCTTTAGGAGCGCCCAGACGCCGCCCCGCCCGAGCGCCACCCCCGCCGGCGCCGTGCGAACCAGGGGGCTGGGTAGGCGGCGGGTGGGCGTGCGCGCCTGATGACCCGTGACCCGTTGCGCGATCAGGACGCCCAGCGAGCGCCCGTCCACCCGCGTTGCGAGCGAGAGCAGCGCACCCAGCGACAGCGCGACGAGCAGGACCAGTCCCGCCCACTCGACCGTCGCCTGTCCGCGCTCCGATCGCATCGCCGCGACCGTACGGCCGGGCGTGTGACCGGTGGGGACGGCGGTGCTACAAGCGCGCGACTAGTTGGAGAGCGGCGCCTCGCAGCGGTAGGGACGCGCCAGCGTCGCGTCCGCCGGGCTATGGCCGGTCCCTTCGCCGACCGTGTCCGCGTTGGCGCCGAGCCGCGTGGAGGTCCACTCGCTGGGAGATGCCAGCTCGATGGCGGGCTCTTCGGTGAAGGTCGCGAGCTCGTCGGGGTTGGGCAAGCGCCGGCCCAGTCCCGCGCATTCGCTCGCGGCCGTGTCGAACCTGGCGGGCGTGTGGGGGGCCGTCTCGATGCAGCCGCCCCCGTGGCGCAGGGTGCCCACGGGGCACGAGAGTCGGAACGACGAGGAGTCCGCGCCGTCGAGCTTGTCGGCGTCGGGCACCTTCGAGAGCGTCGACTCGCGGATTTGCTGGCCCAGGATCGTGTTGGTGAGGATGTCCGCGTGCTGGATCGTGCGGTTCCGGATGTCCTTGCCGCGGATGTCGTTGTTGCGCAGGTCCTGGGTGCGCACGCTGTTGTTGATGATGCTGCCGGAGCCGACCCGGATGGCCGCGTAGGACGCCCCGCCGAGCGCCAGAAAGAGGGCGAGAGTGGCGACGACGTTGGCGTAGGTCAGGTGGGCGCGGAGACGCGCGAGCATGCGAGACCCCTTTCAGGCGAGGTTGGCTTCAGCTGCGAAACGCCGTAGCCCATGCCGAGTTGCGGTGCACGGCGCCCATCGGCGCCCCGGTCAGCGGTCGCGCTCGGTGCGCTCGTCGCGCCGGCCCTGCTCGTAGTCGCTCGCATTGCCGTCGGAGCCGCGCTCGCCGAGGCCGCGCTCGCCGCGGTCGTCGCCGGCCGCCACTGCACCTCCGCCGCCACCGCCGTCAGCGTCGTCGTCGCCGCCGCGCCCGAAGCCGCCGCCCCCGCGCTCGTCGTCGTCGCCGCCTCCAATGCCGCCACCGCGCTGGGCCTGCTCACGCTCGCGCTCCTCGCGGCGCGCGTCAGCATCGGCGTCCGGGTCGATGTCGTCGGCCTCCGCGTGGCGCTCGTTGGCGGCCCGGCGGGCCTTGTCGGCCCCAGCCTGTGACTCTCTCGCGCGCGCCTCTTCCTGCTTCGCCCGTGCGGCCTTCTCCTCCGCCTCCGCCTCCTGGCGGTCGGCCTTTGCGCCCCTTACCTCTGCCTCGCGGCGCACTTCGCGCGCCTCGAGCCGCTTGCTTTCCTGCCGGCGCTCGCGGCCCTTGCGGCCGAGCAGAACGAACAGTGCGATCAGGATGATCGCGGCAACGACGATTGCGATGATGACTCCGGTGCTCATGGCGTCCCTTCCCTCCCTAGGTTGAGCTAAATGCGTACCCGTTAAGCAGGGGCGCTATTCGCGCTCCTTGAGCTCCCGCTTCAGCACCTTGCCCGTCGCGTTGCGCGGCAGCTCGTCCATGAACACGAACTCGCGCGGCACCTTAAAGCCCGCCAGGTTGCTCTTCACGTACTTCTTCAGCTCATCCTGGGTGGGCTTCTTGCCCCTCGGAACGATGAAGGCCTTGAGCCGCTGGCCGAACGTCTCGTCGTCAACTCCAATTGCCGCCACGTCCGCGACCTTTTCGTGGCGACTGAGCAGGTCCTCGATCTCCTTGGGGAACACGTTCTCGCCGCCGGAGACGATCATCTCGTCGTCGCGGCCCTCGATGAAGAGCCGCCCGGCCTCGTCCATGCGCCCGATGTCGCCGCTCGACATCAGCCCGTCGACCACGTCCTTCGAGCCGCCGCCCGTGTAGCCCTCGAACATCATCTCGTTGCCCACGAAGATGCGGCCCGTCTCGCCGGTAGGCACCTCGACTCCCTTCTCGTCGAGCAGCTTCACCACGGTGCCGCGCGGCGGGCGGCCGGCAGTGCCCGGGGCGGCTCGCATGTCCTCGGGCGTGCCGATCGACGCCCAGGCCACCTCGGTGGAGCCGTAGAGGTTGAAGAGCGTGTCCCCGAAGGTGTCCATCCACCTCGTGGCCAGGTCGCCCGGCAGCGCCGAGCCGCTGGCGGCCACCACCTTCAGCGACGAGAGGTCGTACTTGCGCAGCGTGTCCTCCGGCAGCTCGAGGATCCGCTGCAACATGACCGGCACCACCGCGAGCGAGTCGCAGCGGTAGCGGGCCACCTCCGCAAGGCACGCCTCTGGTTCGAACTTGCGCCTCACCACGTAGGTCGAGCCCAGCAGCAGCCCGAGCGTGAAGTGGGCAAAGCCCCAGGAGTGGAACAGCGGAGCGGCGATGTGGGTCACCTGCCGCGCCTTGAGCGGGATACGCGACAGCAGCGCCACGGCCGGGTCCATTGACTGCGGGTTCCCGCGCGACGCGCCCTTCGGCGTGCCGCTCGTGCCCGAGGTGAGGATGATCGCGCGGCCCTCGCGCGCGGGCGGGACCACGTTGTCGGCGAGCCCGGCCTCGATCAGCTCGTCGAGCGTGGTGTCGGGCGGGTCGGAGCTGTCGTGCCAGGCGACAAAGCGCTTTCGCCGCTTGCCGGCCTCCTTCAGCAGGTCGGCGAACTCCTCGTCGTAGATGATCGCGCGCGGCTTCTCGCGCTGCACGACCTCCTCGAGCTGCGGTCCCGCAAAGGCAGTGTTCAGGTAGAGGGCGTCGGCGCCGAGCTTCGAGATCGCGATCGTCGACTCGATGAAGCCGCGGTGGTTGCGGGCCATGATGGCCACGCCGTCGCCCTCGACGATGCCCTCGTCTGACAGCGCATGGGCGAGCCGGTTGGTGCGCGCGTTGACCTCCGCGAAGCTGAGCGTGCCGAGCTCGTCGACGATCATCGGGTCGTCGGGGTGGCGCTCCGCCAGCGTGACCGCGCCGGCGGCGGGGCTGCGGCCCCAGCGCGCGAGGGCTATCGCCACGCGCAGCAGCTTGTCGGGCCGCATCGGGCGCGCCACGCCGGCTTCGATCAGCACCCGGACGCTGCCCAGGTTGTAGGCCACCCTCCCCGGAAGGCTCAATCCCTGCTCCTCCATGCCTCCGTCCCCCTCTATCTCACGTCGCAGGTTCTTGAGCGTGCGCTCGAGGTTGTTCCCCACCGTGCCGGCCGACAGCCTGTCCGCCAGCGCCCCGATCACGCCGCCGGGCGCTCCGTAGCTCAACCGCAGCACCACGCGCGTGCCGCCGTCCGGCGTCTCTCGCAGCCGCCAGCGTCCGCGCTGGTCGATGCCGGTGATGCTCGTCCACGAGATGTCGTGCTCGTCCTTGCACTCCACGATCTCGATCAGGCCGCCCACGTCGGCGGACCCCACGTGCATGCGGATGTGAAAGCGCGAGCCCTCGTGGATCCGCTCCGGCTCCTCGCCGTTCGAGCCGTCCTGCGACTCGAAGCGGGTCAGCCCGTGCATGAGCTTGTACCAGTTGCCCGGGTCCGCGAGCACCTCCCAGACCTCGTCCCGCGGGGCGGCCAGCGTGACCTCGCGCTCGATCCTCATCAGCCGAAGAAGGGCAGCGAGCGCTGCTGGTCAAGCGATGTGAGCGTGGCCTGCATGCGGGTCGTGATCGAGTCGTAGACCTCGTCGAGGTCGGGATCCTCGCCGAACTCCTCGCGCAGGTCGATCGGCGGCAGGACCTCGACGGTGATCTTCGCCGGCAGGGGGATGTGGCTGAACATGTCGCCGATGTTGAGCCCCCACGGGAGCGCCAGCGAGATGGGCATCACCTTCAGGCGGAACATCTTGTCGAGCCGAAGCAGCTTCGCCAGCCACTCCCCGCGCGACAGGAAGAGCGCGGTCTCCTGGCCTCCGATCGAGACGACGGGCACGAGCGGGACGTTCTCCTCGAGCGCCAGCCGGATGAAGCCCTTGCGCCCGTCGAAGTCCACCTTCGCCGACTCCCAGGTCGGGCGGTGCACCTCGTAGTCGCCGCCTGGGTAGACGAGCAGCGCGTTGCCGCCGGCCAGCGCCTCGTGGGCGTTCTCCCGGTTGGCGGCCACGGTGCCGAACTTGCGCATGAAGCCCAGGTAGGGCATCGACACCACGAGGTTGTGGGCCAGCTGGTAGAAGCCGCGCTCTACCCCGAAGTAGGTGTTGAAGGCCAGGCTCAGGACGATGCTGTCCGGCGTCAGGTTGCCGCCCGAGTGGTTGCCCACCAGCAGCACTCCGCCCTCCTCGGGGATGTAGTGGAGGCCGCGCACCTCGGCGCGGAAGTAGAGGCTCGCGAGCAGCCATTGGCCGGGAAGGTTGTCGCGGATGTAGTCGGGGTCGCGCTCGTCGAGGTCGGCCTTCGGCACGCGGGCGGCGGCCTTCTCGGCGATCGAGCCGGCCAGTCCGGCGGCCACGCCCGCGGCGCTGCGCGCCAGCGAGCCGAGCGTGAACGCGGCCGGCGAGGCTGTCTGCGCGATGCGGTCGCGCGCCGCGCGGACGACCCCGTCGTCGACGGCATCCTTGCCACTGCCGTTCGTGTGGCGGCCGTTCTGCGAGCTGCTGGAGCGGCGCCCCGAGCTCGTACGGCCGTCGCTCAAGCGGCCCTCCTGGCGGGTTCCTTGCGAACCGCGGGCACGATCTCCGGCCAGGTCGAGGGGTGTCCGGAGGGCTTGCTGATCTTGTGCGGCTCGCCCTTGGGCAGGCCCTTCAACAGCGCGCGCAGCTCGGAGCCGCGCAGCTGCTCGCTGACGGTGACCAGGGCGGTCTCGATCACCTCGTGGCGGCGCTTGCCGCTCATCATGTTGCCGCCCATCACGGCGAGGTCCTCGGCCGTGGGCTGGATCAGCGCGACCTCGGTGCCGTAGGCGCGCACCTTGCGCGCCTCGTGGCCGAGGCGCCTGCCGCTGGCCGTGCGCGTCATCTGGGTAACGCGGCCGATCGGGTTCAACGAGCTGGCGACGTGGCGCGAGGAGAGCGGGTTCAGGCAGATCACGAGGTCGAGCCCGCGACCGGCCAGCAGGTCCAGGTTCGATACCGAGCAAACGCCGCCGTCGACGTACGGGCGGCCTCCGATCATGACCGGCCGGAAGAAGCCGGGGATCGCGCACGAGGCGGCCACGGCATCGGCCAGCTCAGCCGACGGCGAGTCGATCCGCCCGAACGGCACGCGCTTGCCCGAGCGGTAGTCGGTCGCGACGGCCCAGTAGCTGCGGTGGTCGACCCAGCGCGTGGACACTGCGCGGCGCACGGTGTCCTTGATCGAGTCGGTGGACATGAAGCCGACCGGCGCCCAGCCCGCCACCAGCTGCAGCGGCGTGTGGCGCAGCGGCTTCGACATCGTGGCGAGGCCCATCCGCAGCGAGCCCGGGCCGAGGCCCGGCAGCCCGCGGTGCACGCGGAAGCTGCCGCCGCCGGCGCGGTCGGCCTCCGACGCCGGGCGTCCGTCCGAGCCCATCAGGCCCTCGAAGCTCTCACCGGCCGAGTGGGCGACCATGAACCAGGGCGGCACGCCCGCGGCCACCAGCGATCCGATCACCGAGCCGGCCGAGGTGCCGACGATGTAGTCGGCGCTACCCGGGTCCCAGCCGGTCTCGCGCGCAAGCGCGGCGAGCGCTCCCGTGTGCCAGGCGCCGCCGAGAACTCCACCGGCGCCCAGGACCAAGCCGACTCTCATGGCCGTTTGCTACCCCCCGGTAGATATGCCGTAAACGCGACAGTTGCAACTTGTACAGCCAGCCAAGGATATTCCCTAAACGGCGAAAGCGGGCGAAACGAGGGTGTGGGTTAGGACGAATTCGTCGCCGGCTGGCGGTAGGGACGCTTCCTCCAGGGCGGCTTCACCTCCTTCGCGAGCGGGCGATAGTGGCTCTTCCCGGGCAGCGGCTCGAGCGGGACGAGGCGGAGGCCCTCGCCCGTCGAGCTGCGCTCGCGCACGTCGCGGCCGGGGTTGCGCGGCCGTCGGTGGACGTCCATGGGCACGTGCCCCGCGTGGCTGCCCTTCGACACGCGTGTCCAGCCCGTCGACGTGACCCACTGGTTGTGGCAGAACCTGTACTTGCAGCCCTGGTAGCCGCCGTGGGCCGTCGCGCGCGACCAGACCGTCCCGTCGGGGTCGATCCTCACCTGGTAGCCCTCCCAGTCGTCGAGATGGAAGCCCGGCCAGTGGGGGTCGCCGGCCAGCAGCCTGCGCATGAACGGCGCGACGCTGCGCCTCCAGGCCTTGTCGGCCCCCCACAGCGTCGTGTTCGAGTCCGGGTAGTAGAACCAGTACTGGATGTAGGTGCGCCCGCCGCGCCGGATCAGGCGGGTGAACACCGTCGCCCGCTCCCCCGAGCGCGAGCGGTGCACGTCGGAGTCGCGGTCGCGCGTGGCGTCGGCGCAGCGCCTTGCGCGGCAGCGGCGGAAGTCCACGGGCAACTGGGCCTCGCCGGGCTCGTACGCCATGTTCGGCGCGTTGGCGCGCACCAGCGCGGCGTCGGCTGGCCCATAGGCGCGCGCCAGCTCCGGGTCGCCGTCGCGGCAGCGGCCGCGCTCGACCGCGCAGGCGAACCGGTGCGCCAGGAAGCCGCCGAACGAGCGCCCGTCGACTCGCATGCCCGCCGCGAGCACACCGCCCAGGGCGAGCGCCAGGAGCAGGACCAGCCCGATCCACTCGACGCTCGCCTGGCCTTTCTCTTCACGCACGCACGCGAGGCTAGGACGCCTTCAGCGACGCCTGGGCGCGCGAGTGTTACTTCTCAGCGACGCCGGCCGAAGTCGGTCGTGTAGGTCAGGCCGCCGCGCTTGGTGCCGGGAAGCCCGGGCACCACCCCGAGGCCGATCTCGCGGAACTTTCCGGCCAGGATGTTGGCCCGGTGTGGCGTGCTCGCCATCCAGGCGCGCACCATCGCGCCTGGGGTCCCCCCGGGCCCGCGGCCCATGCCGAGGTTCTCGCCGACCGACCAGCCACGCGTGCGCGACAGGTACCCGCTCCGCAGGATCCGCACGAGCATTCCAATCCCACCGGGCTCGTCGTGTGAGAAGTAGCCGAGCTTGATCATCGAGCGCGAGTGCGCCTCGGCTGCCCGCAGGAGGCGATTGTTGGCGCGCAGCCGCGGCAGGTGGTAGCGGCGGCGCTGCTGGTTGAGCAGGCAGAGCAGGGCCTTGCGGATGGCCCGGCGCGCACGAGCGGAGCCGCCTGAGCGCCGGTGCGAGCCCCCACAGCCCCGATGCCGCGCCGCGTAGGCGGCGTCCCCGTGGGCCGCGTAGGCAGCGAAGGCGGCTCGAAGCGGAGGCAGCGACGAATTGCTCACAGGCACGACCAGCGGCGGCGGCGTGGGCAGCGGCAGCATCCCGGTCGGCAGCCCCCGCACGAGCTTCGGCTTGCTGGGCGGCGGCCCCTTCCCGTCGCTCGAGGGGTGCACTGTGAACTGGGCCAGGCTGAGCTCCAGCGGCAGCAGGCAGCCGCCCGCCTCCAGCCGCACAATCACCTTGCGCTTGCCCTTCTTCGTGTAGCGGTGTGGCGCGACCATGCGCGAGTGCGCGCCCGGGTCGAAGGGGCCGCCGGGCAGGGCGCCGGTCGAGTCGGGCGGGCGGCACGCGCTGATGCCGAACTGCTCGCCCTTCCCGCCGAAGTTCACGACGAGGCCGCTCACGGGCGCGTTCTTGTCGAACGCGTCGACGTTCACGTCCACGTCCTTGCCGACCACAGCCGGCCCACTCAGGCCCAGGTGCTCGAACCTGGGGCCCGCCTGAGCGCGTGCGCCGGCCGGCGCCAGCAGCAGCGCCAGCGGCACGGCGGCCAGCAAGAACGCAGCCGTGCGCGAAGTCCCCCGTCGAATCCATTCCACGGCGAGGCCCAGAGTAGGTCAGGTTTGTGTTTTCTGCCACTCGCGACATTCGGTTGTCGGACCGTCCGCGTGGTAAGTAGGAGGCGATGTCTGTGGCCGACCGAGCTCGCAGCGCTCCCCCGGCGACCCTGGAGAAGCTGCTCGAGCGCTACGACCCCGATGTGATCGACGTGCCCCGCGGGCGCGCCCGTATCCAGCTGGGGGTGACCGGGCAGGGCGCCTGGGACGCCGAGATCATCCGCGACCAGATCCGCCTGCGCGGCGCCAGCGCCGAGCCCGACGCCGAGCTGACGGCCGACGCCGCCACCTGGCAGCGGATCGCCAGCGACCTGCGCGGAGGCATGACCGCCTTTCGCGCCGGCAAGCTCCAGATCAGGCGCAGCATCCACCTGGGCGTGGGCTTCCTGGCGGCCACGAGCGGCGTGAGCGACGAGCGCCGGCTCCGCTTCGACCGCGTGCCTTCGCGCGTGGGCAACCTGTCGATCGTCTCAGCCGGCGAGGGCGAGCCCGTCGTCTGCATCCACGGCCTCGGCGGGACCAAGGCCTCCTTCCTGCCCACCCTCAACGCGCTGGCCGACTCCTACCGCGTGATCGCGCTCGACCTTCCCGGCTTCGGCGAGTCGGACAAGCCGATCGGCGCGCCCTACAACGCCGAGTGGTTCGCGAACTCAGTGGTCTCGCTGATGGACGAGCTCGAGATCGAGCGCGCGCACCTGATCGGCAACAGCATGGGCGCCCGGGTGGCGATCGAGGCCGGCATGCGCGAGCCCGAGCGCGTGGACAAGCTCGCGTTGCTCAGCCCGGCGCTCGCCTGGCTGAACGGGCGGCGCTGGGCGCCGCTGCTCAAGGTCGTGCGGCCCGAGCTCGGGCTCGTGCAGCTGGCGCCGAAGCAGATCACCGAGAACATCGTGCGGCGCATCGTTCCGGGCGGGCAGAACGGCTGGGCGGCGGTCGGCGTGGACGAGTTCCTGCGCTCCTACTACAGCGCCCGCGGCCGGGCCGCCTTCTACGCGGCTGCGCGCAACATCTACCTCGACGAGCCCCACGGCGAGGATGGCTTCTGGACGCGCCTGGCAGAGCTCGCCCCGGACGCGCTGTTCGTGTGGGGCAAGAAGGACCCGCTCGTGCCGATCGCCTTCATGAGGCACGTCGAGGCGGCGCTGCCTCAGGCGCGCCACCTCGAGCTCGACGGCGGCCATGTGCCCCAGCTCGAGTCGCCGGAGCGCACGCACAAGGCGATCCTCGACTTCTTCGGCGAGAAATAGAAAGGGCGCGGCGCCGAAGCGCCGCGCCCGGTAAAGCCGAGCGTTGCCGGTCTAGAGCTCGCTCTCGCCCTGCTCGGAGCCGCCCTCGTCGGAGCTGCTCTCGTCGGAGCTGCTCTCGTCGCCGGACGACGAGCCGCCTCCCTGCTGCTCCTCGGACTGAGAGCCCGACTCCTCCTGGTCCTGCTCCTGGCTGCCCTGCTCCTCTGACGTGCCTTCGCTCTCCATCGTCTCTCCTCTGTCGCTGACGGCCCGCCCGTACCGGGATTCCGGGCCCTCAAGCTGGCGCCGAAAGGCGCCGGCTCCGAGCGTCCGCGCGCCCGCCGCCTCAACCCGCCGGACCAGCTCGGCGTCCGAGCTGACGACCGTGAGCTCGCCGGGCTCCTCGTCCTCGGCCGCGAGCCGGGCGATGTCGTCGTCCGCGGCGTCCCGGCCGCGGCGGCTGGCGAACCGCACCTCGACCGCGTCGGAGTCGAGTTCGAAGGGCCGGCCGTCGAAGATCACGGTCAACGCGTCGCCGCTGCGGCGCGCGAAGCGCTCGAGCTCGGCGGTCAGCTCGCGCATCGCGGCGGGGCGATCGCGCCACCAGCCAGTGGGGCGCGAGCCGGTCACGTTCATCCCGTCCACGAGCCAGCGCACCGCAACAAGTTAGCCACGGCCGCGAAGGGGGCATAGGATGCTCCCGATGGGTCGGGTTTTCAGGGGTTATCTCGCTGGTCTGCCGGTCGCCTGCGCGATCGTCGCCCTGCTGCCCGCAGCCGCAGCGGCCACTCCGGTCCCGTCGACCGTGGCGAAGCGCGTCAGCGTCGGCACGGCCGGCGTCACCACCACGACGCTGCGCTGCCCCGGGAAGGGCATCGCCCTGTCCGGCTACGCCTCCGCCCTCTCCGGCGGCGCCTTCGTGCGCGACTCGCTTCCCGGCGACCTACACCGCTGGAGCTTCCACCTCACGTCGAGCGGTAGCTCGGGCCACGCCCGCGTAGTCGTGCGCTGCCTGCGCCTGAAGCTGCCCGCGGGCCTGAAGAGCGTCGGAACGAAGGTCTTCACCACGAAGGCCGAGCTGAACCCCGGCGGCGGCTCCTCCGCAGTGGCGCGCTCCTCGTGCGACAAGGGCTTCCTGCCGACCGGCTACGGCTTCGACCGCTCCGGCGCGGGCGCCTCGGCGCCGCAGCTGCTGGTGACCAGCGCCGTGCCGGACTCGCGCAGCTGGAGCTTCCGCGTGAAGAACACCGGCACCGCCACGCAGCCGGTCACGATCCACCTGCGCTGCCTGGGCGCCCGCGCGACCGGCAAGCGCGGCGGCCACTCGCTGACCGAGCACTTCAGGCTGCGCAGCGCGAAGGGGTCGGACAAGGTCGGCACCGGCACGCTGAGCCTCAAGTGCGCGCGCGGCACCTACGCGCTGGCGGCCGGCCACGCGCTGCCCGCCGGTGACGACATCTTCGCCACGAGCTCGGTTCCGTCGGGCGCCCGCGGCGGGCACTTCAGCTTCCGCAACCCGAGCGGGGGCAAGGAGCGCGTGCACACCTACCTGAGCTGCCTGAGCCTTCGCACCAACTTCCGCTAGCTAGCTGTCCTGCCCATGGAGGTTGTGAACGCGGCTGATCGGCGGTAGGCCTCCGATCGAGCTGTGTGGTCTGCGTTGGTTGTAGTGCTCGATCCAGTGTGGCAGGGCTCTGTTGCGGTGGCGGTGTGAGCGGTAGGCCA
>JBBQRG010000061.1:0-17928 GCA_038215095.1 Solirubrobacterales bacterium | reverse complement strand
GGCGATCCGCTGCATGCCGCCGTCGAGCGCGTAGGTCAGGCCCGAGGAGAAGTCGATCAGCCGCTTGGAGAGATCGGTGTCGGTGCCCTGCAGGTTCAGGATCACCGGGATCTGCTCCTTGTACTGGTCGGCGATCTGCTGGGCGTCGTTGAAGTTCTTCGGCACCACCAGGTGCACCTGCAGGTCGCCGCCATTGCGGCCGTTGCCGTCACCGCCGCCGTTGCCGACGGGGCGCAGCACGCGGGTCTCGCGCCCGCCGCCGCGGGGCTCGTCGGCGAAGATGTCGTCGAAGTCGTCGCGGCGCTTGCGCTGCAGGCGGCGCACGTTCGGCCGCTCGCGGTAGCGATCCTCGAGGTCCTGCTCGGGCTCGGGCTCGTCGACCGACTCGTATCGCGGATCCTCCTCCTCGGCGAGGCCGAAGTAGACGAGCGCGCGGTGCCAGCTGTCTTTGAATGCCATAGCTGCGGAAGCTTTCGAGCGGGGGCCCGAAACTCCTTGTGTTAACAGTTTACGGCGGTGAAACCGCACTCGTTCCAGGTCCTGCGCCAAATCCCCGGTGGCGGCTCCCTCACGCTGGAGGGCGAGGAGGTGGGCGAGGGACCACCAATCGTGCTCGTGCACGGCCTCTCGGCCACGCGCCGCAACGTGGTGCAGGGCTCGCGCCACCTGGTCCGCCGCGGCTACCGCCTGATCAGCTACGACGCCCGCGGCCACGGCGCCTCCTCCCCCGCTCCGGACACCTCCGCCTACGAGTACTCGGACCTGGTCGGCGACCTCGAGGCGGTGATCGACCACTTCGAGCTCGACGGGCCGGCGCTGGTGGGCAGCTCGATGGGCGCGGCCACGGTGCTCACCTACACGCTCGAGCACCCGGAGCGGGTGCCCGCGCTGGTGCAGATCACGCCCGCCTACACGGGCGAGGGGAGGACCGCGGAGGTCGTGGACGGCGACACCTGGGAGGAGCTGGCGAACGCGCTCGAGTCGGGCGGCGTGGAGGCGTTCGTAGACGTGGCGCAGCCCGAGGACCTGCCCGAGAAGTGGCGCAAGGTGGCCGAGGAGGCCACGCGCCAGCGCATGGAGCGCCACGAGCACCCCGAGGGCGTCGCCGCGGCGCTGCGCGTCGTTCCCTACTCGGCGGCCTTCGACGGGCTGGACAAGCTCGAGTCACTCGAGGTGCCCACGCTGATCGTCGCCTCGCGCGACGAGGCCGACTGGCTGCACGAGATCGAGATCGCCCGCGACTACGAGAAGCGGCTGCCGAAGGTGGAGTTCGCCGTCGAGGACGAGGAGCAGGCCCCGCTCGCGTGGCAGGGGGCGAGGCTCTCGGGCGTGATCGCCGACTTCCTCGAGCGCAACGGCTACTCGTAGAGCACGGTGCCGAGCCTGACGATGGTGGCGCCCTCCTGGACCGCCACCTCATAGTCCTGGCTCGTGCCCATGGAGAGGCGCTCCAGGCCGTGCTCGGCGGCGAGCTCCGCGAGCTTCGCGAAGAACGGCCGGCTCTGCTCGGGGTCCTGCGTGAAGGGGGGCATCGTCATCAGGCCGGTCACCGGCACGGGGCAGCGCTCGATGAAGTCGTGGAGCTCCGCCGGCGCGACGCCCTCCTTCGACTCCTCCCCGGCCACGTTCACCTGGATCAGCACCTCCTTGGCGGGGCTGCCCTCCAGCCGCCGCAGCGCGGAGTCCGAGGCGATCGAGTGGATCAGCCGCACGTTCGGCGCGATGTCCTTCAGCTTTCGGCTTTGGATGGCCCCGATGAAGTCCCAGGTGAAGAGGTCACCGTGCTCCTCCTGCTTGGCGAGCATGTCCTGTGCGCGGTTCTCGCCCACCAGCTCGATGCCGCCCTCGGCCAGGGCCGGCAGCTCTTCCGGGTAGAGGTACTTGATCGCGGCGAGGACCTCCACCTCGTCGCCGATTCGCTCGCGCACCGCTTCGAGGTTGCGGCGCACGCGGGCCGCGTCAGGCATCGAGCACGGCCAGGCCCGACTGGCGGCCGGTGACCCCGTTGTCGCGGCGGTGGGAGAAGTAGAGGTCCGCCCGGCAGCTCGTGCAGTGGTCCACGTGCTCGACCCGCTCCACGCCGGCGACGGCCAGCTTCCGGGAGATCACCGCGCGCAGGTCGAGCATGCGGCCCTGGGCGACGCCCTCCAGCTCGCTGAACTCCGCGAGCACCTCCTCGCCGACCTCGAAGCAGCACTGCCCGATGCCGGGGCCGACCGCCGCGGCCGGCGGCTCGCCGTCGAAGCGCTCACGCGCGCGCTCTAGGATCCCGCCGGCCAGCCCCCGCCAGCCGCAGTGCAGCATCGCGGCCCGCCCGCCGCCCGCCAGGGCGACGGGGTAGCAGTCGGCCACGAGCACCAGCAGGCCCACGCCGGGTGTGGCGCTCAGGTGGCCGTCCACGTGGGGCAGTTCGGCGCCGGGTCCCGCGAAGGCGGCCTGCTCGCGCGGCGGGGGGCCGTCCCACTCGGCCAGCTCGGTGCCGTGCTCCTGCCAGCCCATGGCCACGCGCTCGGGCTCGACCCTTGCTTCGGCCGCCAGCCGGCGCCGGTTCTCGCGGACGTGCTCCTCCGGGTCTTCGGTGAGCACGCCCAGGTTGAGCGACTCGTAGGGGCCTTCGCTCACGCCGCCCTTCCGGGTCGAGAAGATCGCCCGGGCGCCGGGCAGCTCGACGGTTGTGGCGCTCATCGCTCCTCTGTGGCGATCTGGACTGCGGTCCGCAGCTCGTCCTCACGCCCGTCCACGAGCCCGTCGAGCTTTCGCCGCAGGGTCTCGTCGAGCGCGCGGCCGAGCGCCGGCCCCTCGGGAACGCCGGCCGCCATCAGGTCGTCGCCGCGGATCTCGAGGCCTACGCCGCTCAGCTCGTTCACCCAGCGCAGGATCGCGTCGGTGGGCGCGCGCATGGCCAGGGCCAGCGCCAGCGCCTCGGGCGGCTCGCGGCGCAGCAGCTCGGCCAGCTCCGAGGGGGTGTGCTCGCGCTCGCGAAGCTCTTTCGCCAGGCGCGGCGCCACGCGCGCGGCGCGCGACACCGCGTCGCGCTCGTTGGCCCGCAGGCCCAGGTCGGCCAGCCACAGGTCGAGCTCCTGCGGGGCGCCGGCTACCAGTGCCGCCAGGCCGCTCAGCTCGCGCTTGGCGCGCACCTCCCCAGCGATCAGCGTGGCATCGGACACCAGTTGCGGATCGGCCTCGAGCTCGGGATGCAGCGCGCGGTCGATCTCCAGGCCGCGCATGCGCCGCACCGCCCGCCGCACCTTCGGCTCGCCCAGCAGGAGCAGCAACTCGTGGCCGATGCGGTCACCGGACACGGTGCCGAGCGCGCCGTCCGCGATGGCCGCCAGCGCCAGCCGCTCGGTGTCGGGCTCCATGGCGAACGACAGCCGCCCCTCGTAGCGAAGGGCCCGCAGGAGCCGGGTCGGGTCGTCCACAAAGCTCTCGTCGTGCAGCACGCGCACGGCGCCGGCCTCGAGGTCGTCGATACCCCCGTGGAGGTCGTAGAGGTGGCCCAGGTCGTCGCCGTGGAGGCCGATCGCCATCGCGTTGATCGAGAAGTCGCGCCGCACCAGGTCGTCCTCGAGCGACGCCTCCTCCACCACCGGCAGCGCGCCGGGCGCCTCGTAGCTCTCGCGCCGCGTCATCGCCACCGTCAGCTCGGGGTCGCCCGGAAGCACGGCCGTGCCGAAGCGGCCGTGCTCGCGAACCTCGCGTCCGAGCCGCTCGGCGATCGCCCGGGCGGCGGGCGCGGGACTGCCCTCCACGGCAAGGTCGATGTCGCGCGGCTCGGCGCGGCGCACCAGGTCGCGGACCACGCCGCCGACGAGGTAGGCCGGCGGGCGCTCCGGCAGCGCCGCCAGCACGCGCTCCATCTCCGGCAGGCGGCGCACGCGCTCGCGCAGATGTGAGGGGGTGACAGCCACGGGGCTACAGGTTAGGTTGGGCAGACGTCGTCGAAAAGGAGAGAGAAATGGCTGACGCAGCAATCTTCATCGGTTGGGGCCCCCCGGTCCGCGGCCGCGAGGCGAAGGGCCTCGAGGTATTCAACGAGAGCGTCCAGACGTGGGGCCAGTACCAGGAGGACGGCAAGATCGAGAGCTTCGAGGTCGTGCTGCTGAATGCCCACGGCGGCGACCTGGCCGGCTTCGCGCTGCTGCGCGGGACGCGCGAGGCGCTCGACGAGCTCCAGCGCGAGGAGGAGTTCCAGCGCCGCACCACACGCGCCGCCATGATCGTGGACAACATAGGAGTGGTGAACGCGGCCATCGGTGAGGGCCTCGGCACGCAGATCGGCGTGTACCAGGACGCGATCGGCGATCTGACCTAGAGCCGCACGGGGACACCAGCCGCCCGCATCGCCTCCTTGGCCTCGCGGACGGTGTGCTGCCCGTAGTGGAAGATCGAGGCGCAGAGCACGGCGTCGGCGCCGCCCTGCTCGACCGCGTCCACCAGGTGCTCGAGGCGGCCGGCGCCTCCTGAGGCGATCACCGGGATGTCCACGGCGTCGGCCACCGCACGGGTCAGCTCCAGCTCGTAGCCGTCCTCGGTGCCGTCGCGATCCATGCTGGTGAGCAGGATCTCCCCCGCCCCGCGCGAGGCGCCCTCGCGCGCCCACTCCACCGCGTCGCGCCCGGCCGCGGTGCGACCGCCGTTGACATACACCCCATAAGAGCCGTCGCTCTCCAAACGCGCGTCAACCGCCAGCACCACGCACTGAGCGCCGAACACATCAGCCAGCTCGCCGATCAGGTTGGGCCGCGCCACTGCCGCGGAGTTCACCGACACCTTGTCCGAACCCGCGTCGAGCACGGCCTGGGCGTCCGCGTCGGAACGGACGCCGCCGCCGATGGTGAACGGGATGAAGATCTCGTCGGCGCAGCGGCGGGCCAGAGCGGCCGCGGTCTCGCGCTTCTCGTGGGAGGCGGTGATGTCGAGGAACACGATCTCGTCGGCGCCCTGGTCCTGGTAGCGCGCGGCCAGCTCGACCGGATCGCCGGCGTCGCGGATGTCCACGAACTCGACGCCCTTCACCACGCGGCCCTTGTCCACGTCCAGGCAGGGAATGACCCGCTTGAGCAGCACCTAGATCGTCACCGCCAGCGCGTCGCGCGCCTCGCGCACGCCGAAGCGGCCCTCGTAGAGCGCCTTGCCGGAGATCACGCCGGCGAGTGAGGCCAGGCGGAGGTCCTTCAGCGCCCGCAGGTCGTCAAGCGAGCCGACGCCGCCCGAGTAGAGAAAGCTCCCCCTCACGTAGGACCCCACGCGGCTCACCTCGTCGAGGTCCGGCCCCTCGAGCATCCCGTCGCGGTCGGCGTTCGTGTACACGAACAGGCTGGCGCCGAGGCGCTGCAGCTCGCGGATCACCTGCTCCGGCGCCGCGCCCGTCTCCCGCGTCCAGCCGGCCACCGACACCTCGCCGCCGCGCACGTCGATCGCCACCACCACCCTCGTGCCCCAGGTGCCGAGCGCCTGCTCGAGGAAGGCCCGGTCCTGGAAGGCCGCGGTGCCGAGCACGACGCGGTCGGCGCCGTTGATGATCGCGCTGCCCACCGAGGCCAGCGAGCGCAGGCCGCCGCCGAACTGCACGGTCACCGACAGCTCGGACTTGATCCGCTCGAGGTGGTGGAGGTTCGCGGGCTGGCCGTCGCGCGCGCCGTCCAGGTCCACCACATGCAGGTAGTCGGCGCCCGCCTCCACGAACGAGCGCGCGGCCTCGAGCGGGTCGTCGGCGTACACGGTCTCGTCGTCGAAGCGCCCCTGGCGCAGCCGCACCGCCCGGCCGTCGCGGATGTCCACCGCCGGGAGGAGGATCACGCCGCTACGGGGACGCAGCTGGCCACGAAGTTGCCGAGCAGCTTGAGCCCGTCGGGCCCGGACTTCTCCGGGTGAAACTGCACGCCGTAGACCGGCGGCCGCGCCACGGCGCTCACGAACTCGCGCCCGTAGTCGGCCACGCCCAGCACGTCGTCCGTGTTCGCCGGCCGAACCGCGAAGGAGTGCACGTGGTAGAAGGCGCACGGGTCCGGGAGACCCTCGTTGAGCGGCGTCTCGTGGCGCCACGCCACGGGGTTCCAGCCGATCTGCGGCACCTTCAGGCCCGGCGCGTCGAGCGCCTCCACGCTGCCTGGCAGCAGGCCGATGCCCTCGGCTCCGCCAAGCTCGGTCGTGGACTCGAACAGCAGTTGCATGCCCAGGCAGAGCCCGAGCGCGGGAACCCCTGCCCCGACGCGCTCGCGCAGCAGCTCGTCGAGCCCCAGCGCCCGCACGGACTCCATCGCCTTCGGGAACGCGCCCACGCCGGGCAGCACCAGGCCATCGGCGGCGCGGATGTGCTCGGCGTCGCTGGTGATCTCGGGCTCCGCGCCCACGTGCTCGAGCGCCTTCTCCACCGAGCGCAGGTTGCCCATGCCGTAGCCGAGAATCGCGATCTTGGTCATAGAACACCTTTAGTGGACGGCACGCCGGCCTGATCCGGGTCGACCTCCACGGCGACCCGTAGCGCGCGCGCGAAGGCCTTGAACGACGCCTCCACCATGTGGTGCGCGTTCGTGCCGGCCTGCACCTGCAGGTGCACCGTCAGCTTCGCCGTGTTGGCCACCGCGCGGAGGAACTCCTCCGCCAGGTCCGTGTCGAAGTCGGCCACGCGCTCGGCGGGGAACTCGCCCTCGAAGGCGAGGAAGGGGCGGCCGGACACGTCGATGGCGCACGCCGAGCGCGCCTCGTCCATCGGCACCACGGCGTTTCCGAAGCGGCGGATGCCGGCGCGGTCGCCGAGCGCGCGGTCGAGCGCCTGGCCGAATGCCAGCCCGGTGTCCTCGACCGTGTGGTGCGGCCCTGTCTGGAGGTCGCCCTGCACGCGCACCTCGAGGTCGAGCCCGCCGTGGCGGGCCAGCGCGTCGAGCAGGTGGTCGAAGAAGCCCACGCCCGTGTCGCGCGTGCCGCCGCCCGAGCCGTCCAACGACAGGCCCAGGTCCACCTGGGTCTCGTTGGTGCTGCGTGAGATGTCTGCGCTGCGGCTCACCCTCGGCGCTCCATCGACTCGGCGTGCACGGGAAAGCCCTCCGCCCGGGCGAGGGCAGCCCCCGCGGGCGCCAGGCGCGCGGCGGCCTCGGCGGGCAACGATACCCGCGCCATGCGGCGCCGGAAGGTGGCCGGCGAGACGGAGCTCTGGAAGCGGGCCGCCCCACCGGTGGGCAGCACGTGGTTGGAGCCCGCCACGTAGTCGCCGAACGCGGTGCCGGCGCCGGCCCCCACGTAGAGCGCGCCCGCGAAGCGCACCCGGTCGGCGAACGCCTCCGCCTCGCGGCCGATCAGCTCGAGGTGCTCCGGGGCGATCGCTTCGGCCGTGCCAACGGCCTCAGCCACGTCGTCGAGCTCGATCAGCTGCAGGTAGGCCTCGGCCGCAGAGGGCCGCTCCGCGGCCATCCGCCCGATCAGCTCGTCCACGGCGTCGAGCAGGCCGCGATGCGGCGACAGCAGCCACAGCTGGCTCTCCTCGCCGTGCTCGGCCTGGGCCAGCAGGTCGAGCGCGATCAGCTCGGGGTCGGCCCCCTCGGTGGCCACTACCGCCAGCTCGCTGGGTCCGGCGATGCCGTCGATGCCCACCCGGCCCACGAGCTGCCGCTTTGCCTCCTGCACGTAGGCGTTCCCGGGGCCGGCTATCACGTCGACGCGCCGCACGGACTCCGTCCCGTAGGCGAGCGCAGCCACCGCCTGCGCGCCGCCCATCCTGTAGACCTCGGTCACCTCGCACAGCGCGCACGCCGCGAGGATCGCCGGGTGGGCACGCCCGCCGGGCCCCGGCGGCGCGCACACGGCGATCTGGTCGACTCCGGCCACGCGTGCGGTCACGGCCAGCATCGCGACCGTCGAGGGATAGGGCGCGCGGCCGCCGGGCACGTACAGGCCGGCGCGGCGCACCGGCACCTCCACCACCTCCACGACGTGCCCCTCCGGGAGCTCGGTCACGACCGGATCGCGAAGCTGGGCCTGCGCGACGGACCGGATGTTGCGGATCGCCCGCCGCAGCGCGTTGAGCACGTCCGGCTCGAGCACGCCGAGGGACGCCTCGATCTCCCGCGGTGACACCTGCAGGTCGTCTGGGCCGAGCTCGGCGTGATCGAAGCGCTCGGTGAGCTCGCGCACCGCGTCGTCGCGGCGCTCCAGGACGGCGAGGATGATGTCGCGGACGGCATCCGGGTCGCCACCGCCACTGGTGCGCGTCCACGCGCCGCGGCTGCGCAGGACCCTCACGCCGAGCTCCTGATCCGCCCCACCAGCGCGTCGATCTCGGCCGCCTTCAGCTTGTGGGCCACCGGGTTGGCGATCAGGCGCGCCGTGCACACGCTGATCTCCTCGGTCACCTCGAGCCCGTTCTCCTCCAGCGTGCGGCCGGTGGCGGTCAGGTCCACGATCCCGTCGACGAGCCCGGTGAGCGGCGCCAGCTCCACCGAGCCCTTCACCTCCACGATCTCGGCCTGGCGGCCGGTGCTGGCGAACCATGTGGAGGCGATGCGCGGGTACTTGGTGGCCACGCGCACGCGCCCCAGCCGCCTAAGCGCCTCGCCGAGCGCGTTGTCGCCCGCGCGCGCCGCCACCACCATGCGGCACTCGCCGAAGCCCAGATCGAGCAGCTCATATACCTCGCGCTCGGACTGCTCGAGCAGCACGTCCTTGCCGGTGATGCCGAGGTCGGCGGCCCCGTGCTCGACGTATGTCGGCACGTCGCTGGGCCGCATCGTCACGATGCCGGCGTCCTCGAACAGCAGCTTGCGGTCGTTCGAGCGCACCTCGGCGGTGTCCACGCCCAGGCGGTCGAGCAGGTCGAGCGAGCCCCCGAGCAGGGCGCCGCGCGGCACCGCGATGCGCAGGCGCTCGCTCATGCCAGCGCCTCCTCGGCGGCCTGGGCAATGTGCACGCGCTGCACGTCGAGCGCGATCCCGCAGGCGGGCAGCGGCCGGCCGAAGCGCCCGATCAGCTCGTCGTAGCGCCCGCCGCCGCCCAGCGCGAAGCCGACGGCCGGCAGGGGCCGGCCGAAGCGGCCGAGCAGGTCGTCGTAGCGGCCACCGCCGCCGATCGCGTGCCCCTGGCCGGGGGCGTAGACCTCGAACACCGCGCCCGTGTAGTAGCCGAGCTCGCGCACCAGGCCAAGGTCGAAGATCACGCGATCGGCAACGCCACGCCGCTCCAGCTCATCGTGCAGGGCGCGCAGGCCCGCCACGGCGTCGCCGGCCTCGTCGAGCACCTCGGCGCCGCCGCGCAGCTCGGGGAGCCGCGTGAGCAGCTCGCGCTCGCTCTCGGGCAGGCCCAGCTCGGCGACGTCGCGGGCGAGGCCGGCCAGGTCGCGCCTCGACAACCGCTCGAGCAACGGCCCGTGCTGCTCCTCCGGCACTCCGGACGAGGCCAGCAGCGAGCGGTACAGAGCGCCGTCGCCCACGCCTATGCGGTGGCGTGCGAGGCCGGCATCGTCGAGCGCGGTCAGCGTGAGGGCCACCACCTCGGCGTCGCCCTCAGCTCCGGGCACCCCAATCAGCTCGATCCCGCCCTGGAGGAACTCGCGCAGCTCGCCTGCGCGCCGGCTCTCCCGGTAGGTGTGAGCGAAATAGAAGAAGCGGAACGGCGGCTCGGCATCGGCCAAGCGACTCGCCACCACCCGCGCGATCGGGATCGTGGTGTCCGAGCGCAGCGCCAGCACCTCGCCGTGCTCGTCGAACAGCCGGTAGCCGGCGCCCGCGGCGCGCTCGTCGCCGGTGCGCAGCACCTCCTCGTACTCGAGCGCGGGCGTCCAGACCTCGGAGTAGCCGGCGCCCTCGAAAGCCCCGCGCAGGCGTTCCGACAGCGCGCGCAGCTCGCGCATCTCGTCGGGGAGCACGTCACGGGTACCCGGCGGGATCGGGTGGATCATGCGAGAACCTTCGCGGTTATAAGCGGTCGGTGCGCACCCGGCCGAGCCGGCTGCTTCCGCGGACTACGCGATCGCGCGCTCTGTGGTGACGCGCTCGATCTGCGCGCCCAGCGCCCGCAGGCGCTCGTCGATCCGCTCGTAGCCGCGGTCGATCTGGCGGATGTTGCCGATCTCCGAGGTGCCGTTGGCGCAGAGGGCCGCGATGAGCATGGCCATGCCCGCCCGGATGTCCGGGCTCTCGAGCCGCTCACCGTGAAGCCGGCTCGGGCCGCTTACGACCGCACGATGCGGGTCGCAGACGATCACCCGAGCGCCCATGTTCACGAGCTTGTCGACGAAGTAGAGGCGGTTCTCGAACATCTTCTCGTGGATCAGGACGAGGCCATCGGCCTGGGTGGCCATGGCGACGGCGATGCTCGTGAGGTCCGCCGGGAAGGCCGGCCAGGGACCGTCCTCGATCTTCGAGATGGCCTCGCCCTCGTCATCCTTGATGCGCAGCTTCTGGCCCGGCGGCACCAGCACGTCGTTGCCGTCGTACTCGATCTGGCAGCCCAGCCGCTCGAATGCCAGACGGGTCATGCGCAGGTCATCGGCAACCACGTCCTTGATCCGCAGCTCGCCGCCGGTGCAGGCGGCCAGCGCGATGAAGCTGCCCACCTCGATGTAGTCCGGGCCGATCGTGTAGTCGGCGCCACCGAGCTCCTCCTGGCCGTGCACGATCATCAGGTTCGAGCCGATGCCCTCGATGCGTGCGCCCATCTGCATCAGCAGGCGCGCGAGGTCCTGCACGTGCGGCTCGGTGGCCGCGTTGTGGATCACGGTGGAGCCGGGCGTCAGCGCCGCGGCCATGAGGGCGTTCTCGGTGGCCATGACCGAGGGCTCGTCCATGAAGAAGTCGCACGCGTGCAGGCCGTCGGCGGCGCGCAGCGTGAAGCCGCTGCGGTCGAACGTCACGTCCGCCCCGAGCGCACGGAAGGCATCCAGGTGCGGGTCGAGGCGGCGGCGGCCGATCACGTCGCCGCCCGGCGGCGGCATGTCGGCCTGCCCGAAGCGGGCCAGCAGCGGCCCGGCGAGCAGGAACGAGGCGCGGATGCGCTCCGCCAGCGCGACGTCCAGGCGCGTGTGGGTGACGTTGTCGGCACGCAGCGCGACCGTGTTCTCGTCGCGCCACTCGCAGCTCACGCCCAGCAGCGTCATGAGCTCGAGCATGGCGCCGACGTCCCGGATTCTCGGGACGTTGCGCAGCACGACCTCCTGATCGGTGAGCAGCGCTGCGGCCAGCGCGGGAAGCGCGGCATTCTTGTTGCCGGCGGGCTCGACCGTTCCACTGAGCGGTGAGCCGCCCTCGATGATGAACTTCTCCATGCGCCTCGTTGGGGTCGGCGAATCGGGGTCGAAGGGCCGGGCAAGGGTACCGAAGGCCATCTGCATCAGGTTCGGGTTGCACGACGGATACCCTGCCCGCCATGCCCACCCCCACTCGCGAGGAAGCCTGGTCCCTGGTCGAGGAGTGGATCCAGAACGATTCGCTGAGAAAGCACCTGCTGGGCGTCGAGGCGGGAATGCTCGCCTACGCCCGGGAGGAGGGCCAGGACGAACAGCTCTACTCGGTCACGGCCCTCCTGCACGACCTCGACTACGAGCGCTACCCCGACCTCGACACCGGCCACCCGCGCAAGGCGCTCGAGCTGTTCGAGCAGAAGGGCTATCCGCAGGAGCTGATCGACGCGGTGGCCGGCCACGCGCCGTTCATGGGCGTCTCACGTGAGACGCGCCTGGCCAAGACGCTTTACGCGGTCGACGAGCTGACGGGCTTCATCTCGGCCTGCGCGCTGGTCCGGCCCACCGGCATCGAGGGCATGACGCCGAAGTCAGTGAAGAAGAAGCTCAAGCAGCCGAGCTTCGCGGCCGGCGTGAACCGCGACGAGGTGCGCGAGGCGGCCGAGGAGCTGGACGTGGAGTTCGACGACCACGTGGCCCTGCTGATCGGGGCGCTCGAGGAGCGCGCCACCGACCTCGGCCTGGCAGCGGACCAGCAGCCCGGCAAGGGCGACTAGCCCCAGCGCCCGCCGGCCCTGGCCCAGGCCGCCAGGTGGTCGGCCGAGCAGAAGGCGTCGGGGATGCGGTGGTCGCCGCGGTGGCGGACCGCCAGCACGCGCACGTCGCCGAGCGGCTCGCCGCAGTGGGAGCAGTGCTCGAGCTCCCCGACGGGCGGCTCGCCCGCATCCCCGGCCTCCCAGCGCGAGCCCTGGATGTGCCACGGCACCACATGCTCGAGGCGGCAGAAGACGGCGCTCCGCTCCCCCGGGATCTCGAGCATGCGCCAGCCATCGCCGCGCTCGACGTGCTTTCCGCACCAGGTGCACTGCGCTATAGATTCCGCGCCCATGGCTGGACAGCATGACTCCGCCGCGGGCCAGCCCGCGGCCTCGTCCACGGCACTGCGGATTATCGTGCTGGAGGGCGACGAGACGGGCCAGGAGCTGCTCGACCAGGCGCTGCGGGTGCTGGACCCCGGCGTGACGAAGGTCGAGGCCGAGCTCGAGCACTACGACCTCTCCCTCGAGAACCGCCGCAAGACCGGCAACGAGGTCGTGACCGCGGCGGCCAAGGCGATGCTCGAGGCCGGCTTCGGCCTGAAGGCGGCCACGATCACGCCCGAGGGCAAGGACGACGTGGGCAGCCCCAACCGCATCCTGCGCGAGGAGGTCGACGGCAAGGTGATCATCCGCACCGGCCGCCGCATCCCGGGCGTGACGCCGGTGGCGGGGGTGCACTACCCGATCGCCGTGGTGCGCATGGCCGTGGGCGACGCCTACGGCGCCAAGCAGTGGCGCGAGGACGAGGACGGGGACGAGATCGCCTACCGGACCGAGCGCATCAGCCGCACCGTCTGTGCCGCGGTGTCCGAGTACAGCTTCCGCACCGCGAGCCGCATCCACGGGCGAGTGTACGGCGGCCCCAAGTGGACCGTCAGCCCCGTCTACGAGGGCATGCTCAAGGAGGAGATGGACGCGGCGTCCGAGCGCCATCCCGAGGTGCCCTACAGCCCGGTGCTGATCGACGCCACCTACGCCGGCCTGATCTCCGGCGCGGGCGACGCCCCGCTCGTGGTGCCCGCGCTCAACCGCGACGGCGACTGCCTTTCCGACCTCGTCATGCCGCTGTTCGGCTCGATCGCCGGCGCCGAATCCGTGTTGTTCGCGCTCGACGACGACTACGAGCCGCAGGTGGTTATGGCCGAGGCGCCGCACGGCACCGCGCCGGCCCTGCAGGGCAAGGACGTGGCCAACCCGATGGCGATGATCCTGGCCGCCGCCGCGGTGCTGAACAACGCCGGCCAGATGGGCCACGACGGCGCCGACACCGCCTCGCGGGGGATCTACGAGTCGGTCCTCGAGGCCACGGCCACCGGCGTGCGCACCACCGACCTCGGCGGGCACAGCACCACCACGGAGTTCACCGACGAGGTGATCTCGCGCGTGCGCACGAAGATCGACATCTGGTCCTCGATCTAGCCCCGGGTATGCCGCAGCGCCGCCAGAGCAACCGCCGGTCGCTCCACAGCCCGGGCCAGCGCGTGGCCTTTTGGCTGGCCTGGTGGGCCATCTGCCTCGGCCTCTGGCTGCTCCTGGTGTTCAAGACCGAGCTGCTCGAGCTCCTGGCGGGGGCGATCGCCGCCGCCGTCGCCGCGACCGCCGTCGAGTTGGTTCGCTCGCGCGGCTACGCGCCGTTCGCCGGCGATCCCCGCTGGGTGCGCGCCTTCATCCGGCTGCCACGCGAGGTAGCGGTGGACTGCTTCATGCTCACCCGCGCGCTGTGGCTGCAGCTGACCGGCAAGAAGACCATGCGCGGCAGCTTCCGCGTGATCCACTTCGAGGGTTGCGCCGGCGAGGACCCGCACTCTGAGGCCCGCCGGGCGGTGGCGAAGTGGCTCGGCGGCGTGGGGCCGAACACCTACGTGATCGGCTTCGACGAGAAGCGCGACAGCGTGCTCGTGCACCAGCTCGTGCCCACCGAGCGGCCGCCCGACGTCGACCCGGGGGCGCCTGCCGGGTGAACATCTTCCTGGTCGCCGCCATCGTGCTCATGGTGGGTCTCGGGCCCTGCCTGTGGGTGGTCGTGCACGCCGAGATCGTGGGCGCTCTCGGCGCCCTCGAGCTTGCCTCCACAATCACCACGCTCGTGCTGCTGTGCATCGCCCAGGGCCTGCACCACGACTCCTTCATGGACCTGGCCCTGGTGAGCGCGCTGCTGTCCTTCGCCGGCTCGCTCGCCTTCGCCCGCTTCCTGGAGCGCTGGGTGTGAACGTGGGCGACGTGGCCGTGGGGCTGCTGCTGGCCGTGGGCGCCGCGTCGGTGGCGCTGAGCTGCGCCGGCCTCGTGCTGGCGGGCAACTCGTGGGACAAGCTGCACTTCACCGGGCCGGCCACGGTCATCGCCCCGATCGCGCTGGCGGGCGCCGTGCTGGTGCAGGAGCCGCTCTCCTCCGCCGGCATCAAGGCCGTGCTGGTGGCGATCGTGATGCTCGGCACCGGGCCGGTGGTGCTGCACGCCACGGCGCGGGCGGGCCGCGTGCGCGACCACGGCCGCTTCGTGATCCTCTCGCACGAGCACGAGCGAAAGGAGCACCCATCGAAGTCCTCCAGCCGCTAGCGCTCGTCCTGGTGGCGGCGGTGGCCACCGCCGTCGCGCTGACCCGCGACCCGCTGCGACAAGCGATGGTTGCCAGCCTCTACGGCCTCGTGCTGGGCGTGCTTTTCTTCGCCTTCGAGGCGCCCGACGTGGCGCTGTCCCAGACCGCGGTCGGCGCCGTCGCGCTGCCGCTCATGGTGCTGCTGGCGCTGGCGAAGGTGAAGGCGATGGAGACCGAGGACGAGGCCGAGGAGCGCGGCGAGTGACGCCCAAGGTGCGCCGCTACGTGTTCCTCGTGGCCGGCGCCGGCCTCTTCATCTACCTGATCTGGGGCTTCTCCGGGTTGCCCGACTTCGGCCACTACGTGGGCCCCTACGGTGACGTGCTCAACAAGATCGCCGTGCCGGAGCGCTCCAACACCGACATCGTTACGGCGGTGAACTTCGACTACCGGGCCATCGACACGCTGGGCGAGGAGTTCATCCTGTTCGCCGCCGTGGTGGGCGTGGCCAGCCTGCTGCGCACCCTGCACGACGAGAGCTCCCGCGACCCCCACGACGACGCCCCCGGCAGGCGGGTGCCGGAGACGAGCCTGGCGATCCGCGTGGCAGGCCTCGGCCTGGTGGCGCCGACCGTGCTGGTGGGCATCTACGTGGTCCTGCACGGTCACCAGACGCCCGGCGGCGGCTTTCAGGGCGGCGTGATCCTGGCCACCGCGCTGCTGCTGACCTACCTCTCCGCTGACTACATGACGATGCGTCGCGTGGGCCCGACCGAGCTGATCGAGGCCGCGGAGGGCGCCGGCGCGGTGGGCTTCGTGCTGATCGGCCTCGCGGGCCTGATCTTCGGGACCACCTTCTTCGAGAACGTGCTCGGCAAGGGCACGCCGGGCCAGCTCGACTCGGCCGGGCTGATCCCGTTCAGCAACGTCGCGGTGGGGCTGGCGGTCACCGGCGGCTTCGCCTTCATGCTGTCCGAGTTCCTGCTCCAGACGCTCGTGCGGCGCGGCACCTCGGGCGGCCGCAAGCGGGAGGGCCCATGAGCTTCCTCCCCTACGCCGTGGCGGCCTGGATCGTGGTGATCGGCCTGTACGGGGTGGTCACCAGCCGCAACCTGGTCCACCTCGTGACCTGCCTTGCCGTGGTGCAGTCGGCGTCTTACCTGGTGCTGCTGTCGATCGGCTACAAGAAGGACGCGGTAGCGCCGATCTTCGACACGGTGCGCGTGGGCACTCGGGCGGTGGACCCGGTGGTGCAGGCGCTCACCCTCGCCGATGTGGTGGTGGGCGTGACCGTCACGGCGCTGCTGCTGTCGCTGGCCGTGCAGGCGCACAAGCGCTACGGCACGCTCGATCCCGAGAAGCTCCGGCCCGGGAGCCGCCGTGGGTGACCTCGCGCCGCTGGCGATCGCGGTGCCGATGACCACGGCGGCGCTGCTGGTCGGCACGTCCTGGCTGATCCCGCGGCGGGTGGTGGACGTGGCCTCGCTGGCCGCGGCGTCCGCCTCTGCGGTGCTCTGCGCGTTTCTGCTCCACGAGGCGTCCAAGGGCCGAATCGTCTACTGGTTCGGGGGCTGGGAGCCGCGGCACGGGGTGGCGATCGGCGTGTCCTTCACGATCGACCAGCTCAGCGCCAGCCTGGGACTGTTCTGCGCGCTGCTGTTCGTGACGGCGTTCGTGTTCTCCTGGCGCTACTTCGTGGTGGTCGGGCCGCTCTTCCACGCGCTGATGCTCGTGTTCCTGGCCGGGATGCTCGGCTTCGGCTACACGGGCGACCTGTTCAACCTGTTCGTCTTCTTCGAGCTGATGAGCGTGGCCGCCTACGCGCTCGTGGCCTACGACATCGAGGAGGAAGGGCCGCTCCAGGGCGCGCTCAACTTCGCGGTCACCAACACGATCGGCGCCTTCTTCATCCTGATCGGGATCGCCCTGCTGTACGGGCGCACGGGCGCGCTCAACATGGCCCAGATCGGCGCCACGCTGGCCGGCCACTCGCCGGACGGCCTGGTGATCGTGTCCTTCACGCTGATCGCCGTCGGCTTCCTCGTGAAGGCGGCCGTCGTGCCGTTCCACTTCTGGCTGGCGGACGCCTATTCGGTCGCCCCCACCCCGGTGTGCCTGCTGCTCTCGGCCGCCATGAGCGAGCTCGGCCTCTACGCGCTCGCTCGGGTCTACTGGACGGTGTTCTCGGGCGTCCTCGACCCGGGCGATCCGGGCCTGCAGGCGGTGCTGGTGGGCGTGGGCACGCTGACCGCCCTGCTCGGCGGGGCCATGTGCTTCGGCCAGCGCCACCTGAAGCGCATGCTCGCGTTCGCCACGGTCAGCCACGTGGGGCTCTTCCTGATCGGGCTCGGCCTGTTCGACGCGGCCGGCCTCGCGGGCACCGCGCTCTTCGTCGTGGCCGACGGCTGCGTAAAGGCCGCGCTGTTCGTATCGGTGGGTGTCATCCAGCACCTGCGCGAGAACGTGGACGAGCTGCGCCTACGCGGCCGCGGGCGCGAGCTGAAGCTCACCGGGCCGCTGTTCGCGATCTGCGCCCTTGGGGTGGCGTCACTGCCGCCCTTCGGCCCCTTCTTCGGGAAGACGCTCGTGGAGTCGGCCGCGACGGACGCCGGCCTGTGGTGGGTCTCCATCGTGTTCCTGCTCAGCTCGGCGCTCACCGGCGGGGCGCTGCTGCGGGCCGCCGGCAGGGTCTTCCTGGGCCTTGGGCCGGTCCGAGATCCCCTCGCGGGCGACGAGCCCTCCCCCGACGAGACCGATCCCGAGCTGGACTACCGCCACGACCGGGTGCCGCGCACGATGACCGTGCCCGCCCTGGCTCTGGCTGTGGCCGGGCTGGGATTGAGCCTCGTTCCGGGAATCGGCCACCGCGCCGAGCGCGCAGCAGCCCAGTTCGTGGACCGCTCCGCCTACGCGGCCTCGGTGTTGCACGGCGCCACCGGTGCGCCGCCCGTGCAGGTGGCCACCCACTCCGTGGACGCCATGGGCGTGGCCGTCGGGGTCGGGTCCGTGCTCGTGGCGGTCGCATTGGCCGGCGCGGCCCTGTTGCGGGGCCGCCTGCGCGGAAGCGCGCTGGTCTCCGTCGAGGACGCCGCGGGCGCCTTCCTGGGCCGCCTGAGGGCGCTCCACTCGGGCCTCGTGGCCGATTACGTGGCCTGGCTCACGGTCGGAACCGCCCTCCTTGCGGCGCTTTTCGCGGCCACGTTGTCCACCTAGGCCGGAACTGCAAGCGAAGTTGCACGATCGCGCCTTCCGTCCGCGCGCGATCGTAGGTTTCCGAACGCATGTTCCCCCGGTTCACAGAGCGGCTCGGCACCGCGCTCGACATAGTCGTCGAGTTCTCAACGCTTGGCGAATACGGCTTGGGCGACTCCCCTGCGCCCGAGCCCCCGAGCGCCCCGCCT
>JBBQRG010000060.1:0-18532 GCA_038215095.1 Solirubrobacterales bacterium | reverse complement strand
GGCGTGGCCGAGCACGTGCACCGCTTCGAGCAGTCGCTGGAGGTCTGGACCCACCCCTGGTGGCGGCACTGGGCGCACGACGACATAAACGCCTACTGCGAGTTCGTCCGCGAGCACACCGACCTGAAGCTGGGCATCGAGGCCGACTTCGTGCAGGGCCGCGAGGACCGTATGGCGAACCTGCTCGACGGGCAGGACTGGGACTACGTGGTCGGCTCGGTGCACTTCCTCGGCGACAAGGCCCTCGACATGCGCGGCGAACACGACATCTGGCGCTCGAACAGCCCGGACAAGGTCTGGGGGCGCTACTTCGAGACGCTGGGGGAGGCCGCTCGCAGCGGGCTCTACGACGTGCTGGCCCACCCGGACCTGGTGAAGGTCTGGGGCAGCGCCTCGCCCGCGCCCGAGGGCGACCTGCGGCGCTTCTACGAGCCGGCGGTCGAGGCCATCGCCGAGACCGACGTGGCGATCGAGGTGTCCACCGCCGGCCTGCGCAAGCCGGCCGGCGAGATCTACCCCTCGCGCACCTTCCTCGAGCTGTGTTTGGAGGCCGGCCGCCCGGTGGCGCTCTCGAGCGACGCCCACCGGCCCGAGGAGCTCGGCTACGAGTACGAGCGCGCGGTCGAGTGGCTGGGCGAGATCGGCGTACGCGAGATCGCCGTGTTCGACCGCCGCGAGCGGCGGATGGAGCCGCTCGGTTGAAGAGACCATCATCCGCGCGCGGCCGGCCGAGCCGGCCACTTGCGGCGACGCGTGCCGGCATCGGCTACGACTCGCACCGGCTCGAGGAGGGCCGGCGCCTCGTGCTGGGCGGGGTCGAGGTCCCCGGCGCCGAGCGCGGCCTGGCCGGCCACTCGGATGCCGACGTGCTCAGTCACGCGCTGATCGACGCGCTGCTGGGCGCCGCCGGGCTCGGCGACATCGGCCAGCACTATCCAGACGACGACGACCGCTGGCGCGACGCCGACAGCATCGAGCTGCTGCGCGAGGTCTGCGAGTTCCTGCACGACCACGGCTGGGCCGTCTGCCACCTGGACGCCAGCGTGATCTGCGAGGCGCCGAAGCTCGGCCCGCACCGCGACGCGATGCGCGAGCGGCTGGCCGAGGCGGCCGGCCTGCCGCCGCTCGACGTGAACGTGAAGTTCACCACCAACGAGGGCATGGGCTTCGTAGGGCGGGGCGAGGGCATCGCGGCGCTGGCGGTGGCGACCGTCGAGCGCGGCGGATAGCTTCCAGGCATGGATCGCAGCGACCTGGCCTTCGCAGGCGTCGTCCGCCAGGCCGAGCTGGTGCGCTCCGGCGAGGTGACCTCTCGCGAGCTGGTCGAGCTCTACCTCGAGCGCATCGAGCGCCTGCAGCCAGAGCTCAACTGCTTCTCGAACGTGATGTCCGAGCGCGCCCTGACGGAGGCCCAGCAGGCCGACGCGCGGCGCGGCGCCAGCGAGGAGCGGCCACTGCTCGGCGTGCCGATCGCCGTGAAGGAGGTGCACGACGTGGCCGGCGAGGTCACCACGCACGGCACGGCAGCTCACGGCAACATCCGCGCGAGCACGGACTCGCCGATCGTGGCGAGGCTGCGCGGCGCCGGCGCGGTGATCATCGGCAAGACCACGACTCCGGAGCTGGCCATCATCGGCGACACCGAGGGCCCCGCCTTCGGCATCACCCGCAATCCGTGGAACAGCGACTGGTCGGTTGCCGGGTCGAGTGGCGGCAGCGCGGCGGCCGTGGCCGCCGGCCTGTGCGCCGCGGCCACCGCATCCGACGGGGCCGGCTCCATCCGCCTTCCGGCCGCCAACTGCGGGACCTTCGGCCTGAAGCCCCAGCGCGGCCGCATCAGCATGCCCGAGCACTGGCACGGGCTCAGCGTGGCCGGCTTCGCCACGCGCGACGTGCAGGACACCGCCCTGCTGCTGGACGTGGCCGCCGACTCGCCCCCGGAGCGGCCGTTCGCCGAATCTGCGGCACGAGCGCCGGGCGCCTTGCGCATCGCCAGCTCCACACGGCCGGCCGTCTTCGGCCGCGTGGACTCCACGATGAAGGGCGCGGTCGCCGAGACGGCGCAGCTGCTTCGCTCGCTGGGCCACTCTGTGGAGGAGGAGGACCCGGCCTACGGGCTGGCCCAGAACGCCATCAGCGTGCGCTTCCTGCGCGGCATGACGGACGAGGCGCGGACGATGCCGCAGCCCGAGCGGCTGCAGCGGCGCACGCGCGGATTCGTGCGGATGGGCGCCGCCTTCTCCGAGGCTGCGGTGGCCTGGGCGCGGCGCCAGGAGGAGGCGGACAGCGAGCGCCTCAACCGCGTCTTTCGCAACCACGACGTGCTGCTGACGCCCATGACCGCGAGGCCGCCCGTCAGGGCCGGCCGCTGGGAGGGGTGCAGCGCGCCGCGGACGCTGGTGGGCATGACCTCTGTGTTTCCCTACGCCGTGGCTTGGAACATGACCGGCCAGCCCGCCGCGTCCGTGCCCGCCGGGACCGCCAAGGACGGGCGGCCGATCGCCGTGCAGCTGGTGGGCAGGCCGAACGACGAGGCCACGCTGCTGGCCCTCGCCGCCCAGATCCAGGCCGAGCGCCGCTGGCCCGAGCGGCGCCCGCCGTTGGCGTAGTGCGCGAGATCAGGGTCCAGGACACGCTCACGGGGCGGCCGGCGCCGCTCGAGCCGCGCGAGCCCGGCAAGGTGGGCATCTACGCCTGCGGCCCCACGGTCTACGGCCGGGTGCACGTGGGCAACGCGCGCCCGTTCGTCGTCTTCGCGCTCTACAAGCGCTTCCTCGAGCACGAGGGGCTGGACGTGACGCTGGTCGAGAACGTCACCGACGTGAACGACAAGATCTACGACGCCGCCCGCGAGCGCGGGGTGGAGAGCGCGGCGCTGGCGGCCGAGATGACCGCCGCCTACGTGGAGGACACCGACCGCCTGGGGCTGGGCCGCCCGGACTCCGAGCCGAAGGCCACGGAGACGATCGGCGCGATCGTGCAACTGATCGCCGACCTCGTGTACTCCGGCCACGCCTACCAGGCGGATGGCGACGTGTACTTCCGCGTGGGCAGCTACCCCGGCTACGGCAAGCTCTCGAACCGCCCGCTCGAGGAGATGCAGCAGGGCGAGGGCGACGACGCGGCCGAGCTCAAGCAGTCGCCCCAGGACTTCGCGCTCTGGAAGGCGCGCAAGGAGGGCGAGGACAGCTGGTGGGAGTCGCCCTGGGGCGAGGGCCGCCCGGGGTGGCACATCGAGTGCTCGGCGATGGCGGAGCAGATTCTCGGGCTCGACTTCGAGATCCACGGCGGCGGCTCGGACCTGGTCTTCCCCCACCACGAGAACGAGATCGCCCAGACCGAGGCCGCGCGCGAGCGGCCGCTGGCGCGGATCTGGATGCACAACGGCATGGTGGAGATGGGCACCGAGAAGATGGCGAAGTCGGTGGGCAACATCCGCCTGCTGCACGGCGCGCTCGACGAGTTCGGCCGCGACGCGCTGGTCATGTACTTCGTGGGCGGCCACTACCGCCAGCCGCTGGCCTTCTCGGAGCGGGCAATCGCGGACGCGGGCCGCGCGGTGCAGCGGATCGCGGACTTCTGCCGCCGGCTCGACCGCTCGGCCGGCGAGCCCGAGGGCATGGACGCCTACGTGGTGCGCTTCTTCGACGCACTCGCCGACGACTTCAACACGCCCGCCGCGCGCGCGGTCCTGTTCGAGTGGATCGCCGAGGGCAACCGGCGCGCCGACGGGGGCGAGGCGCTCGGCCCCGGCCGGCTCGGGGAGATGCTCACCGCGATCGGCATGGAGCACCTGTTGGACGACGAGGCGGGCGGCCCGCCCCGCGACGCGCTGGAGCTCGCCCAGGCGCGCGACCGCGCACGGGCCGAGCGGGACTACGCCGAGGCCGACCGCATCCGCGACGAGCTGGCCGCCATGGGCTGGGACGCGCGCGACACCCCCGACGGCACGCAGCTGGTCCCGGGCGGGTGATCCTCTACGGGCGCAACCCCGTGCGGGAGGCGCTCAGGGGCAGGCGCGCGGTGCTGCGCGCCTGGGCGACGGAGTCACTCGACTGGCTGACCGGGGTCGAGGTCAGCCGCGCGACGGCCGACGAGCTCGCCGAGCTGTGCGGCTCGCCCGACCACCAGGGCGTGTGCGCCGAGGCGGAGGCCTACCCCTACGCCGACGCCCGCTCCCTGCTCAAGGCGGAGGACGCGCTGGTGGCCTGCCTCGACCAGGTCCAGGACCCGCAGAACCTCGGCGCGGTCTGCCGCGTGGCGGAAGGCGTGGGCGCGGCGGGCCTCGTGATCCCGGAGCGGCGCTCGGCTGATGTGACCGCGGCGGTGTGCCGAGCCTCGGCCGGAGCGGTCGAGCACCTCCGCGTGGCACGGGTCCGCAACCTGGCGGACTGGCTTGGGGAGGCCAAGCAGACGGGCGCCTGGGTCTACGGCGCCGACGCCGACTCGCCCGTCAGCTACACCCAGCCGGACTACTCGGGGCGCGTGGTGCTGGTGCTCGGCAGCGAAGGCAAGGGCCTGCGCCCGCGGGTGGCCGGCGTGTGCGACGAGCTGGTCTCACTGCCCCGCCGCGGGCGGGTGGAGTCGCTCAACGTGGCCACCGCGGCCGCAGCCCTGATGTACGGAATCTTGCAGTCGCGCGAATCCGCACTTGACAGGGGTCCATAACTTCGCGCATACTCCCGGGCGGAAAGATCAGGCTGAAGTCGAACTTTAGGCTCGCCTTCAGAGAACCTGGCGCCAGGGGAGGTAGTGCGCCACCGAGCTTCAAGGGCCCAATGGGCCCGAAAAGGAGCATTCGATGGCTGCTTCCGCGTTCGCAAGACGTACGGGTACCTTCAGGTCTAACCCTGAAGTAGAGCTTGATGACCACTATCTGATTGCGCTCGCCAAGCAGGGGCGCAAGGACGCGTACGACAAGATCGTCAAGCGCTACTACGGCTTCGTGCGCCTGAAGGCCTCCTCGTACTTCCTCATCGGCGGGGACTCCGACGACCTCATCCAGGAGGGCCTCGTGGGGCTCTACAAGGCCGTCCGGGACTACCGGCCCGACCGCGAGTCGAGCTTCCGCAACTTCGCGGAGCTGTGCATCACCCGCCAGATCATCACCGCGGTCAAGACCTCGACCCGCAACAAGCACACCCCGCTCAACGAGTACGTCTCGTTCTCCCAGACGCCCGCCTCGAGCGCCGGCGAGGGCGATCCCACGCTCGACGAGCTGCTGCCCGGCCCGACCGCGCACGACCCCGTGAACCAGGTGATCGGCTCCGAGGAGCTGCACAGCCTCGTGGCGTGCCTGTCGAGCGTGCTCTCGGAGCTGGAGAGCTCCGTGCTCTCGCTCTACCTGGACGGCCACTCGTACGAGTCGATCGGCGAGCAGCTGGCCTGCGACACGAAGACCGTGGACAACGCGCTGCAGCGCGTCAAGCGCAAGGTGGGGGCGCACCTGAACTCACGCCAGGTGCTGCTCTAGCCGGCTCAAAAAGGGTTAGTTCAAGCGTCCAGATAGGCGCTCCGCCGGTCACGCTGCGGCGGGGAGGAGGCGACTCATGACGGGTGACGTCCCGTGTCACCGTTGTGTTGGCGCTCGTCGCCATGCTGGCGGTCGCCCCTGTGGCGCTGTCCGCTGTGGCGCGCTCCCGCGCGACGGCAAACCACTCCGCCAAGCCGGCCGCCGCCCCGAGCGGGGCGGATGCCTCGCTGCAGAAGGCGCAGGCCGACGCCGACGCGGCCGCCGCCCGCAGGGCAGCCGCCGCCTCGGTCGCCAATCCCGTCGATTCCGCCGCCCGCGCCCGCGCCCGGGCGGCCGTGTTCACCCCGCCCTCCCGCCCCAGCGCCAGCTTCGGCGTGGCGAGCCTGAGACGCCCCGCCGCCCTGCGGGCCCGTCCCGGCGGCCAGGTGGTGGCCCAGCTCACCGGCGGCACCGAGTTCGGCACCCCGCAGGTGCTCTCGGTGGCCCGCCGCCGCGGCCGCTGGCTGGGCGTGGCGGCCACCGCGCTGCCCAACGGCCGGCTCGGCTGGCTACGCCGCGACGACCCGGCCGTGAGCCTCAAGCGCGTGCGCTACTCGCTGCACGCGGACCTCTCCGCCCGCACGCTCGAGCTGCGCCGCGGGGCGCGCCGCATAACCCGCTTCCCCATCGCGGTCGGGCGCCCCGGCGCGACCACGCCGGTGGGCCGCTTCGCCGTCACCGACAAGCTCAGCGGCTTGCGCTTCGGCCCTTACTACGGCTGCTGCGTCCTCGCCCTCTCCGGCCACCAGCCGCACCTCCCTGCGGGCTGGCACGGCGGCGATCGCCTCGCCATTCACGGCACCGACGCGCCCGGAAGCATCGGCCAGGCCAGCTCCGCGGGCTGCCTGCGGGCGTCCGACAAGGACCTCCAGGTGCTCATGCGCCGGGTGCCGCTGGGCACGCCGGTCTTCATCCACGGTTGACGAACGTTAGACCCATCCCCAAGGCGGGTACTGACTGGGGCCAGAAGGGTCGGGGCGCGAGTCCCGCCCGTATCGGAGGAAGGAGACCCCAATAATGATTGGCATCATCATCGCGGTCATCGTGGCCGCACTGGTGTACCTGCTGGCGACCGCCCTCGGGCTGCCTTCGATCGTCGGCATCATCGCCGCGATCCTCGTGCTGCTCGCCGGGATCCCGACCGGCGGCTTCGGAATGGGCGGCCGCTTCGGCGGAGACCGGAGAGCGGTCTAGACGTCAGGGAGGCTCGCGCCGGCCGGGCCAGGACGGACGGCCGGCGTTCAAGCCGGAGGTCGGATTCGAACCGACGGCCTGCCGCTTACAAGGCGGCTGCTCTGACCAACTGAGCTACTCCGGCGAGCGCGGCCCAGTCTAGGCCGGGCCTACGCCCGGGACGTGGCTGCGGCGGCCTGCTCGAGGTTGCCGTGGCCGTTCGAGGAGACGGGCACCTCGGGCGGCGGCTCGTACTTGTCCTCGGGGTTCAGGCGGCGCTCCAGCTCGCCGAGCACCAGCCCGAAGAGGAAGTGGCGCCAGCTGGCCTGCGCGAGCGCGCGGGCGTTGCCGCCGAGGGTCTCCAGCTCGCCGCGGGCGGGATGGTGGCGGTCCACGAGCATTCCGAGCGGCCAGGTGGCGAAGTGCTCGGTCATCGCGGCCAGCACTCCGGCCGCCAGCGGCGGCGCGGGGATGAACGGGCGGGCCAGCGAGTAGACGGCGCCGAAGGCCGCGCCGTTGGCCACGTGCATGGCGGTGCCGGCGGCCGGCCAGGCCGGCCCCGTGGTCACGAGCTTGCCGAGCAGCTCGGCGTCGTCGTAGTCCGAGCTGAAGACGCGCTTGTCGAGCGGCTGCTGCGCCGCCCAGACGCCGGCGGCGACCGCTCCCGCCAATGCTCCGTTGAGTGTGCGCCTCAACTCGATCCCGGCAGAGTAACGCGACGGGCGTACCCGGGTAGCTCAAGGTCCATGCTCTCGCCCCGTCCGCTCGAGCTCTACCACGAGCGCACCCGCCGCCGCGGAGTCCATACGCTCGTCTACTGGCTCGTCCGGGCCGTGCTCCAGCCCGCGCTGCTCGCCTACTTCCGCGTGCGCCGCACCGGCCGCCGTCACATACCCGACGGCCCCGTGATCCTTGCGGCCAACCACCGCAGCTTCCTCGACCCCTTCATCATCGGCATCTGCCTGCGCCGGCCGATCTACTTCGTCGCCAAGCGCGAGCTGTTCAAGAACCCGCTGATCGGCTGGCTGCTGAACTGCCTCGGCGCCTTCCCGATCAGACGCGGGGAGGCCGACGAGCAGTCGATCGAAACCGCCAACGAGCTGCTGGCGGACGGCCAGGCGATCGTGATCTTCCCCGAGGGCACGCGCCAGCCCGGGGGCGCGCTCGGCGAGCCCAAGCGCGGCGTCGGGCGCCTGGCGCTCGAGAGCGGCGCGCCGGTGGTGCCGATCGCCGTCACCGGCAGCGAGCACGCGCGCCGCGGCTGGCTCATCCGCCCGGCCAAAATGAAGATCCGCTGCGGGCCGCCGCTCACCTTCCCCAGGGCGGGCCGGCCCTCGAAGCGGCTGGCGCTCGAGGTGACCGAGCGCATCTGGCCGTGCGTCGAGCTGCAGTGGGAGTGGCTGGGCGGCCTGCCCGCGCTGGGCCGCGCCGTGGTCGTCGGCGCCGGCTCGATGGGCACCGCGATGGCGCTGATCCTGGCCCGTGCCGGGCTGGAGGTGCAGCTGGCCTGCCGCACCGCCGAGCAGGCCGGGCGGCTGCGCGAGTCGCGCCAGAACGAGGACTACCTGCCGGGCCTGGAGCTCAACCCGGAGATCCAGATCGCCGCCGTGCGCGACACGGAGTTCGCCGGCACCGACCTCGTGGTGCTCTGCGTTCCGTGCGGCGCGCTGCCGTCGGTGATGGGCCAGATCGGCGCGCTCGTGGGCGGGCGCAGCGCCGTGCTCGTCACCTCGAAGGGGCTCGTGCCCCCGCTCGGCACCACGCCCGGGGCCTACGTATCCGAGCGCGTGCTGGCCCGCGCCGTGGCCTGCCTGGCCGGACCCGCGCATGCGCGCGAGGCGGTCACCGACGGCGCCTCCGTGGTGCTGGCGAGCCGCGACGACGACCTGAGGCCCCAGCTGCGCGACGTGCTCGAGCGCGGCGGCCTGCGCGTGGACGCGGTGGACGACGTGCTGGGCACCGAGCTCGCGGCCTGCGCCAAGAACGCCGCCGCCCTGGCCTGCGCCGCCGCGGCGGCCCGCGGCCCGAACCTGGCCGGCGCCGCGGCCGGGCGTGTGTTCGCCGAGGTGCACCAGCTCGCGCTGGCCAGCGGTTGCCCGAGCGAGACCTTCACCGGCCTGGCGGGAGCGGGCGACCTCGTAGCCACAGCGTTGGCCGAGGGCAGCCGAAACCGCCGGGCCGGGGAGCTTGTGGGCGCAGGCCTTTCGACCCAGCAGGTCGAGGCGGCCCTCGAGCAGACCGCAGAGTCGCTCGGCACCGTGCCGCTGCTCGGCCAGGCCTTCGAGCGCCGCGGCATCGACGCCCCCGTGACGGCCGGGCTGTGCGCCGTGCTCGACGGATCGCTGGCGGCGGACGAGTGGCTGGACAGCGTGCGCTCGGCACCCCGCGCCGGGGCCCGGCGCGCGGCATGAGAAGTAGGCTCCCCTTGAGTGGACGACATCGCACGCAAGCAGCAGCTCGACCGGGACTTCACCGAGCTGTACCGGGCACACCTTCGCGACGTCTACAGCTACTCGTACTACCGGATCGGCAACCACCACGATGCCGAGGACCTCACCGAGCAGACCTTCCTGCAGGCCTATCGCCACTTCGAGCGGGCGCTCGCCGAGTCGAACGGCCGCCCGCTGCGCCCCTGGCTGATCCGCATCGCCCACAACCTGGCGGCCAACTACTACCGCGACCGCTCGCGGCGGCCGCAGACCCAGCTCGAGGATGCCGCGGTGCTCTCGGCCCCGCACGACACCGAGGAGGTCGTGGAGGGCCGCGAGGAGGTGCAGGAGGTGCTCGAGGGCGTGGCGAACCTTCCGGACGACCGCCGAGAGGCGCTGATCATGCGCTTCGCGCTCGGCATGGACAACCGCGAGATCGCCCGGGCGCTTGGCCGCTCCGAGGGCGCCACCAAGGTGTTGTTGCATCGAGCCATCAAGCAACTGGAGCAGGGGATGAGGCAAGAGGTGCACGGTGAGTGACGTCGAGCGGATGCTGCGCAGCGCGCTCGTGCCGGTGGACCCGCCCGAGGCGCTCTCCGACCGGTTGGAGCGGCGCCTGACCGACCTGACAGAGGCGGCCGCTCACGAGCTCGCCGAGTGGGAGCTCTCGGCTATGCGCGACCCGCGCAACTGGGCACGCCCGGTGGCCGCGGTGATGGTGGGCACCCTGGCCGGCGGCGCGCTGGTGCTGGTTCGCGCGCGCCAGCAACAGCGCAGGCGCCACGCCAACCGCCTCCAGGAGCTGCAGCGCCGCTTCGGGCGCTGATCCAAAGGCCGCCCGGGGGCGAACAACTCACGTGACGGTGGATATCCGCAATCTGGCGGACGAGGAGGTGATGGCCCTGATGCAGGAAGGGAGCACCCGGGCTTTCGAGCTGGTCTACGACCGGCACGGCGGCGCGGCGTTCTCGCTCGCCTACCGGATGGTCCCCAACCGGACCACGGCCGAGGACATCGTCCAGGAGTCCTTCCTCTCGATCTGGCGCAGCCGCACGCGCTACGAGCCGACGCGCGGCAGCGTCCGCACCTGGGTGCTCGGCATCGTTCACAACCGCGCCATCGACGCCCTGCGCCGCAACCTCGTCCACGACCGCCGGCGCGCGTCGGCGGAGGGGCTCGCCGAGCGCGAGGAGGCGCCCGAGCGCACGGACATCGAGGTGGCCCGCCTGCAGGAGGCGCACAGCGTGCGCGACGCGCTGAAGGAGCTGCCCAAGGAGCAGGCGCGGGTGCTCGAGCTGGCCTACTTCGGCGGCTTCAGCCACAGCCAGATCGCGCAGATGCTCGAGATGCCGATCGGCACGGTGAAGGGTCGCATGCGCCTCGGCCTGGAGAAGCTTCGCCGCGCGCTCGAGGGCCTTGTCTCGGAGGAGTTCGCGTGAGCGAGTCCGGACACATTCACGAGGACGTGGGCGCCTACCTGCTGGACGCCCTCGACGCGTCCGAGCACCAGCGCTTCGAGCGCCACCTGGCCGACTGCCCGCTCTGCCGCGAGGAGCTGGAGCGCCTGCGCCCGGCCGTGGAGGCGCTGCCGCGCTCGGTCGAGCCGCTTGCTGCCCCGCCGCGGCTCAAGGCCGCGCTGATGGAGGCAGTGCGCGAAGAGGCCGGCGAGCCGAGCAGGCGCGCGCGCCCACGGCGCAGCTGGAGCCTCCGGGTGCCGCGGCTCACGCCCGTGCTGGCCTGGGGCACGGCCGTCTTCCTGCTCGCGGTGGGCCTGGGCTTCGGCCTGGGCCAGCTGACCAGCGGAAACGACACGCGCACGATCTCGGCGAGCGTGCAGAGCCGAGAGCTGCAAGACGCCAGGGGGACACTTTCGGTGCCCCCCGGCGGCGGCGCGGGCGCGGTCCTTCACGTGAGCGGGTTGCCGTCGCTGCCGGGGCGGGTCTACCAGGCGTGGGTGCAGCGCGACGGCCAGATGGTTCCGCAGCCCACCTTCGATGTGGGCCCGAACGGGGTCGGCGTCCTGGCGCTCCCCGACGACCTGAAGGGCGCAAATGGAGTGGCAATCACGCGCGAGCCGCGCGGCGGCTCCCGGACGCCGAGCGAGCGCCCCGTCATGACCGTGCGCCTCTGACCCCCAGCTAGCGTTACGGGCATGGAGGTCTGTTACCGGCATCCCGGCCGCGAGACGGGCGTGGCCTGCTCGAACTGCGGCCGCCCGATCTGCCCTGACTGCATGACGTCGACGTCTGTCGGCATGCGCTGCCCCGAGTGCGCGCGCCAGGGTGCCACGCGGGTGCGCACGATGCGCTCGATCGAGGACCCTGTTCTGACGTATGTGCTGATCGGGATCATGGTGATCATCGGCATCGGCGCCTTCCTGGGCGGGGCGAGCGCCACCACCGGCGGCATCGGGCAGAGCCCGCTGCTCGCCCACGGCGCGCTCTCGCGGCCCGACATCGCCAACGGCGAGTACTGGCGCCTGATCACGGGCGGCTTCCTGCACGCGGGCTTCCTGCACCTGGCCTTCAACATGTTCGCGCTGTACGTGCTCGGCACAATGCTCGAGCCCGCCGTCGGGCGGCTGCGCTTCGGGCTCATCTACGGCGTCTCGCTGCTCGCCGGCTCCTTCGGCGCCCTGCTCGCGACGCCGCTCGCTCCCACCGTGGGCGCGTCGGGCGCGATCTTCGGCCTGATGGGCGCGGCCGTGGTGGTCATGCGAAACCGCGGCATCAACCCGATGGAGAGCGGCCTGCCGCTCTGGATCGGGCTGAACCTGCTGTTCACCTTCACCGTGCCGGGCATCTCGATCGGCGGCCACGTGGGCGGCCTGATCGGCGGCGCTGTGGCCGCCGCCCTGTTGTTCGACCTGCGCGACCGCGTTCGGGCGCTCCCGGGGATGGTGCCCACCGCGCTATGTCTCGCGCTGGGCGTCGTGGCGGTGGCGGGCTCGATCGCCGTCTCGTCCTCGGCCGCCGTCTAGCCCTCGACGCGGGCCTTCAGGTCGTCGAGCGCGCCCTGCATGACCTGCTCGTTGAGCAGCGAGACGACCGGGCCGGGCAGCCACATCCCCGGGTCGATGCGGAGCGAGTAGGTGGCGAGGGTCACGCCCTCGCCGCCCTCCTCCAGCACCAGCTCCCCGTCCACGTTCTTCGGGTCGCCGTCGACGTAGGTCCAGGTGACGTGGTGGGGCTCCTCGTAGGAGTAGTCGAGCGTGTAGCGCACCGTGCGCAGCTTGGCGTCGATCTCGAAGGCCACCTCCTTGCCGCGGCCCGCGCGGTCGCGTGAGAGCACCTCCACGTCCTTCACCGCTCGCTGCCAGTCGGGAAGGCTGTCGTAGTCCGTGATCGCGTCGAAGCACGCCTTCGGGGCGGCGGCGATCCGGATCTGGCGCTCGGCGCGCTTAGGAGCCATTGGCGTGCAGCACGTCCGCCAGCAGCTCCACGCCGTCCACCAGGCGAGGGCCTGGGCGGGAGAAGTGGGCGGCGGCGTCCACCGGCACGACACGGGCGCCGACCCGCCGCAGCTCGTCGGCATGGCGCTCGGCCTCGACCGCCGCCTCGTCCTTGTAGAGGCCGCACGGCATCACCAGCACCACGTCCGGGGCGGCCGCCTGGAGCTCCTCCCACGAGGAGGTGCGCGAGCGCTCGCCGGGCAGGCCCAGCACGTCGTCGCCGCCGGCCAGCTCGATCATCTGCGGCACCCAGTGGCCGCCGATGTAGATCGGGTCGAGCCACTCCAGGGCGGCCACGCGCGGGCGCGGGTCGCCCGCAAAGGCCAGCTCCACCTCCTCGAGCCGCTCGCCAAGCTCGTCGGCCAGCCGCTCGCCGGCCTCGGGCACGCCGGCCGCCTGTGCCAGCCGCGGCACGTCGCCCAGCACCTCGCCGATCGTGGACGGGTCGAGCGAGATCACCTGCGGTCGGCTCGGCAGCTCCTCCGCGACGGTGAGCACGTCCTCGTACGACACGGCGCACACCTCGCACACGGCCTGGGTCACGATCAGGTCCACGCTGAGCTCCTCGAGCGCCCAGCGGTCGAGCTCGTAGAGCGCCTCGCCGCGGCTGGTGCGCTCGCGCACCTCCCGGTCGATCTCCGCGGCATCGAGCCTCTCGGTGATCACGCTGCGGGTGATTTGGGGCTTGTCCTTCGCCTCGGGCGGGTAGTCGCACTCGTGGGTGACGGCCACCACGGAGTCGCCCAGCCCGAGGGCGAAGAGCATCTCGGTGGCGGACGGGACAAGCGAGGCGATACGCACGGAGGAACCATGGCACTTCTGAGCGATGAGGAGATCGAGCAGCGGCTGGAGGGACTGCCCGGATGGAAGCGGGACGGCGATGCGATCGCCAGGGAGTTCGACGCGGGCGACTTTAAGGGCTCCGTGAACCTCGTGAACCGCCTGCTGCCGGTGGCCGAGGCGATGAACCACCACCCCGACCTCGAGATCTCCTGGGCGACCGTGACGGTGCGCCTGAGCAGCCACTCCGAGGGCGGTCTGACGGCCGCGGATTTCGACCTCGCTTCGCGGATAGACGCGCTGGGCTAGCTGCTACCTTGGGTCGCGCCCGCGGATGAGCGACGACGACCTACCTCGAAGTAGCAGCCGGCTGCGGCCGGCCTTGAGATGACACAGCTTCTTCTCCTGCTGGGGGTCGTGGTCCTGGTGGGCCTGAACGGATTCTTCGTGGCCGCGGAGTTCGCACTCGTGCGCTCCCGCGAGAGCCGGCTCGAGCAGATGCGCGACGACGGCGTGCGCGGCGCCGAGCTGGTGCTGCGGGAGGTCGACCGCATCGACGAGTACCTGTCGGCCTGCCAGCTCGGGATCACGATGGCCTCGCTGGGCATCGGCTTCCTGGGCGAGCCGGCGATCGCCAACCTGCTCGAGGACCCGCTCGGCAACGCGTTCGGCCACGGCGTGGCCGTGGCGATCTCGCTCGCGATCGCCTACCTCCTCACGACGGCGCTGCACATCACGGTCGGCGAGCAGGTGCCGAAGATCTACTCGATCGTCCACCCGGAGGGAACGGCGCGCCGGGTCGCGCGCGGGCTGCACTGGTTCCGGATTGCCTTCAACCCGCTGATCTGGCTGCTGAACACCACGTCGAACGCGCTGCTGCGCACGGTCGGCGTGGACGCGCGCGCCGAGTTCGACGAGGCCACCTCCGCCGAGGACCTGAAGCTCCTGATCGCGCGCAGCTCGCGCGGCGGCCAACTCGACCCGGGCGAGGCGGGAATGCTGTCCGGCGTCTTCCACCTGCACGAGCAGGAGGCGCGCCAGGTCATGACGCCGATCCCCGCGGTGGTCACGGTGGACCTGTCGGAGACGGCGGAGACCGCGCTGCGGCGCTGCATCGACTCGGGCCATACCCGGCTGGTGGTCACCGAGGAGGGCAACACCGACCGCATCAAGGGAATCGTCCACAACAACTCGCTCGCCCGCCTGCTGATGTCCGAGGGCCCCGATGCCTCGGTCGAAACGGCGGTGAAGGACGCCCTGATCGTGCCGGAGACGAAGCCGCTCGACGACCTGCTGGCCGACCTCCAGCGCGAGCGCGCCTCGATGTCGGTGGTCGTGGACGAGTACGGCCGCACGGCGGGAATCGTGACCGTCGAGGACATCATCGAGGAGGTCGTGGGGGAGATCGCCGACGAGACCGACCCGTCCGTCGCCGGCGTGCGACGGCTGGCGAACGGCGACTGGTGGGTCCGGGGCCACGTCCCGATCACCGATTTGACCGACTACAACCTCGACCTGCCCCACGACTCCGACGCCTACAACTCGGTCGGCGGCTTCGTGTTCGCCGAGCTCGGCCGTCTGCCCAAGCGCGGCGACATGGTCGAGGTGAACGGCTACTCGATCAGGGTCGAGTCGGTGCGCGAGAACCGCATCGAGGCGGTGCGCATCCGCGACCACAGCCGCGAGCGGGCCAACGGCCGGGAGGACTCGCCCAAGGGTCCGCGCCCGGTCGAGGAGGCGGCCTCCACGCCGCGCGGGCAGCAACCCGACCGGGGCTAGTCCGCAACTCGCGCCGTCCCGCCGCGTTCACGGAACGACCGTGCGCGCACTGCCTCCCATAGCTCTCGCTGCCCTCGCGCTCGCCCTCGCCGCCGCCCCGGCATCGGCCTCATATCCCGGACAGCCCGGGCGCATCGCCTTCGTCCAGGGCGACGTCGGCGGAGTCCTGCCGCACGGGATAACCACAGCGAACCCGGACGGCTCCGACCAGCGCCCGGTCGGCCCAACCTGCCAGGAGGGTCTTACGCTGCCCTGCCCGGCCAATCCGGCGTGGTCGCGCGACGGCACGCGGATCGCCTTCGACGTCGGCGGCGCGATCGGCACGATGCGCGCCGACGGCAGCGAGGTCCAGACCTTCACACTGCCCGGGCTGACCGGCTCGAGCCGCCCTGCCTGGGACCCCACCGGCACGCTGCTCGTGTTCCAGGCCGCGGACGCGTCCGGCGAGCGCAACCTCTACATCGCGAGCGCGGACGGCACCCCGCAGCGGCAGCTCACGTTCGCGCGCGGCGGCGAGCCGTCCTGGTCGCTGGACGGCCGGATCGCCTTCGTCCGCAATCGCAACGTCTACGTGGTCGACTCCGACGGCAGCAACCTGCGCCGCATCACCGGCAAGCACGCCGCCCAGCCGACCTGGTCGCCCTACGCCTCGCAGCTGGCCTTCGTCCGGGCGGGCAACATCTACCGCGTGCGCGAGGCGGCCACCGGGCTGCGCAAGCTGACCGGGAAGGGCGGCTTCGAGCCGGCCTGGGCGCCGGACGGCAAGCGCGTGCTGTTCCACCGCAACGACCACGGCAACCGCATCATCTACTCGGTCGACCTCAACGCTGGGGACCTGCGCCTCCAGACGCGCGGTGTGGATGGGCGGAACGTGAACGTCTTCAGCGTGGACCAGCAGCCGCTTCACTGAGGGTCCGTCCGCGGCGGCCACTACCTTCGGCCCGCAAGTCCGTCCCCTCCCAGGAGGTCTTGCCGGATGTGGTGCCTGAGACTGAGCGACTCCCAGCGCGACGCGCTGCGTGACCTGATCAAGGAGCAGGAGGAGCCCGCTGCGGCTCTGACCGGGGCGCTGGAGGCGCTCGACTACTCCCGCTGGGACGAGCTACCCGACGCGACCCTGCCCTGGGACCGCGTGGCCGAGCTGGCGGCCGCCCAGGACATCGGCGAGGCCGATGTCGTCTGGGACCTCGCCGCGGGGATGTCGGCGGCGGCCAAGCCGAAGCCGCAGCCGCGCAAGCGCCCGGCCAAGAAGGCCCCCCGCCGGGTCAACGGCTAGCCGGTTTAGTACTCGTAGAAGCCGGCGCCGGACTTGCGGCCGAGCTTGCCCTCGGCCATCAGGGAGCGCACGCGCTCCGGCACGTCCACGCCGATCTCGTCGCCGATCGCGGCGGACACGTCCAGGCCCACCAGGTCGAGCAGCTTCAGCGGACCCATCGGGTGTCCCGCGCCGAGCTTCATGCAGGTGTCGATCGCCTCGGGCTCGAGGCCCCCGGCCTCGAGTAGGCGCACGGCGTCGAAGAGGTAGGGGAAGAGCAGCCGGTTCACCACGAAGCCGGCGGAATCCGGCACCTCGACGCCGGTCTTGCCCATCTCCTCGCAGAGCTGGCGCAGCCGCGCGCGCGTGTCCTCGGAGGCGGCGTCGGGGAACACCAGCTCCACCAGCGCCATCTTCTCCACGGGGTTGAACACGTGCAGGCCCGCGAAGCGCTCCGGCCGGCCGCTGGCCTCGGCCAGGGCGGTCACCGACAGCGAGGACGTGGTCGTGGCGAGCACGGTGGAGTCCGGCAGCACGCCCCCCAGCCGCTCGAGGAGGCCCTTCTTGACCTCCAGGTCCTCGGCCACGGCCTCCACGACGATGTCGCAGTCGGTCAGGTGCTCGAGGTCGGTGACCACCACGCCCGCCTCCTCCAGGGCCTCCCGCGCACGGGCGGCCGACTCCTCCTTGCGAGCCCATAGAACGGTCTCCCCGGCGCTCGCCGCGGCACGCGCCAAACCGCGCGCAATCGCCCCGCTTCCCGCTATTCCAAGCCTCATAGACCCATTGGTTGACTGGTCAGTCAATCGAGTACCCTAGTCGTCAACCGACCGCGGAGGAAGCTTGCCGATGCAGAACGGAACTGGGCGTGAAGTAGTGATCGTGGAGGCCGTCAGGACGCCGATCGGGCGCGGGCATCCCGAGAAGGGCTACTACAAGGACACGCACCCGAACGAGCTGCTGGGCAAGTGCTACACCGAGGTCATCGAGCGCGCCGGCCTCCCCGCCGACGAGGTCGAGGACGTGATCACCGGCTGCGTGCAGCAGTACGGCGAGCAGATGTTCAACGTCGGCCGCAACGCCTGGCTGCAGGCCGGGCTGCCGGTCGAGACTCCCGCCACGACGGTCGACCGCCAGTGCGGCTCCGCTCAGCAGGCCGTGAACTTCGGCGCCGCGCTGGTGGCGTCGGGCGTCCACGACGCGGTGATCGGCTCGGGCGTCGAGCACATGGGCCACATCCCCATGGGCGTCGGCTTCAAGTGGACCGACGAGGTCGGCTCGCCGTGGCCCGAGGAGCTGATGGCCAGGTACAACCTGGTGCCTCAGGGCATCTCCGCGGAGATGATCGCCGACAAGTGGGAGATCCCCCGCTCGGAGCTCGACGAGCTCGGCGTGCGCTCGCAGCAGCTGGCCGCCAAGGCCACCGAGGAAGGCCGCTTCGAGCGCGAGACCGTCCCCTTCCAGGTGAACGGCGACACCTACGTCACCGACCAGGGCATCCGCCCGGAGACGACGATCGAGAAGCTCTCCGAGCTGAAGCCGGCCTTCAAGGAGGACGGCAAGATCACGGCGGGCAACTCGTCGCAGATCTCGGACGGCGCCGCCGCCGTGCTGCTGATGACGCGCGAGAAGGCCGACGCGCTGGGCCTCAAGCCGCGCGCCCGGATCCTCGACCAGACCACCGTCGGCGTGGACCCCGTGATCATGCTCACCGGCCCGATTCCGGCCACCAAGAAGCTGCTCGAGCGAAACGGCATGCAGATGAGCGACATCGACCTCGTCGAGATCAACGAGGCCTTCGCCTCGGTCGTGGCCGCCTGGCGCCGGGAGCTCGAGCCCGACATGGACCGAGTGAACGTCAACGGCGGCGCGATCGCCCTGGGCCACCCGCTCGGGTCGACGGGCGCCCGGCTGATCACCACCCTGCTCCACGAGCTCGAGCGCTCCGACAAGGAGATCGGGCTGGTGACCATGTGCTGCGGCGGCGGGCTCGGCACAGCGACGCTGATCCAGCGCGTCTGAGCGCGCCCCGTGTTCCGCGAGCGTCGCTAAGCTCACCCCATGACCGACCCCGACATCACATTCGGCGCACTCGATCGCGAGAGCAGCGAGCGCTTCCAGACGCTGCGGCGCGAACTCGGTGTGTCCACCTT
>JBBQRG010000059.1:0-18701 GCA_038215095.1 Solirubrobacterales bacterium | reverse complement strand
GAAGAAGCCGCCCAGGCGGTCGATCGCGCCGAAGATCACCAGGAAGTTGCCGGCCTGCAGGCCGGGGGCGCCGTAGCCGAACGCGATCGTCGTGATCGTGAGCGGCAGCCAGCACAGGCGCAGCAGGAACATGAACTGCTGCACGAACTCCACCCCGGACGGGAAGGGCGGCCTGATGGCAGACGTCATCGTCTTGCCCGTCAGGATCATCATGTCGCCGACCTGTTCCAGCAACCCCTTGGCTGGCAGGAAGACCCGATCCGCTGCTGCTCTAACCAATTCCCCTTTTCCTCCCTAGAGGGGTCACGAGGACCCCGCGAAGCGCTTCGCGGCCGAAGCCTACGGCATGGCAGGCACGGGTGCCAAGGGGGAACCGCGCGCCCGGGACCATGGTATGTTCGACCCGCTTTGGAGGCGAGGAGACTGGCTTTCGCATGCGCCATCGCGGCGCTGACCGTGGGTGGCTGTGCGAGCACCAAGCGCCAGGACGAGAACGAGCCCGCCGGCAACTTCAAGGTGAACATCGTCTCGGCGGACTTCCCCGCGCGCCAGAAGCTCGCCTCGACCTCGAACCTGGTGATCCGCGTGCGCAACGAGGGCAGCACCACGGTGCCCGACATCGCGATGACGGTTGACGGCTTCGACAAGCGCAAGAACAACCCTCAGCTCGCCGACGCGCAGCGCTCCCAGTTCGTGATCAACGGCAAGCCGCAGACGATCGGCGGCGTGCCGGAGTCGAAGGACCAGGCGCCGAAGGGCTGCGAGACCGTCTACGTGAGCACCTGGGCCTGCGGCAAGCTGAAGCCGCACGCGGTGAAGACCTTCACGTGGAACGTGACCGCCATCGAGGGCGGCCCGTACAAGATCAGCTACCGCGTGGCGGCCGGACTCGACGGCAAGGCGAAGGTCGTCGCGAGCAACGGCGCGACCCTGTCCGGGAGCTTCGCGGGGAACGTGTCGTCGAAGCCGCCGAACGTGAAGGTGTCCGACAAGGACGGCAAGACGGTCGTTCGGGGTACGCCCTAGCCGCTCTCGTCCGGGTCGCGCAGCGCGTCCCTGCCCACCGCTTCGATGAAGTCGGGATGGGCCATGAAGCCGATGTTGCGAAAGACGCAGCGGAGGAACTTCACGTGGCGAAGGCCTATGACTCCGATCAGCCGCCGCTTCTCGGTGCTGTGGAACATCTGGTCGAAGGGAGCGCCCCAGGTGCAGTCCTTGACCGTGACCTCCTCGACGGGGGTGAGCATGGCCGGGCCGCGTATCTCCATGTCCTGGAAGACGCGCCCCTCGATCATCCCCTGCTCATCCACCTCGTCGACCAGCCGAATGACGTCCACGCCTAGGCCCTCGCCGGCGCGCTCTGCGAGGCGGCCGCGCCGGGATTCAGGTCCTGCAGCGTCAGAAGATGCGCGGGCGCTTCGTCGAGCCGGGTCGAGCTGACCTTCAGCTCGGAGTCGACGTGCACGAGCTCGCCGGGCTCGAGCGGGCGCCAGCCGGCGTCCTCGTCCATCTGCTCGCTGGCCACGACCACCGCGGGCTGCGATGCCAGCGCCGCGGCGCGCACGCGAACGGTGCCCGCCGGGCTCGCCGCGTCGAGGTGACGCGCCCCGCGCGGCCCGCCTCGCTCGCGCTCGAGCACGAGCAGGTCGTGCGTGTCGGGATAGCGCAGTGCCCAGAGGTCGGTGGCGGTCGCGAGCACGAGGTTGACAGCGTAGAGCGGCAGCTCTCGCGCGATCCAGCCCACCGCCGCGACGATCGCGGCGCCCACGTCTCCGCCGTTCGCGTCGGTCTCCTTGGTGATGAGCGCGAACACGCGCTCCGAGTCGGTCTGGCCCTTCACCAGCGAGCGGTAGTCACCGAGCTCTTTCTCCAGGCGGTCGAGCCCGCCCACGTGGCCGTTGTGGGCGAGCACCCGCCCGTGCTGCTCGAAGGGGTGCGTGTTCTCCAGGCTGAGGCCGCCGGTCGAGGCGTAGCGGACGTGGGCGGTGAAGGTGCGCGACTCCTCCTCGCGCGCCTCGCGCGCGAAGGCCTCGTCCTCGTACGCGGCCGCGGGCCGCTTGTCGATCGAGGGCGTGCCGTCCTCCGCGAACGTCGCCAGGCCGTACCCGTCGGGGTTTCGCCGGCTCTGCTGCGCCAGCGAGTCGGGCGCGTCGAGCAGCCAGAAGGTGGCTCGCGTCCGGCGGTTTCCCGCGTGCATCCCGAACAGGCGGCACACGTGGGACAGACTAGGGACGGCGCTGGTAGCCGCGGCACTCGGCCACGGGCAGCCGCGGGTACTTCGGGAAGCTCGGGTCGGTCTTCGAGCGCTCGCACATCGAGAACGTGCTGCCGCGCGTGTTGTGGATCAGCTTCTGGTGCCGGCAGCTGTCACAGAGCCCGCGCTTCACGCGGTCAGGACCGCTCCTCGAGGACCCACACGGCGATGCGCCGGTGGGCGGCGCGCTTCTCGTAGGTCTCGTAGCCGGGGTAGACCTCGAGCGCCTCCCGCCAGATGCGCTCGCGGCGCTCGCCCTCGGCCTCCACCGCGCGGAAGTCCCGCACCTCGTCCTTGACCCTCACCCGCCCCTCCGGGTTGGCGCGCAGGTTGTGGTACCAGGCGGGGTGGTTGCGCTGGCCGTAGTTGGAGGAGATCACGGCCAGCCCGTCGGGGGTGGGCAGGCCGACCAGGGGCACCGTGCGCGGCCGGCCGCTCTTCGCGCCCGTGGTGGTGAGCATCGCCATCGGCAGCCCGGCGAGCAGGGTGGTGAGCGTGAAGCGTTCCCCCGACAGGCGGTAGACCGGCTTGTCCACGTGGTGGAGCACCCGCGCGAAGAACCACGAGCCGGGGCCGCTGGAGGCGAAGCGGCGGATCGCCTTTTGCAGCCCGTTTGCCTCGGAAAAGCGCATTGCCAGGCGAGCTTATCGGCGCTAGGCTCGGTGAGCATGAGCGTCGAGTCAGAGGCCCCCACCAACAACGACGAGGCCATCCAGGCCTGGGACGGGCCGCTGTTCGAGCGCTTCAGCCGCTACCGCGAGCTCGTCACGACCGGCCTCGGCAACCACGGCGAGGCGGCCCTCGCCCTTTTCCCGCCGCAGGCAGGCCAGCGGGTGCTGGACATCGGCTGCGGCTTCGGCGACACCACCCAGCGAATCGCCGGGATGGTGGGCCCCGAGGGTGAGGCCGTGGGCGTGGACGCGGCGCCGAAGTTCATAGAGGCATCCCGAAAGGACGCGGCCGACGCGGGCGTCTCGAACGCGCGCTTCGAGACCGTGGACGTGCAGAGCGGCGAGCTCGGCGGCCCCTACGACATGGCCTTCTCGCGCATGGGGGTCATGTTCTTCGCGAACCCGGTCCAGGCCCTGCGCAACGTGCGCGGCGCCCTGAAGCCCGGCGCTCGCCTGGTGGCGGTGGTCTGGCGCGACCGGGTGGACAACGACTGGCTCTACCGTCCGCAGACGATCGTCGAGGGGATCGTGAGCCGGCCCGAGGAGTACGACGAGCCGACCTGCGGGCCCGGCCCCTTCTCGATGGCCAACGCCGACACGGTGACGGGCCAGCTCAAGAGCGCGGGCTTCAGCGAGATCGAGCTGCACCGCAGCGACCTGCCGATCCTGATCGGCCACGACCTGAACGAGGCGATCGAAGTCGTAATGGCGATCGGGCCGGCGGGCGAGATCCTGCGCCTGCAGGGCGACCGGGCGGCCCACCTCCACGGCCAGGTGCGCTCAGCGCTCGAGCACGGCCTCGCCGAGTACGCGGGGCCGGACGGCGTCCGCGCGCCCGCCTCGACCTGGATCGTCTCGGCCGTCGCCTAGCCGGCCAGCCGGTCGCGCGCCTGCGCCACGGTCAAGTCCTCGCCGTACACCGCTGACCCCGGCTGCTGGTGGGCGCCGCCGTCGTGCAAGGAGCCCAGGTCGACCGGGGCGAAGCCCATCTCCTCGATCAGATCGGCCACCTTCACCTTGGCCGCGGGGTCGTCGCCCGACAGGAAGATCACCAGCGGGTCGTCGCGGTGGCCGGCCTCCCCGAGCGTCTTGAAGTGCATGGTGTTGAAGGCCTTCACGACCGTGGCGTCCGGCAGCCGCCGCGCGAGCAGCTCGCTGGACGTGAGCTCGCCGCTGTCCAGCTCGGCTATCTGCCCGTCCCGGCCCGGGTAGTAGTTGTTGGCGTCCACCACGACCTTGCCGGCGAACGGCTCGAGCGGCAGCGTCTCGATGGCGTGCAGCGGAATGGCGATGAGCACCAGCTCCCCGAACTCCGCGGCCTCCTCGACGGTATGCGGATCGCCCCGCGTGTTCGCCACGGCCACCTCGTGGCCGGCCGCCTCCAAGAGCCGCGCGGCGGTGCCGCCGATGTTGCCGCTGCCGATGATGCCGATCTGCACATCTCCGAAGCTAGCGACTAGGTCTTGGCTCCCCCATTCCCGCGATGCGCTCCATCCGCTCATGGCGGTCCTGGTCCAGCGCCGAGCGCCGGTTGACCCCCACCCTTGCAAGGCGATAGCGGCGGACGCCCGGTACCCCTGGCCCGGGCTCGGAGCCGTTCACCTGTGAGGGGACCAGCTTGTAGCTCTTGATGGCGCCGGGCTCTCTCATACCTCGAATGTTCGGCGATTGCAGGCCGAACTCGTACGGACCGGCGGATGAAATCCACCCGCCGAGATTCGCCACGGTGTCCAGGCGGAGACAGAGGGCAGAGGGCAGAGAGCAGAGAGCAGAGAGCAGAGGTCAGAGAGCCCAAGCCCGCCGGCCTCGGGGGCGCGGGGCAACGCGGTGGACGCGGCTTGCCTCGGAGCCGCCGTTCAGATCGCGGTCAGTCTCTTGTACGTGAGGCGGTGGGGGCGGTCGGCCTCGGCGCCGATCTGCTTGCGCCGGTGCTCCTCGTACTCCTCGAAGTTGCCCTCGAACCAGGTGACCTGCGAGTCGCCCTCGAAGGCGAGCACGTGGGTGGCCACGCGGTCGAGGAACCAGCGGTCGTGGGAGATGATCACCGCGCAGCCGGGAAAAGCGAGAAGCGCCTCCTCGAGCGCGCGCAGCGTGTCCACGTCGAGGTCGTTGGTCGGCTCGTCGAGCAGCAGCGTGTTGCCGCCGCGGCGCAGCAGCTTCGCGAGGTGCACGCGGTTGCGCTCCCCGCCGGACAGCACGCCGACCTTGCGCTGCTGGTCGGAGCCCTTGAAGTTGAAGCCGGCCACGTAGGCCCGGGAGTTGACCTCGCGGTCGCCGACCTTGATCTGGTCGTAGCCGTCGGAGATCTCCTCCCAGACGCTCTTCTCGGGGTCGAGCGAGTCGCGGCTCTGGTCGACGTAGGCCAGCTCGACCGTGTCTCCCAGCCCCAGCGAGCCGTCGTCGGGCTGCTCGTCGCCCACGATCATCCGGAACAGCGTGGTCTTGCCCGCGCCGTTTGCCCCGATCACGCCGACGATTCCGGCCGGCGGCAGCGAGAACGAGAGGCCGTCGATGAGGAGGCGGTCGCCGAAGCCCTTGCGCAGGCCGTCGGCCTCGATCACCTTGGTGCCCAGGCGCGGGCCCGCGGGGATGTGGATCTGGACCTGGTCGAGCTTGACGTTGCGGTCCTCGGCCAGCAGCCGCTCGTAGTTGTTCAGGCGCGCCTTCGACTTCTTGCGCCGGCCCTTCGGGTTCTCGCGGACCCACTCCAGCTCGGCGGCGATCGTGCGCTTGCGCGCGCTGTCCTGCTTCTCCTCCACCGCCAGCCGCGCCTGCTTCTGCTCGAGCCAGCTCGAGTAGTTGCCCTGGAAGGGGATGCCGTGACCGCGGTCGAGCTCGAGGATCCAGCCCGCCACGTTGTCGAGGAAGTAGCGGTCGTGGGTCACCGCCACGACGGTGCCCTCGTATTCCTCCAGGTGCTTCTCGAGCCAGGCCACGGACTCGGCGTCGAGGTGGTTGGTGGGCTCGTCGAGCAGCAGCAGGTCGGGGGCCTGCAGCAGCAGCCGGCAGAGGGCCACGCGCCGCCGCTCGCCGCCCGAGAGCTTCGTCACGTCGGCGTCGCCCGGCGGGAGGCGGAGGGCATCCATCGCCACGTCCAGGTGGTTGTCGAGGCTCCAGGCGTCCGCGGCGTCGATCTGCTCCTGCACGCGGGAGAACTCGGCGGCGTTCTCCTCGGTGTAGTTCGCGGCGAGCTCGTTGAAGCGGTCGAGCAGTGCGCGCGTTCCGGCCACCCCCTCCTCGACGTTGCCGCGCACGTCCTTGTCCGGGTCGAGCTGCGGCTCCTGCTCGAGCAGCCCGACCGTCGCGTTGGGCGCCAGGCGCGCCTCGCCGCGGAAGTCGGTGTCCTGCCCGGCCATGATCCGCAGCAGCGTGGACTTGCCCGACCCGTTCAGGCCCAGCACGCCGATCTTCGCGCCCGGCATGAACGAGAGCGAGATGTCCTTCAGGACCTGCTTGTCGGGCGGGTGGACGCGCGACAGCTGGTACATCGTGAATACGTATTGGCTCGACATCGCGGTCGAGGGTAACGACCATCCGCGCGCACTCGGCCGAGCCGAGTGCTTCCGGCTAGCGGGGCAGGCTGGGCGCGATGATGCGGTAGGCCTTCAGGCCGAGCGAGAGGCGCTCGCGGTCCTCGGAGGTGAATGGGTCAAGGCCGGTCAGCTCCTTGATTCGGTCGAGCCGGTAGCTCACGGTGTGGCGGTGGGCGTGGATCGACTGCGCGGTGGCGTTCATGTTGCAGTTCTCGCCCAGGTAGGCGCCGAGCGTGTCGACCAGCTGGGTCGTGTACTGGTTGTCGTAGGCCACCAGCGGCGCGATCGTGTCCTCGTAGAAGCTGCGCACCTCCTGCGGGTGGCTGGCGAGCACGCGGAATAGCAGGCGGTAGGTGCCGGCCCCCATGTCCTCGGCCGGCGCGGCGCCGCCCGCGGCGGTCACGTCCAGCACCAGCTCGGCCTCCTCGAGCGCGCGGCCCAGCTCGGCCGGGCTCGAGTAGTAGGAGGAGATCCCAACGATCGCGCTGCGGCCCAGCCTGGCGGCGAGCTTGCGCGCCCGCTCCACGGTGCAGGGCAGGATGCCGTACACCCGGCCGTTCACGGCCTGGGCGAGCGCGTCGGGCTGCTCGCTGGCGATCACCGCGAGCAGGCGCCCCGGGGCCCGCTCGCCGGGGTCAGCGCAGAGGCCCACCCCGCCCTCGGAGACGTCGAGCCCGAGGCGGGCCGCGCGGCGCACCACGTCCGCCGACTCCAGCCCGTCGCGGTTGAGCAGCTCCTCGAGAAATGAGCCGCGCAGGTTCTGCTCGGTCTCGTCACGCGCCTCGGCGACGGCGATCTCGGTCAGCGCGGCCACCGCCGCCACATGCAGGTACTCGCCGGCGTCGGGCTCGCCGCGGCCGAGCATGAGCACCGCGCCGAGCTCGTTGTCGCCCGACACGATCGGCACGTCCGCGGTGACCTCGGCCGGCCGCGCGGCCGTGCCGCCGTTCAGCCGGCTGGTCACATAGCGCTCGAGCGAGGCCGGAGCGGTTGCGTTCTTGCCACCCAGGCGCGGCACGATCACCGCGACGGGCGCGCCCACGTAGTGCGCCGCGATCTCGGCCAGCCGCTCCAGCCCTTCGCCGGCCAGCACGGCGCCGACCATCTCCAGGTGCGCGGCACGTGGAGTGGGTAGCGGCTCCGGAGATGCCAACGATGCCTCCATTACTGGATCCGGCCGCCGGCGGCCGAGGCGGGACGCCCCCCAGTCGGACGCCCCACCTCGTTGCCTGTGCGGGGAGGTCTCAGGCCTCCGCCGGCAGCTCCTCGCCCTGGTGGGCCTGGAGCACTTCCTCGCCCTCTTCGCCGGTGCGGATGCGGACCGCTTCCTCGACGGGAAGGACGAAGATCTTGCCGTCCCCCACGCCACCCGTCCGGGCGTGACGCAGGATCACGTCCTTGGTGATCTCCGCGTCCTGGCTTTCCACCACCATCTCGATCTTCAGCTTGGGCCGCAGATGGATCTGCAGGTCCGCGCCTCGATAGTGCTCGGTGATGCCCTTCTGGCGGCCGGAGCCCTTCACCTCGGTGATCGTGAGGCTCGGGAGGCCGGCGTCGAGCAGATCCTTGCGGATCGGCTCGAACGCCTCGTGGCGTATGTACGCGACGATCATCTTCATGCCGGCACCTCCCCGGCCCGGGTGGCCGGTGGCTTCGACGGCGCACCCAGGGTCGCGGCCTTGGCGGCAGGCCCGGAGGACGCCGCCCCGATCTCCGGAAGCGGAATGAACTGCTCCGGATAGCCGTACATGCCGTGCTCGACGATGTCGAGTCCGGCATCCTCCTCCTCCTCGGTCACCCGCAACCCGACCGTGGCCTTGATGGCCGCGAAGGTCAGGTAGCTGAGGCCGAACACGAAGGAGAACGCCACCAGCACGCCGACCGCCTGGGCGATCAGCTGCGTGAAGTGGCCGGAGTACAGGAGCCCGCCGTTCGGATCGCCGAAGGCGTTGTACTGAGCCAGTCGCGGCGCCGTGAACAGGCCGCAGGAGAGCGTCCCCCAGATGCCCGCCAGACCGTGCGCCGAGGTGGCCCCGATCGGATCGTCGACCCGCTTGTCGATCGCGATCACGCCGAACACGACGATCACGCCGGCCACGAAGCCGACGATCGGCCCGGCCCAGGGCTCCACGTAGCCCGAGGGCGCCGTGATTGCCACGAGTCCGGCGATCATGCCGTTGCCGATCATTCCGATGTCGATCGTCTTCAGCCTGACCTGGCTGGTCACGAAGGCGCCGATCACGCCGCCCGCCGCACCCAGCAGCGTCACGACCGCCACGTCCGCGAGACGGGTATCCGTCGCGTTCAGGGTCGACCCGGGGTTGAACCCGAACCAGCCGAAGAACAGGATCACCACGCCCAGGCCCACGAGCGGCATGGAGTGGCCGGGGATGGCCCGCGGCTTCCCGTCAGGCCCGTACTTGCCCTTGCGGGGGCCGAGCAGCAGCAACGCGGCGAGGGCGCCCGTCGCTCCGATCAGGTGGACCGCGGTGGAACCGGCGAAGTCCTGCATGCCGGTCGGCATCAGCGGCGTGTCGCCGTTCTGCAGCCAGCCGCCGCCGAACACCCAGTGCGAGCCGATCGGGTAGATGATCGCCGCGAACACGACCGCGTAGATCACGTAGGCGGTGTACTTGATGCGCTCGAGCGTGGAGCCCCAGACGATCGCCAGGGAGACCGCGCAGAACGCGAACTGGAACAGGAACTTCGACTCGATGGTCGCGTTCGAGGTGCCCATCACCGGCAGCGAGTCCACGGGGTTGCCGGAGAACTGCAGGAAGAACCCGTTGCTGCCCACGATGTGGCTGGAGATCCCGAGCACGTCCGCGCTGCCGAACGCCAGCGCGAAGCCGACGGCCCAGTAGCAAATGGCCGCTATCGAGAGGTTCGTGAGGATCTTCGCCACGCCCGTGCCGGCGTTCTTGGCGCGGGAGAAGCCGATCTCCAGCATCGCGAAGCCTGCCTGCATCAGCAGCACGAAAACAGCCGCCACGACCACCCAGAGGGTGTTGATGGGAACGGCTGAGTCGAGCTTGCCATGGATGGCCTGCTGAAGGTCGACGTCCGTTGCTAGCGCGCTGGCGGGCAGGATCAGAGCCGCCAGGAACGCCACAAGAGCCAGTGGACCGGCTCTGAGGAGCCTTGATCTCATCGTGCGAGTTCCTCCTAGATTGGGTACTCGACCAAGCTAGGCGCGCACGTCCCGGCCGCCTCTATCCAGATGTCCAAAATCCCGGCGCGGAGATTCTCCCAACGGTCGAGCGCTCCACGGGGCTCTCGCAGAAGGAGTCGGCCATCGCCGCGACCAGGCCCGGCAGGCGATCGCCGCCGGCACGCGCGATCTGCACCTGCCGGTCGGCCCCCGTGCGCCGCATCAGCAGTGGCTCGACCGAGGCCAGCTCGGCGGCGCAGTGAAGCGCCGCGGCGTGCGGGGCGCAGGCCTCGAGCAGCGCGGCGAGCTGCTCGCGGGCGGGCACACGGCGGCCCAGGCGCGGGTCGATCAGCCGGGCGTCCATGCCGTCGCGGGCGGCGATGAAGCGGTTCTCGTCGAGCACCTCCTCCCTCGAGATCAGCTCCTCGGAGGCGTAGCCCTCCTCGATCTCGAGCCTGGCGATCGATTGCACCAGCGCGCACAGCGCCGCGGTCTCGCCCACGGTGCCCTGAGCGTCGAGGATGCGCACCTCCACGGTGCCGAAACGCGGCTGCGGGCGCACGTCCCACCACAGGAAGGTGGGCTCGGGAAAGGCGTCGCAGTCGATCAGCAGGGCCACGGTCTCGACCCAGTCGGCAAAGCCCTGAAACCTGCGTGGGATGCCCACCCGCGGGAAGGCCTGGAACAGCGGCGTCCGCGCGGACGCCAGGCCGGTGTCGCGGCCCTGCCAGAAGGGCGAGTTCACCGACAGCGCCAGGAGCAGCGGCAGGTGGCCGCGCATGCTGTTCACGAGGCGGATCGCCTGCTCGGGGTCGGCCACGCCCACATGCACGTGCAGGGCGAAGGTGGGCTCGCGGCGCGCGAGCTCCCGCATCGAGCCGTAGACCTCCTGGTAGCGGTCGGCGCTGGAGACGACTGTCTCCTGCCAGACCGTGGACGGGTGCGTGCCCGCGCTGGCGGCCCGGAGGCCGAGCGTGGCCAGCTCGTCCTCCAGGGCCTCGCGCAGCGCGATCAGCTCGGCGGCCAGCCCGGCCACGTCGTGGTGCGGGGCGGAGGCCAGCTCGAGCACGGCGCCCTGGGTCTCCAGCTCGACCTTGCCGTCGAGCTCCTCGGGAAGCGCGGCGATCACGTCGTCGGACCGCTGCGCCAGCGACCAGTCGGCCGGGTCGAGCAGCATGACCTCCTCCTCGGCGCCGAGCGTGTACGGCACGGCTCGCTGCCAGACGGCCCAATCCGGCAGCGGCCCGGTCACGCGGCTCTGACCCTCCCGCTGTCCGGCGGCGCCAGCTCGTAGTCGCGCGCTGCCTCCACCAGCCCCTCGAACAGGGCGGCGTGGGCCTTACGCCGGGTCATGCACTCGGCGTGCCACTGCACGCCCAGCACGAAGCCCGAGCCGCGCGTCTCCACGGCCTCGATCACGCCGTCGGGCGCGCGGGCGGCCTCGTGCAGGCCTGCGCCAAGCTGGGACACGGCCTGGTGGTGAAACGAGTTCACCTCGAGGCGGCGCTTGTCCAGCAGGCCGGCCAGCCTGCTGCCGGCGGCGATGCTCACCACGTGCGCGGGCTTTGCGCCAGGCGTGTCCTGGCGGTGCTCGATGCGGTCGCCGAAGCGCTCGGGCACGTGCTGGTGCAGCGTGCCGCCCTGCGCGACGTTCAGCGCCTGGAGCCCGCGGCAGATGGCGAGCAGCGGCAGCCCGCGCGCCCAGACGGCGCGCACCAGCTCCAGCTCGAAGCGGTCGAGCTCTGGCTCGGTGGGCCCGAGCTCGCGGTGCGGCCGCGCCTCGTAGGCGGCCGGGTCGAGGTCCGGGCCGCCCGACAGGCAGATGCCCGACAGCCGGTCGAGCAGCGGCTCGACCGCCGCCGGCGCCAGCGGTGGCATGACCACGGGGATGCCGCCCGCGGCCTCGATCGCCTGCACGTACTTCATGCCGAGCGCCATCTCCCGCCGGGGCGGCTCGCCCTGAGGGGTCTGGTCGACGTTGTCGGCCAGCCTGACCTCGGAGGTCGAGACTCCGATCAGCGGCTTGCTCTTCACCGAACCACCCACGTGTCCTTCGCACCTCCGTCTTGGGAGCTGTTGACGACCAGCGCCCCCCGCTTCAGGGCTACGCGGGTCAGGCCCCCAGGCACGACGGCTGGGCCCACGGCGAAGGCTCGCAGGTCCACATGACGTGGTTCCAGGCCCGCCCCGCACACGGTCGGGTGCCGCGACAGGGTGATCGTCTCCTGGGCCACGAAGCTCTCCGGGCGCTCGCGGATGTCGCGGGCGATCAGCTCGCGATCGTCCGGCGTCGCGTGGCGGCAGATCACCACGCCGTGGCCGCCGTGGCCGCTGCGCGGCTTCACGACGAGGTCGTCGAGCTGGCCGAGCGCCGCCTCGCGCGCTTCCGGGTCGCCGAGGTCGTAGGTGTGGACAGAGGGCAGCAGCGGCTCCTCGCCGAGGTAGAAGCGCACCATCTCCTCCACGTAGCCGTGGATCAGCTTGTCGTCGGCCACGCCGGCGCCGAAGGCGTTCACCACCGACAGCCGTCCGCGGCGCATCTGCTCGAGCAGGGCGCCGGCCAGCCAAGTGGCCTGGCCTGCGTCATCGCGCAGCTGGTCCTCGTCCGTGCGCCTGTAGATCACCTGCAGCTCGCGCTCGCGGCCGCCGGGCAGCTGGGCGTGTAGGCGCCCGCGGCGCATGAACAGGTCGGAGCGGCCCACGATCGGGATGCCGAGCCGTGAGGCCAGCACGCGATGCTCGTACCAGGCGCTGTTGCCGGCGCCGTCGGAGAGCAGCGCCACGCTGGGGTCGCCGCCGCCGTCCGGCGCCGCCGCGCGCAGCTCGCTCCCCAGCAGCTCGTAGTCGGGCGCCAGGCCCACGCGGCCGGCCGGCGGCTCGAGCGGCAGGCCGTCGTCCACGGCCCGGCGTGCCGCCTCGCGGTAGGCGAACCCCGACGGCGTGCGCAGGTTGTCCTCCAGCACCGCAAGCTCGCCGGACGCTCCGCGCACGATGTCGAGGCCGGCGGCCGGCGCGTGCGAGCCCTGGACCTCGACCCCCATCATCCAGGGCTCGAAGTGGTCGGCGCCGTCGATGGCCCGCGCGGGGATGTGGCCGGCGGCGACGATCCTGCGCTCGCCGTAGACGTCCGCGATGAACTCGTTCAGCGCGCGGGTGCGCTGCAGGATGCCCCGCTCGAGCCGCTCCCACTCGGACAGCTCGAAGATGCGCGGCACGGGGTCCACCCAGAACGGCACCTCGCGAGTCCCGCTGCCGAAGCTGACACCGTCGGCCGAGATGCGGTCGCGTGTGCGCTCGGCCACCGCCGGCAGGTCCGAGGCCGCCAGCGCGGCCATCACCTCCTCGTACGCCGCTCGCGGCCGCCCGTCCGCCGTCAGGGCCTCGTCGTAGAAGCCATCCGTGGCATAGACGGGCGCTGCCGACGCTTCGCCGATCACACCGTTGAAAGTACCTCGGAAGGATGACCTCGGACACGTACGCGAGGCCCACATTTCGCCTGCGGGCTTGTACAGGCGGTCGAGATTCGGTCAGCGGCGCTGGGCAAGTGAGCCGGCTTCGGTCCGCGAGTCGGAGACGGCCTGCTTCGTCGCGCCGTGGGGCGACCTGAAGCCCGCGGCCTGCACGCGCGGCTTGGCGCCGTACTCCCCTTCGTCCGTGAAGGTGTGCCCGCGGCGCTCGAGCTCGGCGATCACGGCGGGATTCACGCGAGAGCCCTCGATGAAGACCGGCAGGTCCGGCGCGCTCTGGGCGTCCAGGCGCTCTGCGTCCACGGCGTGGGCGAGGTCGAGCCCGAACTCGATCCGGTCGAGCACGGTGAACAGCGTGCCCATCACGATGCGCGAGCCGCCGGCGCCGCCCGTGACCGCGATCGGCCTGCCGGCCTCGGTGGCGATGATCGGGCTCATCGAGGAGCGCGGCCGCTTGCCGGCGCGCGCCTCGTTGGCGGTGCCCGGCTTGCCGAAGTCGGTCAGCTCGTTGTTCAGCAGGAAGCCGGTGCCCGGCGCCACCACGGCCGAGCCGAACTCCTGCTCGATCGTGCAGGTCAGGGCGACGGCGTTGCCGCGCCGGTCCACGATCGAGATGTGCGTGGTGCTGCCCGTCTCGCCCGCCTTGGACGCCTGAGCCGGCGAGTACGGGCCGAGGCCGGGCTCGAACTTCTTGGCGTGCGCCATGTCGATCTCCGCCCGGCGCCTGTCCGCGTACCTCTTCGTGGTCAGCTCCGGCGGGACGTGCACGAAGTCGGGATCAGCCACGTACTCGTTGCGGTCCGCCCAGGCGATCTTCTGCGACTCGATGATCTGGTGCAGCTCGTCGGCGGAGGACTGGCCCTCGGCGCGCAGGTCGAACCCCTCGAGCAGGTTCAGCATCTCCACGATGGCGATGCCGCCCGAGGTGGGCGGCGGCATCGTCACGAGGCCTCGGCCGCGGAAGCTCCCCTCCAGCGGGGTGCGCCACTTGGCCCGGTAGCCGGCCAGGTCACGCTTCACCATCACGGCGGCGTCGCCGGGCTGCGGCGACTGGCGCGTGGCGCGCATGTCGCGCGCGATGAGCCGGGCGATCCTGCCGCGGTAAAAGGCCCTTGGGCCGCGCCGCTCGATCGCGTGCAGGGAGCGCGCCAGGAGGGGCTGGCGAAGCAGCGAGCCGGCCGGGTAGGGGGTCTGGCCGCCTACCAGGAACTGGCTCGCGGCAGCGGGGAACAGCTTCAGGCGGTCCGCGTTGCCGCTCATCGCCGCAGACAGCGCCGGCGTCACGCGCACGCCGCGGGATGCCAGCCGCTCGGCTGGCCTGATGGCCCTGGCCAGGCTGAAGGTGCCGTAGCGCTTCAGCGCGGCGTTCAGGCCGGCCAGCGTGCCGGGCACGCCGACGGTCAGGTGGCCGGTGAAGGTGTTGTGCAGCCCAGGGCCCTGGAGCGTGTCGGGCGTGAAGGCCTGCGGCGCCATCTCGCGGAAGTCCAGCGCGGCCGTCTGGCCGTGGGCGCCGCGGTACACCATGAAGCCGCCGCCGCCGATCCCGCATGACTGCGGCCTGGCGACGTTCAGCGCGAACACGGTGGACACGGCCGCGTCAACGGCGTTGCCGCCGCGCTCGAGCGCCCTGCGACCGACGCGTGCAGCGGCGGGCGACTCGGTGGCCACGACGCCCAGCTGGCCGCTGACCGCCGGGCGAAAGCGTGATCCCTGCGCACCCCAGGCCGGCGAGGCGGCCACCGCAGCGGCGAGCACGAGCACCAGGACGGCGAGGAGCGGCAGGCGCAGGCGCATTGCTAATGGCGTGCCCGGGAGCCGCCCGAAGGAAACGGCGGCTAGGGCTTCAAACGCACCAGGCGCCGCACGGGACCGGAGCCCGGCAGCGTCACCCGTACCCGCACGCGGAAGCTCTTGTGACGGCGCAGCGCCCGCCGCATGGTGCGCCGGCCGCGGCGGTTCGCGCGAGCGTAGGTCGTGACGGCCACCCCGGCCTTGACCCGGTGGGTGCCGTAGGCAAGCACGCGCTTGCCGCGCGTGGCCTTCGCGCGGCAGCGCCCGGCGCCCGCGCCCCGGCAACGAACCTTGATGCCGTGCTTGAGCACGCTGCGGAGCCGCTGCACGCGCGCGACCGACACGCGCGCGGCGCTGCCCCCGGCTGCGCCGCCCCCGCCGCCGCTCAGTCCGGCCACGGCGGCCCGGGCGTTCACGATGCCGGCGCCGTACTGCGGGTCCGGGCCCGGCGTGCCCGCGTCTCTCGCGGTCGCGAGGATGCGGTTCACGGCGGCCTGGCCGCGGAGCCCCTTCGATACGAGCAGCGCCGCGACTCCGGCCACGTGGGGCGCGGCCTGCGAGGTGCCGGCCAGCTCCATGTAGCCGCCGTCGTTCCAGGTCGAGAGGATGTCCTCGCCGCTCACCGGCACCGACGAGCCGCCCGGCGCCACGACCCCGAGGCCCTGGCCAAAGCTCGAGAAGTAGCTGCGCATCCCGCGCTTGTCCACCGCGCCCACGCACAGCAGGCGGCCCTGGCTCGCCGGCTGCTCGCACGCCGGGAGGCCGTCGTTGCCGGCGGCGGCCACCACGATCACGCCGCGGTCGAGCGCGCGGTCGATCGCGGCGCCGAAGGTGGAGTCGGAGCCGACGAGCGGCACCTCTGAGCCGAGGCTCAGGTTGATCACCTGGGCGCCGTGCGCCACGGCGTAGTCGATCCCGGCCGCGACCGTCGCGGAGGCGCCGCTGCCGTCGTCGCCCAGCACCCGCACCGGCAGCACGCGCGCGCCGGGCGCGACGCTCGACACGCCGACGCCGTTCCCGGCGTTGGCCGCGACGATGCCCGTCACGTGGGTGCCGTGGCCGTTGCCGTCCTGCGGCGTGCCGTCGTTGTCCACGAAGTCATGGCCGCCCAGCAGGCGGCCGCCGAGGTCCGGGTGGGCGGCGTTCACGCCGCTGTCCACCACGGCCACCAGCGCGCCGTCGCCACGCGCGGTCTGGTGCGCCGCGTCCGACTCGATCATGTCGAGCCCCCACTGCTGCGGGCGAAGCGGATCGCCGGCGCCCAGCGCCTGCGCGGGCAGCAGGGCCAGCGCCGCCAGCATCAGTGCCCCCACCAGGAACCGCATCGAGATCTGGCCTACCCCGCGCCGGCGCCGGCCAACCGTCGCGCGCCGTGCTCGCGCCATTTCAGCAGCAGCAGGCTAGGCGGGAACTTCGTCCGCTGCGCGCTGCTCGCCCTCGGCCTCGGTGCTGCCCTCGCCGGGGTCTTCGTCCGGAGGCAGCTCGCCGCCGCGGTCGGTGCCGGCGATCAGCTCGTCCGGCGCCTTGTCCTTGGGGATGAAGCCCGACTTCATGCCGAAGTAGACGGCCTGCGGGTGATGGGCGATGATCGCGACGGTGGACTGCTCGGGCGTGACGGCGTAGCCGTCGGAGAGACTCATGCCGATCCCCTCGAGGCCCAGCAGGCGCCAGACCTTCTCGTGCTCGGACTGGTCCGGGCAGGCCGGATAGCCCCACGAGTAGCGGCGGCCCTGGTCGGGATCGATCTCGAGGCCGCGGCGCACCTCTGAGTGCAGCCACTCGGCAAGGCCCTCGGCGGTCTGGACGCCCAATCCATGGGTGAAGAGCTGCTCGGCGAACTCGCCGTCCTGCTCCAGCTTCGCCATCAGCTCGGTCACATCGTCGCCGACGGTGACGCCCTGCAGTGCGACCACGTCGCGCTCACTTGAATCAATCGGCCTGAAGAAGTCCGTCATGCAGATGCGGTCGTGCTTGGGCTGGCGCGGGAAGTGCAGCCGCTCGAGCTCCTGGTCGGGATTCTCGGGGTCGAACACCACCAGCTCGTTGCCATCGGCGTTGCAGGGGAAGTAGCCGAGCTTTGCCTTCGGGCGCAGGTAGTCCTGCTCGCGCCACATGCGCTCGAGCTTGGGCGCGAAGCCCTCGTCGTCGCCGTCGCCCTCCACGATCTTGCGCCACTCCTCGCCCTTCTTGCCGCGGCCGCCCCAGTGCAGCTTGAACAGCACGTGGCGGTCCAGGTAGGGGTAGACGTCCGCCAGGTCCACGTCGATCTCGCGCGCTCCCCAGAACGGCGGCTCGGGCACGGGCGTGTCGGTGCGCGCGGCTGAGCGCACGCTGTCGTCGGTGGTGGGCGGGCCGTCGTCCTTCTTCTCGCCCTTGGCGCGCAGCTCGGCGGCCTCGTCGCGCATCCTCGTCACGAGCGCCTTGCGCGCCTCGGGCTCGACCAGCTGGTCGACCGTGTCGAGGCCCTGGAAGGCGTCCTTGCAGTAGAAGACGCCGGGCTCGTAGATGTCGTCCGACTCCCTGCCGTCCGGGTAGAGGATGCGGCGGCCGAAGTCGCGGTTGATGGCAGCGCCGCCGATCAGCACCGGGAACTCGTGGCCGCGCTGGTGCAGCTCCTGCACGCAGATCGGCATCTGCTTGGAGGTGGACACGAGCAGCGCGGACAGGCCGATCGCATCGGCCTTCTCCTCGACCGCGGCGTTGATGATCGTGTCCACCGGCACCTGCTTGCCGAGGTCGATCACCGTGTAGCCGTTGTTGGTGAGGATCGTGTTCACGAGCGACTTGCCGATGTCGTGCACGTCGCCGAACACGGTCGCGATCACGACCTTGCCCTTGGTGTGGCCCTCGGCCTTCTCGAGGTACTTCTCAAGCTGCGCCACCGCGCGCTTCATGACCTCGGCCGACTGCAGCACGAACGGCAGGATCAGCTCACCTGCGCCGAACTTGTCGCCCACCTCCTTCATGGCGGGCAGCAGCACCTTGTTGAGCGTCGGCACCGCGCCGATCTTCTCGTTCGAGCGGTCGATCCACTCCTCCACGCCGTCCTTCTTGCGCCGCAGGATGTGCCAGTGCAGCGCCTCCTCCGGCTCCATGTCGGCGGTCGGGTCCTCGCCGGCGGCCTCCTCGTCGGAGTCGCCCTTCTGCTCGAAGTGGCCGATGAAGCGCTCGAGCGCGTCCTCGCGGCGGTTGAGGACGAGGTCGTCGGTGAGCTGGCGCTCCTCCTCCGGGATCTCGGAGTAGGGCGTGATGTGGTTCGGGTTGACCATCGCCAGGTCGAGCCCCGCCTCGACGCAGTGGTGCAGGAAGACCGAGTTCAGCACGGCGCGCGCGCCGGGCGAGACGCCGAACGACACGTTCGACACGCCGAGCGAGGTCTTCACGCCGGGCAGCTCAGCCTTGATCCGCTTGATGCCCGCGATCGTCTCGACGGCGCTGGGCCGCCACTCCTCGTCGCCAGTGGTGAGCGTGAAGGTGAGCGCGTCGAAGATCAGCGCCTCGGGGTCGAGGCCGTGCTCGTCGCAGGCGATCTCCTTGATGCGCGTGGCAACCTCGACCTTGCGGTCGGCGGTCTTCGCCATGCCGACCTCGTCGATCGTCAGCGCGATCAGCGCCGCGCCGTGTGCCTTTGCCAGCGGGATCACGCGGTCGGCCTTGTCGCGGCCGGCCTCGAGGTTGATCGAGTTCACGATCGCGCGGCCGGGGATCTGCTCGAGCGCCTTCTCGATCACGTTCGGCTCGGTGGAGTCCACCTGGATCGGCGCCGGCTGGGTCAGCGACACGCGCTTGACCACCTGGCGCATCTGCTCGTCCTCGTCCTCGCGCTCGGTGAGC
>JBBQRG010000058.1:0-19234 GCA_038215095.1 Solirubrobacterales bacterium | reverse complement strand
GGCCTGATGGCCCGCTCCGCCGCAGCCCGCGCTCCGCGCACGGCCCACGGCAGGCCGGCCCGGGCGACCGCGAAGAAGCCGCTGCGCCGGGTATCCGGCCGCAGGGCGGCGAACGGCCATGCGGCCCGCAACGCCGAGGCCGTCCGCAAGTCGGCGGCCGCGAGCAAGCCGGGCAAGGCGGCGCCCGCCCGCAAGGCCGGCGCCCTGAGCGGCTCACGCCTCCGCGGGCCCGCCATGGCCGCCGCGCATGCCGGCGCAATCGCGCTTCCCCTGCCGCTTCGAGTCATCCGCGCGCCGTTCACCCGCAGCCTGCGCTCGCGGGGAAGCGGCGTGATCGATGCGCTGCTTCAGGGGCGCGGCTGGATCGGCCTCGTGGCCGTGCTGCTGGTGGGGATCGTGTTCTTCAACGTGGACCTCCTGAAGATGAACCGCGACATCGCGGTGACCGCCCAGCACGCCAGCGGCGTGGCGCGGGAGAACGCCCGGCTGCGGCTCGAGCTGGCGAAGCTCGACTCGAGCGAGCGCGTGCAGCGCGCGGCGGCCTCGCGCGGGCTGCTGCTGCCGGCGCCGGGCGACGTTCGCTACCTGCGCGCCAACCCGTTCGTGGACGCGCGCCGCGCCGCCAAGCTGATCGAGGCGCCCAACTCGACCGTGGCGCTTCCCGCGCCGACGCCTCAGACCACCGCGCCGACGGCAGCCACTCCCGTGGCCGCGGCGCCCCAGGCCACCACGCCCCAGGCCACCACGCCCCAGGCCACCACGCCTACACCCACGCCCACGCCGGCAACCACGCCGGCCGCTCCGGCCACCACCCCGCAGGCGCAAGCCCAGCCCGGGACCACGACCGCGCCTCCAACCGGCTAGGCGTGCGGCTCGTCGAGCGCCGCATCGGCCTGCTGTTCGCGCTCTTCCTCGTCCTCCTCTCCTTGGCGGGCCTGCGGGCCACCTGGCTCGGCACCGTCAAAGCCAGCTCGCTGAAGCACCGGGCGGCCTCCCAGCAGGTCGAGGAGATCGCCCTGCCCGCGCGGCGCGGCACGATCAGCGACCGCCACGGGGTGGAGCTCGCGGTGTCGGAGGACGCGACCACTGTGTTCGCCAACCCCTTCCTGATCAAGGACCCGGCGCCGGTGGCGGCCAAGCTCGCGCCGCTGATCGGGACCAACCGCGACGAGCTGCTGCGCAAGATCAGCGACCGCCACACCGGCTTCGTCTACCTGAAGCGCAAGCTCGACGCCACCCGCGGCCAGAAGATCGAGGCGCTCAAGATCGAGGGCATCGGCACCACGGACGAGCCCAAGCGCACCTACCCGCAGGGCGACCTGGCGTCGCAGCTGATCGGCCAGGTGGGCACCGACAACTACGGCCTCTCGGGCATCGAGCAGGAGCAGGAGAAGCGCCTCCACGGGACCGACGGGAAGCGCAAGCTCATCAAGGACGCCATGGGCGAGCCGATCAGCCTCGTGGAGGTCAAGCGCGCCCAGCAGGGCCAGAACATGGGCCTGACGATCGACGCGGCGATCCAGGAGCGGGTCGAGGCTGTGCTGGCCGACGTGGGCAGGAACTTCCAGCCGCGCGGCGCCACCGCGCTCGTGATGGACCCCCGCACGGGCGAGGTCCTCGCCCTGGCCAACTGGCCGCGGCCCGCCACCGGCATGTCGAGCGAGGAGGCCGCCTACGCAGCGCAGGACCGCGCAGTGGGGACGAGCTACGAGCCCGGCTCGACCTTCAAGGCCTTCACGGTGTCCGGCGCGCTCGAGGAGAACCTGATCAAGCCGACCACCGAGTTCAACCTGCCGCCCACGATCCGCGTGGCGGACCGCGAGATCGGGGAGGCGCACGACCGCGGCGCGGTCACGCTGACCACGGCGCAGATCCTCGCCGAGTCCTCGAACGTGGGCGCCGTGACGATCGGCCTGCGACTGGGCGCCGGCAAGTTCGACCGCTACATCCGGCGCTTCGGCTTCGGCCAGCCCACCGGCGTGGACCTGCCCGGCGAGCAGCGCGGCATCCTGCTGCGCCCGAAGAACTACTCGGGCTCGTCGATGGGCAACATGCCGATCGGCCAGGGCCTGGCCGTGACGCCGATCCAGATGGCGAGCGCCTACACGGCGATCGCGGAGAACGGCGTGATGCACCGGCCGTACGTGATCCAGGGCGATAAGCGGCCCGGGAAGCGCGTGATCTCGGCGCACACCGCCCAGTCGGTGTCGCGGATGCTCGAGGGCGTGATCGCCCAGGGCGGCACGGCGCAGGAGGCGAACATCGCCGGCTACAAGCTGGCCGGCAAGACGGGCACCGCCGAGAAGCCGGACGAGTTCGGCGGCTACTCGAAGACGAAGTTCGTGGCCTCCTTCATCGGCTTCGCGCCGGCGCGCGACCCGCGCCTGCTCGTGGCGGTGATGGTGGACGAGCCGAAGGGTGCGATCTACGGCGGCGTGGTGGCCGCGCCGGCATTCCAGAAGATCGCGGAGTTCGCGCTTCCGTACCTGCGCATCCCGCCGCGATAGCGTCGGGGCATGACCCTCCGCGAGGTGATGGGAGCGGGGCCCGACGGCGTCGAGGTCAGCGGGCTGGCCTACTCGAGCCGCGACGTGCGGTCCGGCACGCTTTTCTTCTGCGTGCCCGGCTTCACCGCCGACGGCCACGACTTCGCGCCCGACGCCGTGGAGCGGGGCGCGGTTGCGCTCGTGTGCGAGCGGCCGCTGGGGCTGGGCGTCCCGGAGATCGTGGTGGGCGACGCGCGCAGAGCGATGGGACCGGCGGCGGCGCGCTTCTTCGGCGACCCCACCGCCGAGCTTGACGTGGTGGGCATCACGGGCACGAACGGCAAGACCACGACGGCCTTTCTCGTGCGCCACCTGCTCGAGGCCGGCGGGCGCCAGACGGGCCTGTTGGGCACGGTCAAGCGCGTGATCGGCGGCGTGGAGGAGGAGGTGGAGCGCACCACGCCGGAGGCGATCGACCTGCAGGCCGACTTCCGCCGCATGCTCGACGCGGGCGACGGCGCCGTGGCGATGGAGGTGTCCTCGCACGCGCTCGAGCTGGGCCGCGCCGCGGGGATCCGCTTCGCCTCCAAGGTCTTCACGAACCTGACCCAGGACCACCTCGACTTCCACGAGACGATGGACGCCTACTTCGCGGCCAAGCGGCGGCTGTTCGACGGGCCGGGCCCGGACATCGTGAACGCCGACGACGAGTATGGCCGCCGGCTGGCGGCCGAGCTGCCGGAAGCGCTCACGTTCGCGATCGAGCACGACGCGGACTACCGCGCCACAGGCGTGAGCTTCGACGTGAACGGCGCCCGCTTCACCTGCCAGACCCCGGACGGGCCGCTGGAGCTGGAGTCTCAGCTGCCCGGCCTGTTCAACGTGCAGAACGTGCTGGCAGCGATCGCCGTGGCGCGCTCGCTGGGCGTGGAGGGGGAGACGATCCGGACCGCTTTGGCGTCATTCGACCGCGTGCCGGGGCGCTTCGAGCCGGTGGACGAGGGCCAGGACTTCGGCGTGCTCGTGGACTATGCCCACACGCCGGACTCGCTGGAGAACGTGCTGCGCGCGGCCCGTGAGCTGACCGAGGGTCGGCTGCACGTGGTGTTCGGCGCGGGCGGCGACCGCGACCGCGGCAAGCGGCCCCTGATGGGCGCCGCGGCGCGCGCCCACGGGGACCGGCTGATCGTGACCTCCGACAACCCGCGCAGCGAGGACCCCCACGCGATCGTCGATCAGGTGATCGAGGGGGCGGGCCCGGAGGCCGAGCGCGAGGTGGACCGCCGCCGCGCGATCGGGCTGGCCATCGAGACCGCTGCGCCGGGCGACGTGGTGGTGATCGCCGGCAAGGGCCACGAGCAGGGGCAGGAGTTCGAGCGCGGCCGGAAGGAACCCTTCGACGACGTGACCGTGGCGCGAGAGGCGCTCAGGGAGCGCTACTCGCGGATGGCGCGCAGGTGACCGGGCTTCGACTCGCCGTCGTCGCCCTTCTTCGGCTGCTCGTCCTCTGACTTCGGCTCCTCCGCCGGAGCGGGCGGCTCGTCCGGAAGGTCGGCCTGGCCGAGCGAGTCGAGCGTCCGCGCCACCCGGCCGCGGGCGCGGTCCATGTCCTCGATCAGCGTCTTGGCCTCGGCGGCCACCGACTCGAGCTCGAACACGCGGCGCTCCAGGCCGCGGCGGCGCTCCTCCTCGGTCTCCAGGGCCGCGCGCAGGTCGCGCTCGGCCAGCTGGGCCTGCTGGCTCTGGCGCTCGTTCTCCTCGCGCATCTGGACCAGGGCGTGGCGGGACTCCTCGGCGCGGCGGTCGGCGTCCTCGAGCGCGGCGGCGCGTTCGATGGCGCTCTCGGCGGCGCGCTCGGCCTCCTCGGCCTGCCTCGCTGCCTGCTCGGAGGTCTGCTTCAGGTCGGCCATCGTCTTCTCGGCCTTCTTGGCGCGGCTCTCGGCCTCGGCGGCCTCGGAGCGGGCGGCCATCAGCTCGCCGCTGAGCTCGGCCGCCTCCTCGCGGGACTGCTCCAGCTTGCCGGTCAGATCCCTGGCCTCGGCGCGTGAGCCCTCGAGCTCGGTCTCGAGCGACTTGACGCGTTCGGCGATCGCCACCAGCTCCTCGCGCTCGCTCTCCAGGCGCTCGCGGGCGGCCGTCTCGGCGGAAAGCTCCTCGCGCAGCTCGGCCAGCGCGCGCTCGTGCGCCTTGGCGTCGGCGTCGAGCTGGTCGCGCAGCTGGCGGGCGGCGCGCTCCTGCTCGGCCTTCTCCAGCTCGAGCTCGTCGCGCACCTTGGTGACCGCGCGCTCGCGCTTCGTGCGCTCCTCTTCCAGCTCGTCCTTGGCCATCCGGGCCGCGCGCTCGAGCTCCAGCTTCTCGGCCTCAAGCTCGTCGCGCGTGCGGGCGATCGCGCGCTCGCGGCCGCGCTTCTCGGTCTCGAGCTCGTCGCGCAGCTCGCGCTCGGTGCGCTCGGCGTGGGTGGTCGCGCTGTCGAGCTGGTCCTGGAGCTCGGCGAGCGTGCGCTCGTGCCGGCGCGCGGCGTCGGCCTCGACCCGCTCGCGAACCTCGGTGAGCACGCGCTCGCGCTCGCTGGTCACGTCGGCTTCCAGCTGCTCGCGCTGCTCGGCGAGCGCGCGCTCGCGCTCGCTGGTCATGTCGGCTTCTAGCTGCTCGCGCTGCTCGGCGAGGGCGCGCTCGCGCTCGCTGGTCACGTTGGCTGCCAGCCGCTCGCGCTCCGCGGCGGCGTCGGCCACCAGCTTGTCGCGCTCCGCGGCCGCGGCGGCCTCGGCCTGCTCGCGCGCCTCGGCCAGCTTCCGCTCGTGCTCTGCCTCAAGGGCGTCCAGCCGCTCGCGCAGCTCGCCGGCCTCGCGCTGCTCGGTCAGCTTGGCGTCCAGCTGCTCCTTCAGCTCGGCGGCGGCGCGCTCGCGCTCGCGCTGCTCGGACTCAAGCTTCGACTGCAGCTCGACCAGCGCGCGCTCGTGCTCTTCGCGCTCCTCGGCAAGCTTCTTCTCCAGCTCGGCATCGCCTCCGCCGGCGGCGGCGCGCTCGGTCTCCAAGCGGCGCTCCAGCTCGCGGACCTTGCCGTCGAGCTGGCCGCGCTCGGCCTCCAGCTCGCGCAGGCGCTCCTCGGAGGCGCCGTCGCCTGCGGCGGCCGCGGCGGCCTCGAGCTCCTGGCGCAGCTCGGCCAGCTGGCGCTCGTGGTCGCGCTCGGCGGCCTCCAGGCGCTCGCGCAGCTCGCCCGCGGCGTCGCCCTGCTGGGCCTGGGCCTGCTCCAGCTGCTCGCGCAGCTCACGCGTGGCCTGCTCGTGCTCGGCGGCTTCCCGCTCGAGTCGCTCGCGCAACTCAGCGGCGCCCTGCTCGTGCTCGGCCTCCTTCTGCTGCAGCTGCTCGCGCAGGCCCTCGGCCGCGCGCTCGTGCTCGGCGCGCTGTGCCTGCAGCTTGGAGCGCAACTCGCCGGCCTCGTCGGCGCCGCTCTCGAGGTTGCGCAGGCTGCGCTGCAGTTCGGCCTTCTCGGCCTCGAGCTCGTCGCGGACCTTGCCGATCGAGCGCTCGCGCTTTGCCTGCTCGGCCTCGAGCTCCTCCTGGAGCTCGCGAGCGGTGCGCTCCTGGCTTCGCAGCTTCAGGTCGTACTCGGCCTGGAGCTCCTCCAGGGCCACCTTGTGCTCGGCCTCGAGCTTCTTCTTGACCTTCTCGATGTTGGGACCCGGAGCGGCGGGCGCTGCTGCCGGAGCCGCGGCGGGCGCCTCGGCCGGCGCGGGGCCCGGGGCGGCCTCGCCGTCGGCCTGCCAGAAGACCGCACCGGAGCGCTCGGGCTCGGCGGGGCGCGGCGCGGCCGCGGGGGCCGGGGCCTCGGCTCCGCCGTTCGACTTCGCGGGAGCCGTCGCGGCGGGGTCCTTTGCCTCCTTGGACTCGTCGGTCTTCGGAGTGGGCGGCGGCTTGGCGCCTGGCACGGCGGGCAGCGGCAGCCTGCTTCGGAGGCCCTCGATGTCGGGCAGCGAGGCCACGGCGGGGCGCACCTCGAGCTTGGTCATCACCGCGATGTCGTTGATGCCGAGCGAGTCGGCCGGGTCGGCCATCGCCACGAGCAGCGCGCCGTCCGGGGTGAAGGCCACCGGCACGGCGTTGTAGCGCTGGGCGGCGGAGGGCGTGATCAGGTTGGCGGCGGCGGGGTCGACGTCGAACTCGGCGAGGTCTAGGTGGTCGATGCCGTAGCGCTCGCCCGTGGCGCGCGCGAGCTGGTCCTCGGTCAGTGCGCCGGACTCGACAAGGATGCGGGCTACCGTCCTGCCCGGCACGCGGGCGGCGTTCACGGCCTGCTCCACGGTGGCTGCGTCGGCCATGCCCAGCTCGACGATGACGTCGCTCAGGAAGCCGGCCCGGCCGGACGCGTTGGAGGGCTTGGTGACGCCCTTGCTCACGACTCCGGCTCGCCTTCGTTCTTGCCGCTGGCGGCCATGGCCTCGGCCCGCTCCAGCGCCTGTTCGGGCGAGGCGGCGCCGGCCAGCCCCTGGGCGCCGTAGGTCACCTCTACTTCGACGGGGCGCCCGGTCACCACCTTGGCGAGGGCCTCCTGGAAGCGGGAGAAGAAGGCGGTGGCGCCCTCGGGGCCCTTGCAGCCTACGAGCACGGTGGCGAAGCTGGCGTCCCCGACGCGGCCGAGGTGGTCGGTGCGCCGCACCGTGGCGCGCATCGCCTCGCACACGTCCTTCAGGATCAGGTCGGCCATCGCCTCGCCGTAGCTGTCGTGCGTAGCCGACAGGCTCTGCACATGGCAGACGAGGACCCAGGAGAGCACGGTGCCGCGCTCGGACAGCCGCCACTCGCGGTCGACCGACGGGATGAAGCTCGGGCGGTTTGGCAGGCCTGTGACCTTGTCGGTGCGCTCGGGATCGCGCAGCTGCTCCTCGAGCCGGCGCAGGTCGGCGCGCCACTTCACGCTCTCCCACTCGTAGGTGAGCAGCCGGCCGCTCAGCGTGAGAAGCTCGACGTGGTCCTGATTGAAGAGGCCGGTCTCGGTGCCCACGGCGCAGAGCGTGCCGAGGCTGGTGCCGTCGCTCGACTCGAGCGGGACGGCGAGATAGCTCTGGACCTCGAGAGCGCGCAGGAACTCGGGGTCGAGCATGCCGAAGCCGTTGGTGGCGTGCGGGTCGCTGTTGGGCGAGTCGCCGTTGCCGTTGGAATGGCCGTGGCCGGAGATCCAGGGCAGCGACGAGCCGCGGGCGATTCCGTCGAATTCCTCGCCGCGAACGTCGATGACGCGGTAGGAGCCATCCTCCCGGTCCAGTTCGCCGAGCACGATCTTCCCGGTCGGCAGGGCCGCCTCGATCACGTCGAGGACGGAGTCGGCCGCATCCGAGAAGCTTTGGAACCGCCGCTCGGCAACGCGAGCGAGGGCGCTGATCGCCGTCGCGCTCACACGAGTTCTATCGGCAGGCGTCAGGCGGATATGAGCCCTGGTGGGCGCCGTTGCCGTGACTAAACTGCCGCCCGTGATCGACCGCGATGCCGCGTGGCTGGCCGGCGCGGCCGGCGGCCGTGTGGTTCTGCACGAAAACGGGGGGTCTGGACCGGAGCGCGCGGTGGTCGATTCGCGCGAGATCCGGGCCGGTGATCTGTTCGTCGGGCTGCCCGGCACGCAGGCGGACGGCGGCCGCTTCGCGGCTGCCGCGCTGGACGCGGGCGCCTGGGGCGTGCTGGTCGACGAGCGGCACGCGGAGGGGCTCTCCCGGGGCACCGTGATCGCCGCCGCGGACCCGCTCGCGGCGCTTCAGGAGCTCGCGCGCGCCTGGCGCCGCGAGCTGGGGGCGAAGGTGGCGGGCGTCACCGGATCCACCGGCAAGACCTCCACCAAGGACATCCTCGCCGCGCTGCTCTCCCAGCGGCTGCGCACCCACAGCAACCGCGAGAACCTGAACACCGAGATCGGCCTGCCGCTCAGCTTGCTGGCCGCGCCGTCCGACACCCAGGCGCTCGTGCTGGAGATGGCCATGCGGGGCGAGGGGCAGATTGCCGAGCTGGCCGCGATCGCCGAGCCGGACGTGGGCGTGATCGTGAACGTGGGCCCGGTGCACCTGGAGCTGCTCGGCACGGTGGAGCGGGTGGCCGCCGCCAAGGCCGAGCTGATCCGCGACCTGAGGCCCGGCGCGGCGTGCGTGGTGCCGGCGGACGAGCCGCTGCTCGAGGCCCACCTGCGCGACGACCTCGACACCTGGACCTTCGGGCCGGGCGGACAGGTGAGCCTCGTGAGCCTGGAGGACGGCGCCGCGGAGATCGACGCGCGCGGCGAGCCCGTGCGGCTCGAGCTCCCCTACTCCGAGCCCCACAACCTGCTGAACACGCTCGCGGCCGTGGCCGCCGCGATGGCGCTGGGAGTGACTCCCGAGGGTCCCGTGGAGGTGAGCTTTTCGTCGCTGCGGGGGGAGCTGGTGGAGCTTCCGGGCGGCGTTACGGTCGTGAACGACTGCTACAACGCGAATCCGATGTCGATGCGGGCGGCACTCGAGCACCTGGCGGAGGCCCCTGCCGAACGCCGCATCGCGGTGCTCGGCACGATGGCGGAGCTGGGCGACGGCGCGCCGGCGTACCACCGCGAGGTTGGCGAGCTGGCGGCCGAGCGCGGCATCGACGCGCTCATCACCGTTGGCCACGAGGCGCTGGCCTACACGGATGGCTTCGACGGTGAGACCCATCCCGTCGCCACCCCCGAGGAGGCCGGCGATCTGCTGCGGGAGCTGGCGCGCCCCGGCGACCGCGTCCTGGTGAAGGGCTCGCGCTCCGTCGGCCTCGAACGAGTCCTGGCCGGCAGCTAGATGGGAGAGATCCTGATCGGGGGCATGGCCTCCCTGCTCATCTGCATCTTCCTGGGCCCGAGGTTCATCTCGTTCCTGCGCGACAAGGAGTTCGGCCAGCACATCCGCGAGGAGGGGCCTGAGGGCCACCACGGCAAGGCCGGCACCCCGACGATGGGCGGCCTCGTGATCTTCCTGGCCGTGTCGGTGCCGTTCCTGATCCTGAGCAACTACCGCGCGGCCAGCCTGGCCGTGTTCGCCACCGCGCTCGCCAGCGCGGGCCTTGGCTTCGCGGACGACTGGATCAAGCTGCGCAAGAGGCGCTCGCTGGGGGTGTCCGGGCGCACCAAGCTGGTCGTGCAAGCCCTTATCGCGATCGGCCTCTGGCTGTTCGTGACCCAGTATGTGGGGAACCCCGAGACGCTTCAGCTGCGCGTGGTGGACGCCTCCGTACCGATGGGCGCCTTCTACCCGGTGCTGATCTTCCTGGTGCTGGCCGGAGCCACCAACGGCGTGAACCTCACCGACGGCCTCGACGGGCTCGCCGCCGGCTGCTGCGCGATCGTACTGCTCGCCTACACCGCGATGACCTTCGTGACCCACGGGCAGCAGGACCTCTCGCTGCTCTGCGCCTGCCTGGTGGGCGCGTGCGTGGGCTTCCTATGGTTCAACTCGTTCCCGGCGTCGGTGTTCATGGGGGACACCGGTGCGCTCGGGCTCGGCGGCGCGATCGCGGCGCTGGCCGTCCTCACCCAGACCGAGATCCTGCTGCTGATCATCGGCGGCATCTTCGTGATGGAGGCCCTCTCGGTGGCCATCCAAGTGATCGCCTTCCAGCGCTTCCGCCGGCGCGTGTTCCTGATGGCGCCGATCCACCACCACTTCGAGCTGCTCGCCTGGTCGGAGACCAAGATCATCCTGCGTTTCTGGATCGTCGCCGCGATCTGCTCGGCGATCGGCTTCACGCTGTACCAGCAGTCGATTAATTAAAGAGAACGATCGCGCTCTCGGCGCTCGTTCCAGGCAAGCCGCGCCCACCGCGTTGCCCCGCGCCCCCAAGGCCACAGGGCGTAGGGCTCTCTGCTCTGCCCGCTGCCCGCTGCCCGCTGCCCGCTGCATACTCTTGCGATGCCCCGCCCCGCCCTCCCTTCGGGCCCCTACCTGATCGTCGGTCTTGCCCGCTCCGGGGTCGCCGCCGCGCGGATGCTGGCCGGGCACGGCGAGGTTGTCGGCGTCGACCGGGGCCGGCCCGAGGTGCCCGACGGGATCGAGGCGCACCTCGACAGCGACGGGATCGAGCTGCTCGACCGTGCCGGCACGGTGGTGAAGAGCCCGGGGGTGCCGCGCGAGGCGCCGCTGGTCGCAGCCGCGCTCGAGCGCGGCGTGCCGGTGCTGGGCGAGCTCGAGCTGGCCTGGCGGCTGCTGCCCAACCGCTTCGTGGCGGTCACGGGCACGAATGGGAAGACCACCACCACCGAGCTGCTAGGTGCGATCCACCGCGCCGCCGGGCTGCCGGTGGCGGTCGCCGGCAACGTCGGCACGCCGCTGGCGTCGCTGGTGGGGGAGGTGGGGGCCGAGGTCACGATCGTCTGCGAGGTGTCGAGCTTCCAGGCCGAGGACGCCGAGGCCTTCGCGCCGGACTCCGCGCTGCTGCTGAACCTGAGCGAGGACCACCTGGACCGCCACGGCACCCTCGCCGCCTATCGCGAGGCGAAGCTGCGGGTGTTCGCGCGCCAGAGGCCCGGCCAGGTCGCCGTGGGCCCGCCCGGCGTGGAGCTGCCCGGGGAGGGCCGGCGCGTGACGTTCGGCGGCGAGGCGACCGACCTCGCGCGGGTGGGCGACGAGCTGCGGTGGGACGGCGAGCCGGTGATGCCGGTCTCCGAGATCCGGCTGCGCGGCGACCACAACGTCGAGAACGCGATGGGCGCCGCCGCTACGGCGCTGGCCGCCGGGATCGAGCGCGAGGCCGTGCGCCGGGCGCTGCGCGAGTTCGCCGGGGTTCCGCACCGCCTGGAGGAGGTGCGGAACCTAGGCGGCGTCCTCTACGTGAACGACTCGAAGGCCACCAATGTGTCCTCCGCGGTACGCGGCATCGAGGCCTTCGTGGGTGGCGTGCACGCCATCCTCGGCGGCAGCCTCAAGGGCGGCGGCTTCGAGGGCCTGCGTGGTGCGCTGAGTTCCCGGGCCCGCGCTGCGTACCTGATCGGCGAGGCCGCGGAGCGCCTGTCCACCGACCTGGACGGGACCGTCCTGCTGCACCGCAGCGGCGACCTGGAGACGGCCATGGCGGAGGCCGCCGCGGCGGCGCAGCCAGGCGACGTCGTGCTGCTCTCACCCGCCTGCGCGAGCTTCGACCAGTTCCGCGACTACGAGGAGCGCGGCGAGCGCTTCAGGTCGCTGATTCCGCCTGAATGAGAATGGCCGCGCGCGTCGAAGCACCTCCTGATGGCCGCCGCCCGTCCGAAGCCGCGCAAGCGGCCGCTCGAGTACTCGATCCTGTACACCGCGACGCTGTGCCTGCTCGCGGCCGGCGCGGTGATGGTCTACTCGGCCAGCTCGGCGGAGTCGCTGCTCGGCCAGGGCGACGCCTCCTTCTACCTGAAGCGCTACGTGATCTTCGGGCTGGCCGGGCTGGGCGCCCTCCACTTCTCCTCGCGCGTGAGCCTCAAGGCGGTGAAGAACGTGACGCCGCTGCTGCTGGCGGCCTCGTTCGGGCTCACGATCGCGGTGATGCTCCCCGGCATCGGCGTGACCGTGAACGGCGCTACCCGCTGGCTTGGTGCCGGCTCGCTGCAGTTCCAGCCCTCCGAGCTGCTGAAGCTCGCGCTCATCCTCTACTCGGCGCAGCTGCTGGCCGCGCGGCCGCGCAGCACCCGCACGCTCGGCGGCCTGGTCAAGCCCCTGCTACTTGTCGTGGGCGCCGCCTGCCTGCTGCTGCTCAAGCAGCCCGACATGGGCACGGCGATGGTCATCGCCTTCGCGGTGGGGGCGCTGCTGATCGCCTCGGGCGTGCCGATGCGCAACCTCGCCCTGATCTTCGGCGTGCTGGCCTTCCTGGCGCTGGTGTTCGCCATCGTCGAGCCCTACCGGCGCCAGCGCCTGACCTCGTTCCTGAACCCCTGGGCCGACGCGGGCAACACCGGCTTCCAGGCCGTGCAGGCGCTCACGGCGATCGGCTCGGGCGGCCTCTTCGGCGTGGGCCTCGGCGAGTCGGTGCAGAAGATCTTCTACCTGCCCGAGGCCCACACGGACATGATCCTGGCGATCATCGGCGAGGAGCTGGGCCTGGCCGGCATCCTCGGCCTGATCTCGCTCTACGGGATGATCGGCTATGCGGGCCTGCGGGCGGCCAAAAACGCCGTCGACCGGCATTCCATGCTGCTGGCCGCCGGCATCACATCGCTGATCCTCTGCCAGGCCACGCTGAACTTCTTCGCCGTGCTCGGCATGGCGCCGCTCACCGGCGTCCCGCTGCCGTTCGTCTCCTACGGCAGCACCAACATGATCGTGCTGCTGGGCGGCATGGGCCTCCTGCTGAACGTGGCGGCCCGGCCGGCGCGCGCGGCCCAGAAGCAGGAAGGCGGCCGGCTGCGCGCCATCGAGGGAGGTGCCGGTGCCGAAGATCGTGATCGCCGCCGGAGGTACGGCGGGACACGTCGTGCCGGCGCTGGCGGTCGCTGACGCCCTTCGCGAGCGCGGCGCCGAGGTCGAGTTCGCGGGTGGCGAGCGGGCCGAGGCCGAGCTGGTGCCCGCGGCGGGCTACCCGCTGCACCGCCTCGAGGTGATGGGCATCGACCGCACGGACCCGCTGCGGGCCGCGCGCGCGATCGGACTGGCGGCGCGCGCGACCGCCCGCGCGCGGGCACTCCTGAAGCGGGTCGGCGCCGACGCCGTGATGGGCGGCGGCGGCTACGTGGCCGGCCCGGTGGGCCTCGCGGCGCGCACGCTGCGGCTGCCGCTTGCGATCACCGAGGCCGACAGCCACCTCGGGGTGGCGAACCGGCTGCTGGCGCCGCTTGCCGAGCGGGTCTTCCTCTCCTTCCCGATCGAGGGCCGCGACGGCGGCCGCTACCTCCTGACCGGGCGGCCGCTGCCCGCCGGCACGGGCCACGCCGACCGCGCCGCGGCCCGCCGCCGCTTCGGCCTGCCCGAGCAGGGCGACTGCGTGCTGGTCTTCGGCGGCTCGCTGGGGGCGCGCCGCCTGAACGAGGCCGCCATCGACGCGTTCGGCGACGCCGCGCCATGCTTGGTGCTGCACGCCTGCGGGCAGCGCGACTACGAGGAGCTGCGCGCCCGCCTGGCCGAGCTGGACGACCCCGAGCACTACCGCCTCGAGCCCTACGTGCAGCCCTTCGCGGACGCCCTGGCGGCGGCCGACCTGGCCGTGGCGCGCGCCGGCGGCTCCGTGCTCGAGCTGGCCGCGGCCGGGCTGCCCTCGATCCTCGTGCCCTACCCGCACGCCACGGCCGACCACCAGACCCGGAACGCGCGCTACATGGAGCAGGCCGGCGCCGCCGTGGTGGTGCGCGACGCCGAGCTCGACGGGCCCCAGCTGGCCCGCGAGGTGGGCGGCCTGCTGCGCGACCGCGGCCGGCTGGCGGCGATGGGCCACGCCGCCGCCGAGGCCGCCCGCCCCGACGCGGCGGACCGCATCGCGGACGAGCTGCTGCGCCTGGTCCGGAGCTAGCGTGGTCGACGTGACCGCCGCGCCCTTCTCAGGCAGGGAACTTCACTTCGTTGGCATCGGCGGGGCCGGCATGAGCGGTCTGGCGCTGGTGGCGCTGCGTCTCGGCGCCACGGTGACGGGCTCGGACCGGGCCCTGTCGAGCTACCTCGAAAGGCTGCGCGCCGCGGGGATCGAGCCGAGCATCGGCCACGACGCGGAGAACGTGCCCGCGGGCGCCGAGCTGGTCGTGTCCACCGCGATCGGCGAGGACAACCCCGAGCTGCGGGTGGCGCGCGAGCGCGGCCAGGCCGTGCTCCACCGCGGCGACCTGCTGGGCGAGGTGTCGCGGCTCAAGCGCACGATCGCGGTCGCGGGCACGCACGGCAAGACCACCACTGCCTCGATGGCCGCCCACGCGCTCCGCGAGAGCGGGCGCGACCCCGGCTTCGTGATCGGCGGCGAGCTGCGCGCGGCCGGCACGAACGCGGATTGGGGGGAGGGGGAGTGGGCGGTGATCGAGGCCGACGAGTCCGACCGCTCCTTCCTGAAGCTCGCGCGCGAGGTGGCCGTGGTGTTGAACGTGGAGCTCGACCACCACTCGACCTTCCACTCGCTGGCCGAGCTGGAGGAGGCGTTCGCGGACTTCGCCCGCCCGGCTCGGCTGCGCGTGCTGGGCCCCGGGGTGGGGCTGCCCGGGGAGGGGGAGGAGCTCTCGTTCGGGATCGAAGCGGGCGAGCTGCGCGCCGAGAACGTGCAGCTGCTGCCGCTCGGGTCGCGCTTCACGGTGGACGGCGCCCAGGTGGAGCTGGCGGTGCCGGGGCGGCACAACGTGCTGAACGCGCTGGCGGCGCTTGCGGCCTGCCGGGCCGCCGGTCTCGAGCCCGCCGAGGCGGCGGGGGCGCTGAAGAGCTTCAGCGGCGCCGGCCGCCGCTTCGAGGACCATGGGCGCACGCCCACGGGCGCCCGCGTGTTCGACGACTACGCCCACCACCCGACCGAGGTGCGCGCCACGCTGGAGGCGGCGCGCACGCTCGAAGCCAGGCGCGTGTTCGCCTGCTTCCAGCCGCACCTCTACTCGCGCACGCAGCGGCTGCACCGCGCCTTTGGCCGGGCGCTCGCCCTGGCCGACGTCGTGGTGGTGCTGGAGATCTACCCCGCGCGCGAGCGCGCGGAGGACTTCCCGGGCGTGAGCGGCCGGCTGGTGGCAGCCGACGCGGCCGACGCCGCCCACGGCCGGCCGGTCTGGTGGCTGCCCCGGATGGACGACGCCGAGCGCATGCTCGGCTCCCAGCTGCGCGAGGGCGACGTGCTGCTGACCCTGGGGGCCGGCGACGTTGACGAGCTGGCGCGGAGGCTGAGCGCCGCATGACGCCGCCGGAGGGGGTCGTGCCGGACCACCCGCTCGCGCGGCTGACCACGGTCCGCACGGGCGGCCCGGCGGACTTCTTCGCCCGCCCCGACTCCCCCGAGCGCCTGGCCGGGCTGCTGGCCTGGGCGGACGCGGAAAAGCTGGCGGTAGGAGTGGTGGGCTCCGGCTCGAACCTCCTTGTAGCCGATGATGGTTTCCGGGGACTAGTGCTGAAGCTGGACGGCTCGCTCGCCGCGATCGAGCAGGAGGGCGACCGCTTTCTGTGCGGCGGCGGCGCCCGGCTGCCCCAGGCGGCGGCGAAGGCCGCCAGGGCGGGCCTGAGCGGGCTCGAGTTCGGCGTGAACATCCCCGGCACGGTCGGCGGCGCCGTGAAGATGAACGCCAACGCCTACGGCGGCGACCTGGCCCGGGTGCTCGACTGGGTCGAGCTGGCCACCCCCGACGGCACCGAGCGGCGCACCCCCGACCAGCTCGGCTTCTCCTACCGGCGCTCGAACCTTCGACCGCGGGAGATCGTGGCGCGCGCCTCTTTCGCCCTCACCGAGGCCGAGCCGGAGAGCGTGAAGGCCACCCTCGCGCAGATGCGCAGCCAGCGCCGCGAGGCCCAGCCCTCGGGTATCAAGACCTTCGGCTCGACCTTCAAGAACCCCGACGACCCCCGCGCGGAGGGCAGGAGCGCCGGCGTGCTGCTCGACGAGGCCGGCTGCCGCGGGCTGCAGGTGGGCGGCGCCCGCCTGTCGGACAAGCACGCCAACTTCGTCGAGAACACCGGGGACGCCACCACCGCCGACGTGATCGCCCTGATGGCCGAGGGCCGGCGCCGCGTGCGCGAGCGCTTCGGCGTGACGCTCGAGCCCGAGGTGCAGTTCCTCGGAGAGGTCGACGCCTCGGAGCTGTACTCGTGAGCACGCTGCAGGCCGCCCTCGCGCGCCCGTTCGAGGGGGCCCTGAGCCTGCCGCCCCAGCTGCGCCGCCGCCTGGCCATGATCGCCGCGGCCTGCCTGGTGCTCACGGCCTTCTACATGCTCTGGCTGCGCGACTCCCCGCTCGTGAAGGTGGACCAGGTGACCGTGACCGGCGTGACCACCAGCGACGCCGGCAAGCTGCGCCAGGCGCTGGCCGCCAGCGCCCGCTCGATGACCACCCTCCACGTGGACCAGGACCGCCTCGACCGCGTCGTGGCGGGCTACCCGGTGGTGCGCGAGCTGCGCGTGAGCGCCGACTTCCCGCATGCGCTGCGCATCGAGGTGGTGGAGCACCATCCGGCCGCCATCGCCGTGGCCGGATCAACGCGCGTTCCGGTAGCTGGCGACGGCACCGTGCTGCGCGGCCTGCCAGTGGACCCGGACCTGCCGCAGCTGCACCTGCGCGGCGCGCTGCCGGCCGGGCGGCTGCACGAGCCCGCGGCGCTGATGGCCGCGCGCGTGTTCGGCGCCGCCCCGGAGGTGCTGCGCACGCGCCTGGTCGGGCTGGGCAGTGACAGCGCCAAGGGCCTGATCGTGCGGATGCGCAAGGGCCCGGACCTGATCTTCGGAGACGCCACCCGGCTGCGCGCCAAGTGGGTGGCCGCCACGCGCGTGCTGGCCGACCCGTCCTCGCGCGGCGCCAGCTACATCGACCTGCGCCTGCCCGACCGGCCGGCCGCCGGCGGGGTGGCGGCGCAGACGCTCGCGCCCGTGGCGCCGGTCCCCGGGCCCGCGGACACGCCAGCGCCCCAGGCCCCTGCGACGAGCCCCACCATCTCCGCGCCGACGGCCTCGCCAGGCGCCGCGGCGGGCCAGGCGGCGCAGCCCCAGGCCACACCTGCCCCGCCGGCCAGCCAGGCACCGGCGCCGCAGCAGGGCCCGTCCCCGAGCGCGCCCCAGCCGCAGGCGGGGGCTGGAGGCGGCGCTGCGGTCAACCCTCAACCGTGAGTCGAGCTTCGGCCCAACTCTCCACCAGGGGCTTAGGGTTGGCCTGCACGAATTGTTGCGGGGTCGATTGACATCTCCGCCGATATGTCCCTAGAGTGCAGGACTTTGCGGTGTTCGCCGAGGCCGGGAACCCTCGACGCCCGCTTGAGATTGGGACGGTAGAGAGAAGCTATGGACACTGGGAGCTACCTGGCGGTCATCAAGGTCGTCGGCATCGGCGGCGGCGGCACCAATGCCGTGAACCGCATGGTCGACGCGGGCCTGAAGGGCGTCGAGTTCGTCGCCGTGAATACGGACGCGCAGGCGTTGCAGATGTGCGACGCCGACCAGAAGCTGCAGATCGGAGACCAGCTCACGCGCGGCCTTGGGGCCGGCGCGAACCCCGAGGTGGGCTACGGCGCGGCCAACGAGAGCCGCGACGAGATCAAGGAGGCGCTGAAGGGCGCTGACATGGTGTTCGTGACGGTCGGCGAGGGTGGCGGCACCGGCACCGGCGCCGCTCCTGTCATCGCCGAGGTCGCAAAGCAGGAGATCGGCGCGCTCACCGTCGGCGTGGTCACGCGCCCGTTCGACTTCGAGGGCGCCCAGCGCGGCCGCCAGGCGGAGGAGGGCATCCAGCGCCTCCGCGAGATGGTGGACACGCTGATCGTGATTCCCAACGAGAAGCTGCTGGCGGTGGTGGAGCGCCGCACGAGCATCCTCGACGCCTTCCGCGAGGCCGACAACGTGCTGCGCCAGGGCGTGCAGGGCATCACCGACCTGATCACGATCCCCGGCCTGATCAACCTGGACTTCGCGGACGTGCGCACGATCATGCACGACGCCGGCACCGCGTTGATCGGGATCGGCTCGGCCAACGGCGAGAGCCGGGCCGTCGAGGCGGCCAAGGCCGCGATCTCCTCCCCGCTCCTCGAGGAGTCGGTCGAGGGCGCCGCCGGCATCCTGCTCAACATCACCGGTGGCAAGGACCTCGGCCTCTTCGAGGTCAACGAGGCCGCCGAGATTATCCAGGGCGCCTCTGACGCGAACTCCAACATCATCTTCGGGGCCGTGATCGACGAGCAGCTCGCAGACGAGGTGCGCGTGACAGTGATCGCCACCGGCTTCGACCGCGGTTATAAGCGGCCGCGCGAGCGTCGCGACCTGATTCGCGACTCGCGACCCGATCGCAACCCCAAGGTCGATGATCGCCAGCGGTCGTCGTTGGAGATCTCCGACGACGACATAGACATCCCGTCGTTCCTGCGCGACCGTTAGCGCCGCCGCAAAGCAGCCCGAGCCGCGTCCCGCCGGCCGTGGAATCAATCATCTAGGGTCCGCGGCGTGCCCGCCGAGACGCTGCGCCGCACCCCGCTGCACGGCCGCCACCTCGCCGCCGGCGCGAAGCTGGTGCCCTTCGCCGGCTGGGAGATGCCCGTCCAGTACGCCGGCGTCCGCGAGGAGCACGTGGCGGTGCGCACCGACGCCGGCGTCTTCGACGTCTCGCACATGGGGCAGGTCGAGACCAGCGGTCCCGACGCCGAGCGCTTCCTCCAGCACGTGCTCTCCAACGACGTCTCACGGCTGGCGCCGGGCGGCGCCCAGTACTCGGTGCTCTGCCGCGAGGACGGCGGCGTGCTCGACGACCTCTTCACCTACCGGCTCGGCGACGAGCGCTACCTGACCGTCACGAACGCCTCGAACCACGACTCCGACCTCGCGCGGCTCAGGCGCCATGCGGCCGGCTTCGACGTCGAGGTCTCAGACCGTCGTGACGACCACGCGATGCTGGCCGTCCAGGGGCCGCGGGCGCGGGCGATCGTCGAGACGCTCGCCGCCGGCGAGCTGCCCGCCCGCATGCACACCGCCACGGTCGAGGTCCTCGGCTCGCCGATGCTCGTCTGCGGCACCGGCTATACGGGCGAGGACGGCGTCGAGCTGCTGCTGGCGCCCGATGCCGCCGAGGCCGTCTGGGACGCGCTGCTCGACGCCGGCGCGGCCCCGGCCGGCCTCGCGGCGCGCGACACGCTGCGCACCGAGGTCTGCTTCCACCTC
>JBBQRG010000057.1:0-19621 GCA_038215095.1 Solirubrobacterales bacterium | reverse complement strand
GTCGCCCAGCTGCTTGTAGGCGAGGATCGAGGCGGTGCGCTCCATCATCCCGATCATCCCGGGCGTGGAGAGCACGCTGGTGCCGATCGTGCCGCCCACGTCGGTGGTCAGCGGGCCGGCCACCTCGAACTCGTCGCTGCGCTCGAGGCCCGGCTCCAGGCTCAAGCCGCCGCCTTCTCCTTGCTCCACGGCGCCTTGCCCTCCCGCGGCGGCGCTCGCAGGGCGCTTGCGCTCGCGAAGCCGATCACGCCCAGCACGAGCAGCGCCAGCGGCGCGCCGAGCTTCACCGTGGTGGACTCGTCCAAGCCCGGCTCCTGAACCACGCGGTAGAGGACGAGCAGAGCCGTGACGCCGGCCGTGATGCCGGCCAGGCCGGCGGGCGGTATGGCGCCGCGCCAGACGCGCTCCGATGCGGCGCTGAAGGCGGCGAACACACCAAGGGCGGAGGTGGCCAGGAGGCCGATCAGAATCACCCGGTCGATCGCGCCGGTAGCCTGCCAGGCGTTCTTCTCCTGGCTCTCGGCCTCGATGCGCGCATCGTGTTGCACGGTGCGCTCGACCTCGCCGGCGATCGCTCCGTGGGGCTGGGCGTTCTTCTCGACCTGGCGCGCCGCGTCGCCCGCCTTCGTGCTGTACCAGTCGGTGGCCGTCACGAATAAGAGGGCCAGGGCCGCGATGAAGGCGACCCAGTCCCAGGCGCGCAGCCGGGCGAAGGTCATTGCCCGGGGCTTGGGGCTCGCCAGGCCTCGATCTCCGGCGGCTCCGGCGTCGGGCGGCCGGTGAGGTCGACGTGGCGGCCCGCGGTGGAGAGCCGCTCGTCGCGCATGGCCAGCGCGCCGCCGGCGAAGATCCCCAGCGAGGCGGCCAGGCCCAGCCACACCCCGGCGTCGCGCGCGCTCGCGTCGGAGGGCAGGTCGGCGACGTGGATCAACGCGAGCACCAGAACCAACACGCCGCCGAGCGTGAGCAGAGACGCCATCGCGATCGGCAACGCCGGGCTGCGCTGCTGGGCGGTGACCACGAGCAGCAGCACCGCGGCTACGCCGACCAGCGCGAGGATCACGTCGACCACGGCGAATGACTCCCAGCCCGTGGGGCTGGCCGCACCCTCGTCGTACCAGGGGAGGAACAGGGCGACCAGCAGGGCGACTCCCCCCAGGGCGGCGATCCACTCGCCCGCGCGTAGGCGTCGCAGGTCCATCGGAGCGCCAGCCTAGCGCGGGGTCGCGGGCTCGTGACGCGCTTCGAGGCGCCGGCGCGCGGCCAGGACGGTGTTGGAGAGCAGCATCGCGCGGGTCATCGGCCCGACCCCGCCCGGCACCGGCGTGATCGCGCCGGCCACCTGGCTGACGGAGTTGAAGTCCACGTCGCCCACGAGGCCGTGCTCGCCGCGGTTGGTGCCCACGTCGATCACGATCGCGCCCTCGCGCACCATTTCCGCCGTGACGAGTCCCGGCGAGCCCACCGCCGCGATCAGCACGTCGGCCTCACGGCACACCGCCGCTAAATCCCGTGTGCGCGAGTGGCAGTGGGTGACGGTGGCGTTCGCCTTCAACAGCAGCTGCGCCAGCGGCTTGCCCACCAGGATCGAGCGGCCCAGCACCACCGCCCGCGCCCCTTCGAGCTCGGCCCCGGCCTCCGCGAGCAGCTCCATCACGCCCGCGGGCGTGCAGGGAACCAGCCCCTCGCGGTCCTGCATGAGCAGGCCGGCGTTGATCGGTGTGAGCCCGTCCACGTCCTTGCCCGGGTCGATCGCCGAGATCAGCGGGTCCTGGTCGAGGCCCTCCGGCAGTGGCAGCTGGAGCAGGATGCCGTGCACGCGCTCGTCGGCGTTCAGCGCGTCGACCAGCTCGGCCAGCTCCTGCTGCGACACGTCGGCGCCCGGCTCGTGGTGGAACGACTCGATGCCCGCCTGGGCTGAGTCCTCGCGCTTCATCCGCACGTAGGTGGCCGAGGCGGGGTCCTCGCCGACGAGGATCGTGGCCAGGCCCGGCGGCGAGGGCAGCTCCTTGACGTCCGCCGCCACGCGCTCGCGAACGCGGGCCGCGACCGCGTTGCCGTCGATGATGCGAGCGCTCATCCGGCTCGCTTCTTCAGCGGCGCGTAGTCGGCCATCAGCTTGCGCTCGGAGCCGTCGACCGCGAAGCGCACCACCACGAGGCCGCCTGGCTCCACGCCCGTGACGACGCCCTCGCCGAAGTTCGCGTGGACCACGTCGTCGCCGAGCGAGAAGGAGGCGCGGGTCTTCGGCTCGGGGCGCGTCTGGGTGGCTCCGCCCTGGTCCCAGCGCGCTGCCGCGGCCGGGCCGGTGGGCTCGTCCGCGTCGCGGTCGGTCAGCTCGATCGGGATCTCGTCGATGAAGCGGCTGCGGATGTTCCACTCGCGATTGCCGAACAGGGCGCGCGTGCGGGCTGAGGTCAGGTAGAGCTCGCGCTTGGCCCTGGTCATCCCGACGTAACAGAGCCGGCGTTCCTCCTCGATGTCGCCCGACTCGATCGAGCGCATGTGCGGGAACACGCCGTCCTCGCAGCCGATGATGAAGACGGTCGGGTACTCGAGCCCCTTGGCGTTGTGCAGCGTCATCAGGGTGACGATGCCCTCGTCGTCGTCGAGCGCGTCCTGCTCGGAGAAGAGCGCCACCTGCTGGAGGAACTCCTCCACCGAGGGCTCCTCTGCGCTGGCGTCGTACTCGCGCGTCATGCCCACGAGCTCCTCGAGGTTCTCGAGCCGGCCCTGCGCTTCGATCGTGCGCTCGGCCTCCAGCGCGTCCACGTAGCCGGTCTCGTTGAGGGTCTCCTCGAGCAGGTCCCCCACCGAGGCGCCGCCGTCGGCGCGCTCGCGCAGCCGCACCATCACCGACATGAAGCGGTCGACCGCCTTGACGGCCGCCGCGCCGAGGCCGGGAATGGCCTCCGGTGCCGCCGCGACGTCCCAGACCGCCTCCCCGAGCGTGTTCGCGTGGTTGAGGATCCGCGCCTGCGAGGTGGCCCCGATGCCGCGCCGCGGCGAGTTCACCACACGCGCGAAGGCGACCACGTCCTGCGGGTTCACGAGCAGGTTCAGGTACGCGAGCGCGTCCTTGATCTCGGCACGGTCGTAGAAGCGCGTGCCGCCGATCACCTGGTAGCCCACGCCGTAGCGCACGAGCATGTCCTCGAGCACGCGGCTCTGGGCGTTGGTCCGGTAGAAGATCGCGATCTCGTCACGCGAGCCGCCCTCCTCGACGAGGCGCTCCACCTCCGACACGACGAAGCGCGCCTCGGCGTGCTCGTCCTCGAGCTCGCGGACGTGCACCGGCTCGCCCTTGCCGAGGTCGCTCCAGAGGCGCTTTTCCTTGCGCGCGCGGTTGTTCTCGATCACCGCGTTGGCCGCGGACAGGACGGTCTGGGTGGAGCGGTAGTTCTGCTCGAGCTTGACTACCTGGGCGTCGGGCAGGTCTCGCTCGAAGTCGAGGATGTTGCGGATGTCGGCGCCCCGGAAGCTGTACACGCTCTGATCGTCGTCGCCGACCACGCAGAGGTTGCGGTGCTCCTCCGAGAGCAGCTGCAGCCAGCGGTACTGGGCGCGGTTCGTGTCCTGGTACTCGTCGACCAGTACGTGGCGGAAGGAGCTGCGGTAGCGGTCGCGCACCTCGGGGAACAGCTCGAGCAGGTTCACGCAGCGGAACAGCAGGTCGTCGAAGTCCATCGCGTTGTTGGCGTGCGCACGCTGCTCGTAGAGCTCGTACACGTCGGCGGCGGTCTGCTCGAAGAAGGAGCCCACCTTCAGCCTGAAGGCCTCGGCGTCGAGCAGCTGGTTCTTCGCGTCGGAGATCTGGTTCTGGATGCCCCGCGGCGCGAAGCGCTTGGGGTCGACGTCGAGCTGGTCCATGCACTGCTTGATCAGGCGCAGCGAGTCGGACGAGTCGTAGATCGTGAAGCCGCGCGTGTAGTTGAGCCGCTCGGCGTCGGCGCGCAGCATGCGGGCGCAGGCGGAGTGGAAGGTCATCACCCACATCGCCCGGGCGCGGTTGCCGACGAGCATCTCCACCCGCTCGCGCATCTCGCCGGCCGCCTTGTTGGTGAAGGTGATGGCGAGGATCTCGCTCGGTCGGGCCTGGCCGGTACCGACCAGGTAGGCGATCCGGTGGGTGAGCACCCGCGTCTTGCCCGAGCCGGCCCCGGCCAGGATCAGCAGGGGGCCCTCGCCGTGGCTGACGGCTTCGCGCTGGGGCTCGTTGAGCCCTTCGAGCAGGGCCTCGGCAGCGCCTGCGGCGCTGGCCAGTCGCTTCGCTCCCTCCGCGATTGTGCTCACGCCATTGAGGATAAGGGCGCGACCGGAGCGCGCCTTTGGGCAAGCAGCCGGCTCGGCCGGCTGCGCCGCGACCGCTTAGAGGTCGCGGCGGGCGAAGGCCGAGCGGGTGGCGAAGGCCACGAGGCCCAGGTAGGCGAAGGCCCAGACCCAGAGCGTCGCGCCGCCTCGCTGGGCGCCGCCGAAGGGGCCCAAGCGCACGATCACGCCGGTGAGGCCGCCGGCGTCGGTGGTCAGCGCGGCGAGGCCGTTCTGGTAGAGCGCCTCGAACGGCAGGACCCAGGAGGTCACGTCGGCCACGCGTTCGAGCGCGTGCACCTTCAGGGCGTCGCCGATCTGGCCCAGCAGGCCCGCGGCCAGGCCGGCCCCGAAGACCATGAAGATCGCGATGCCATTGGCCGTGGAGGCAAGGAAGACGGACCCGAGCAGCGAGAGGCCGGCGATCACCACCACGCCCAGCGCGAGGCCGAGGCCGGGCGACACTACGCTGTCCGGCCACCAGCCGCCGGCGGCGCCCGTGATCAGGACGGAGGCCGTGTACACCGCGAGCACGTAGCCGCCGCACACGGCGGCCGCGGCGGCGAAGCGGCCGGCCAGCAGCGCGTCGCGGCCCACCGGCCGCACCACGAGCGGCTGCAGCAGCCCACCCTCGGCGTCGCCGCGCACCGCGCCGAGCGTCAGGAAGGCGGCAAGAACCGCACCCAGGAACAGCGTCGTGAACATCGACAGCCCGAGCAGCGTCGAGCCGGTGAGCACCTTGTCGTCGAGGCCCGGGCCGGCGCCCACCTTCTCCACCTCGTTGAAGGCCACGTTCGTGCCGAGCGCGTACAGCGCCAGGAACGCGACGGTGAGCACCAGCACCACGAGGAAGACCCTTCGGCGCAGCGACTCGCGCAGCGCGTAGCGGGCGATCGCGACGACGTCGCTCACGTCGCCCCCACCGCGGTGAGATAGGTGTCCTCGAGCGTGGAGCCGAGCATGCGCACCGCGTAGACCTGCTCGCCCTCCTCCACCAGCCGGGCCACGATGCCGGGCACATCGTCGCGGCCGGCCTCGCCGAAGGTGCGCACCCCGCTCGCGGTCTCGACCTCCACCCCGCGCGGCCGGCTCAGCTCGGCCGGGCTGCCCTGGGCGACGATGCGGCCGGCCAGCAGGATCGCCACGCTGTCGCACACCAGCTCGACCTCGCTCAGCAGGTGCGAGTTCAGCAGCACCGCGACGTCGCGGCGGCGCAGCTCCTGCAGCAGGTCGCGCACGATCCGCCGGCCAACGGGGTCGAGCGCGCTGGTGGGCTCGTCGAGCAGCAGCAGCCGCGGCGATCCCACCAGCGCCTGGGCGATGCCGAGCCGCTGCTGCATGCCCTTCGACATCGCGTCCACCCGCACGGAGCCCGCCTCGGCCAGGCCCACCAGCTCGAGCAGCTCGCCGCGCTCGGCCGCCCCTCCCTCCGAGCGCGCCAGCTGCTGGTGCAGCTCGAGTAGCTCGTGGGCGCGCAGCCAGCCGGGGAAGCGAAACAGCTCGGCCAGGTAGCCGATCGCCGCACGCGCGGGCGCCGACCCGGCGGGCGCGCCATCCACCATGGCGCTGCCGCCGCTCTGGCGCACCAGGCCGCAGGCGATCTTCGTGAGCGTGGACTTGCCCGCGCCATTGGGGCCCAGCAGGCCCACGAGCTGGCCGGGCTCCACGCTCAGGTCGACGCCGCCGAGGGCCACCGTCTGCCCATAGCGCTTCTCGAGTGACCGGCAGGCGAAGGCATCAGTCACGCGGCGCAGTGTAAGAAGGAGACATGTCGCTGCTCGACGAGGTGCGCCGCTCCTGCGCCGAGACAGCCGGCTCGGCGCGCTCGGTGCGGATCGAGCTCGACTGCCTCGGCGACGTGGAGCCGGGGCCGCCGCCGGTGCTCGATCCCGAGGCCCACTACCTGGAGGGCTCGCGCGAGGACGTGATCGCGTTTCTGGTCGCGCTCGACTCGATCAACTTCGGCTCGGGCTGGTTCCCCACCCTGCGAAAGCGCGACGGGCGCTCCGGCTACTTCACGGTGGCGTGGGCGCTGGCCGACCGCTTCCGCCAGCGCGGGCCTTGGAGCAACGCTGAGCTGGGGGAGCTCGACGGGCCGGCGGTGGCGGAGGTACTCGGCCAGGAGCCCGACCACGAGCTGATGGCCCTCTACGGCCAGGCGCTGCGCGACCTGGGCGCCTTCCTCGGAGAGCGCAGCGCCGCCGAGGTCGTGGACGGCTGCGGCGGCTCGGCGGAGCGGCTGGCCGGACAGCTGGCCAGCGGCATGCCGCTGTTCGACGACCACGGCTTCTACAAGCGCGCGCAGATCACCCCGAACGACCTGGCCTTGGCCGGGGTGGCCGAGTTCAGCGACCTCGACCGGCTCACGATCTTCGCCGACAACCTGGTGCCGCACGTGCTGCGGGTGGACGGCGTGCTGAGCTACTCACCCGAGCTGGCCGCGAAGATCGACGCCGGAGAGCTGCTGCCGCCCGGACGCGAGGAGCAGGAGATCCGCGCCTGCGCGCTGCACGCCTGCGAGCAGATCGCCGGCGAGCTGGGCGTGCCGCCGGCCATGCTCGACACCTGGCTCTGGAACCGCGGGCAGGAGCCGCGCTACAAGGCGCTGCCCCGCCACCGCACGCGGAGCGTCTACTACTGAGCGACTAGCCGCCGGCTGAGTCCGGGCCGCCGCGGCGGTGGAGCTTGCGCACCTCGGCGCCCTCGGGCTTGCGGCCCGTCAGCTCGGCCAGCAGCTCCTCGACGGCTGTGAGCCGGTTGGCCAGGCCCATCATCGCGTCGGCCACGGGGTCTGGGAGGTGCGCCCAGTCGGCGTCGGGGCCGGTGGGCCTGCGGCCCTCCACGCGCACCGGGTGGCCGGGATTGCCCACGACGGTCGAGCCGGCGGGCACGTCGTGGATGACCACCGAGTTGGCGCCGATCTTGACCCGGTCGCCCACGTCGATCGCCCCCAGCAGCTTGGCGCCGGAGCCCACGACCACCCCGCTGCCGACGCTCGGGTGGCGCTTGCCGCGCCGGAAGCCCGTGCCGCCGAGCGTGACGCCCTGGTAGATCGTGACCTCGTCGCCCAGCTCGGCGGTCTCGCCGATCACCACGCCGGCGCCGTGGTCGATGAAGAGCGCCCGTCCGATCTTCGCCGCGGGGTGGATCTCCACGCCGGTCGCGACCCTGGTCGCGTTCGCAAGAGCGCGCGGCACCATCGGCACGCCGGCGTCGTATAGCGCGTGCGAGACGCGGTGGGCCAGCAGCGCCTGGACGCCGCCGTAGGTCAGCAGGATCTCGGCGCGGCCGACGTTGCGCGCCGCCGGGTCGCGCTCCTGCGCGGCGGTCAGGTCCTCGCGGACCTCGCGCATCACACGTGTGAATGTGCCGAGCCCGAACATCAGGGCGCGAAGAACGGAGTGCTGATGTAGCGCTCGCCCGAGTCGGGCATGACCACCGCGATCCGCTTTCCGCGGAAGCCGGCCCGCGAGCCCACCTGGATCGCCGCAGCCAGCGCCGCGCCGCACGAGATGCCGCACAGGACGCCCTCCCGGCGGGCGCAGAGCCGAGCCGTATCGATCGCGTCCTCGTCGCCGATCGGCACGATCTCGTCGATCACCTCGCGGTTCAGCACCGCCGGCACGAAGCCCGCCCCGATGCCCTGGATCTTGTGCGGGCCGGGCAGCCCGCCGGAGATGACGGGCGAGGACTTCGGCTCCACGGCCACCACCTGCAGGTCGGCGTTGTGCTCCTTGAGCCGCTCGCCGGCGCCGGTGATCGTGCCGCCGGTCCCCACGCCGGCCACGAGCGCGTCCACGCGCCCGTCGAGGTCGCGCCAGATCTCCTCGGCGGTCGTGCGGCGGTGGATCTCGGGGTTCGCCGGGTTCGAGAACTGGTCGGGGATGAAGCAGTCGCCGCGCTCCTCGGCGATCTGCCGGGCCGCCTGCACCGCCTCGTCCATGCCGCCCATCGACTCGACCATCGACACCGTCGCCCCGTACATCCGCAGGAGCGCCTCGCGCTCGCGGCTCATCCCTTGCGGCATCGTGAGCACGAGCTCGTAGCCGCGCGCGGCGCACACCATCGCGAGCGCAATCCCTGTGTTGCCGGAGGTGGCCTCCACGATCGTGGTGCGGCCCGGTTGGATGCGGCCCTCGGCCTCCGCGGCGTCGATCATCGCCACGCCGATCCTGTCCTTCACGCTGCCGGCCGGGTTGTAGGCCTCGAGCTTGCCGAACAGCTGCGCCCCGCAGTCCGGCGCGACGCGGCTGAGGGCGAGCACGGGCGTGTTGCCCACCAGGTCGGCGATGTTGGGGCAAATGGCCCGCTCGGGCGGGGAGACGCTCACGCCACGAGGGTAACGCGGGCGCCTCCGCCTGCTGGCGCTAGTCCCGCTTCGCGTACTGCTCGATCTCGCCGAAATCGACCATCACGAAGTTCTCGTCGCCGAGCACCTCGGCGTCGTGGCCGGGCGGGCTGGCCACGGCGTCGCCGGCGTGGATCTCCTGCTCCGAGCCGTCGTCCATGTAGACCTTCATGGTTCCCGAAAGGCAATAGCCGAGGTGGGAGACCTCACAGGAGTCCGTGCCCGCGATCGGCTTCACGTGCTCGGACCACTTCCAGCCCGGCTCGAACGTGCCGCGGGCGACCGTGTGACCGGCGAGCCCAACGACGTCGGCCTGCCCCTTTCCCTCGAATGGACGAGTCTCGTCGGGCGAGTCGAAGCTCTTGGTCTCGACAGATGACATGGGGCGGCCCCTTTCGTCGGGTGGGCTCTCGAACCGACCCTACGCCTGCGCGGAGCGCCGATCAACCCCCGATCAGGAGCACCTTCTGCGCCCTCGGGAGGCGCTTGATGCGCGCCTCCTCGCGCAGCGCCGCCGAACGCGACTCCACCGGGGTCGACCAGGCCAGCTCGACCGGCAGCCGCGAGCGCGTGTAGCGGCTCGCCTTGCCCTCCCGGTGGTCCTTGAGGCGCCGCTCGACATCGGTCGCCCAGCCGCAGTAGAGGCTGCCGTCAGCGCAGCGGAGCAGGTAGACGAAGGCCGGCGGGCTCAGGAAGCCGAGGGTATAGGGTCGCTGGGACCCCGAGCAGAAGGATCACATGAGCATCGTTGTTCGCTTCACCCCCACCGGCCTGACCTCCGACCAGTACGACGAGAGCATCCGCAAGCTCGAGGAGGCCGACTTCGACTTCCCGCCCGACGGTATGGACCACCACCTCTGCTTCGGCACGGACGGAGACCTCAAGGTAAGCGAGATCTGGGACTCGCAGGAGCAGCTCGAGGCCTTTGGCAAGGACCTCATGCCGATCTTGAAGGAGAGCGGGATCCAGTTCAGCGGCGAGCCCGAGATCTTCGAGGTCCACAACGCCATCAGGCGCTAGCGCCTAGGGGGAGGCGTTCGCGCCCTGGGCCCGATTTGGGTTGGCGCGCCAGGAGCCGGGCAGAAGGCCTCTAGTCAAAGAACGCTCAGCGGTCTAGGCTGCCCGGTCCGGAGCACCGCCGCCATTAACTGAAACGGACCCGCCCGAGGGACGGCCCGCGAGGGGGATGGACACATGAGTCAAGCGTCGGACGAGGACGATCTGGACATCGAGCGCATGATGCACCGGGCCGAAGCCATGGGCCTGAGCCCCCAGCGCGTCGCCAGGGCGGTCAACCACCCGGAAGCTGAGCCGACCGAGTATCAGGCGGTCGAGGAGGTCCAGCCCCAGCGCCGCTCCTGGTTCCGGCGAAGCTTCGCCAAGGGCTTCTCGAGGCGCCCCTAGGCCGCGGGGATAACCTGCGCCGCGCATCGGAGTCGCCACTCCGGTGCCATGCCCCCGGCCGTTCACGCGGCGCGGGGGCGCTCCGGTAGTGCGCTGGTGCCCGGAGTGCATGATCGGATCCGGCGTAGGTTCCCGCTTAGGAGCAGGCGCCGGGTGAGCGACCGCCTGCACGGCCTCCGCGCGCGGCCTCGCGTTGTCGTCGCTTACTGCGGCCGTGGACTCGACAGCGACCGTGCCCGGGAGTAACTGCTGACGGCTATTACGGAATGGTGATCGAGAACGACACGCTGGTGCCGCCGAGAGTGAGAGGGCCGCTTATCTCCACCGAGCCGTTGTCCGCCTCGTTTCGTACGTTCATCTCGGGCTGGTAGAAGGTCGCGACCTCGAACTCGTTGGCCACACACGCGTTGTTGACAGCACGCCACTCCGCGAAGGCGTTTGCGGTTGACGAGCTCTCCTCGGGCGCTACGATCGCAAGGCTGTCCGGCGCACTTGCGTCGATGCCATTCACACCTACGCAGTAGACCCCGTTTCCGACGTGAATGATGTAGGCGACCCCCTTGTTCTTATGCAGGGGACAGGTGTCGGGGAAGACCACCGCAGCACAGTCGGCACCGCCGCCCCAAGCGTAGGCACGTGCCGTGCCGTCCAGTCCGTCCTGACCGGGGGCGCCCTTATCTCCCTTGACGCCCTGTTGCCCTCGCGGTCCGGCCGGAAGCTGCCCAGCCTTGAAGTCCTGCGCCAACAGCGAGCGATTCTTGACCTCGCGGGTCGTGAGGGAGCTCTTCTTGATGTCCTTGGCCGTCAGCGAACGGTTCTTGACGTTTTTGCCCGTGATCGTGATCGCCGCGTAGGAGCTGCCCCCCAAGGCGATGAACACAGCGACGGTCGCCATTACGTTGGCGTAGGTCAGACGAGCGCGTAGCTTGGTGAACACGGCGAGCCTCCCGGTCGGTTAGAGCGACCCTAAACCCGCCGCAATGTTTGCGCTAGTACTTTCTCCCACGCCCTTAGCCGTAAGGGTGAGGTCCCGTCGCACAGCAGTCAGTGAGGCGGTAGCCGTTCAGCGCGGCGCGCCAGCCCTCCCCCGCCGCCTTTGACGCGACGACCGACGCAGCCTAGATGTAGTACATCGGCGCGCCCGCTGCCTGGGCCTCGCGCTCGGCCACCTCGGCGATCGTCGTGGCCGCCAAAACGCCCCTCGCGGCGCCTACGGCCTCGACCCAGACCTGGCCGTTCGCCGCGGCCTCGGCGCCCAGCTCGCCTTCCAGCAGCTCCACGACCTCCAGCACCGTGACCTCGGCCGGCGGGCGGGCGAAGCTGTAGCCGCCCTTCACCCCGCGCTGGCTCTGGAGGATGCCGGCGCGGCGCAGGGTCGCGAAGAGGCCCTCCAGGAACTGGGAGGGGATGTCGCGGGCGCGGGCGATCTCGCCGATCGGGACCGGTGAGGTGTCGCCGCGGCGAGCGAGCTCGGCCAGTGCGCGCACCGCGTAGGGAGACTTGCTCGTGATGACGAGCACGGGAGGGCACTTTAGGGTAAGCGCGTGACGCTGCTCCGACGTCTGGACCCCTGGGCCTGGCCGCTGCTGCTGATGGCGTCGATCTTCTTCTTCTCGGCGCAGCCCGACCTGAACTCGGGGCTCGGCACGATCGACCTGGTCGGGCGCAAGCTGATCCACTTCGCCCAGAACGCCCTGCTGGCCTATCTCTGGTGGCGAGCGCTTCGCACGCGCATGTCCGTCCGCGGCGCCGCGCTCGTCGCCCTCATCATCACGAGCGCCTACGCGGCCACCGACGAGTTCCACCAGACCTTCGTCCACGGCCGCCACGGCAGCCCCGTGGACTGGGCCATCGACACCGCCGGCGCCGCGCTGGCGAGCGCGCGGCTTGCGAGGAGAAGCGAGCGCAGCGAGGTCGGGCGCTGATGCTCAGGCGCCTGCCGATCGAGTCCAACCGGCCGCTCGAGCTGTTCGGCCTGTTGCGGGTGGCCCTCGCGCTGATCACGCTCGCGGTCCTCGTCGTGCTCGGCTTCCCGTACGAAGGCAGGGGCGCGGCTGTCGTGGGCCTCGTGCTGCTGCCGTGGAGCGTCTTCCTGGTGGTCATGGGCCGGTCGCGGCCGGAACTCCCCCTGCACCCGCTGGTGGCGCCGGTGGACTTCGCCATGCTCGCCGGGCTCGAGCTTGTGGCCCCGAACACCTACGCCGCCGTGCGCTTTGCCGCCCTCTTCCTGATCGCCGTCCACGCGCACTTCCAGGGGGAGAGGCGCGGGCTGGCGCTGGCCGCGGCCGGCGTGGCAATCCTCGTGATCCCGTCCGCGATCCGCGACGGCGGGCCGTCGGGCGACGAGCTGCTCCTCTACGAGACGGTCTTCGGGCTCTCGGCCCTCGCGACCGCATTCATGGTGGGCCGGCTGCGCACCACGGAGTCGGCGTCGCGGCTGCAGGCGCGCGGGCTGTCGCGCCGCACGATCCGAGCCGAGACCGAGGTGCGCCGGCGCCTCGCCGAGACGATCCATGACGGTCCCGTGCAGGAGCTGATCGGGCTGGACATGGTGCTCTCCGCCGCACGGCGGGCGACCGAGGACGGCGACAACCCCCGCGCGCTGGAGCTGCTCGGGGAGGCCCACAGCCTCACCGAGCAGAACATCCGCGTGCTGCGCGACGAGATCGTGGACCTCGGCCCCTACGCGTTCGAGGAGCTGGCCTTCGGGACCGCCGTCGAGAACTGCATGGCCTCCTGGAAGCGCCGCTACGGCTTCGAGGTGCTGGCCACCCTGGAGGAGCTCGAGCTGCCGCCCGAGTGCGCGGGCGGCCTGTTCCGCATCACGCAGGAGGCCGTGGTGAACGCGGGCCGGCACTCAGGCGCCGAGACGGTTTCGATCTCGCTGCGCAGCGTGGACGGCGACGTGGAGCTGCGCGTCACCGACAACGGCGGCGGCTTCGACGGCGACGACCCGCTGGCGACCTCGCCGCCCGGCCACCTGGGACTGGCGAGCATGCGCGAGCGAGCGGAGCTGCTGGGCGGCCGGCTGGACATCGAGAGCTCCGAGCGAGGCACTCGCGTGCTCGTCCGGGCGCCGCTGAGCTAGATCCAGCCGCGCTCGGTGGCGATCAGGACCGCCTGGGCGCGGTCGACCGCGCCGAGCTTCGCGTACGTGTTGTGGAGATGGGTGCGCACAGTGCTCGTGGACAGCTCGAGCTCGTGCGCGATCTGCTTGTAGACCTTGCCCTCCGCCAGGCGCTTGAGCACCTCGACCTCGCGGCCCGACAGCGGGCAGGGGTCGACGTTGCGCTTGGCCTGCCCGTTGCCCTGCGGCAGCTCGTACATGACGGCGCGCAGCTCCTCGGTGGTCAGGCCGACGGCCTTGGCCGCGGCGAGCAGCTTCTTCGGGTGGACCGGCTGCGAGTGGCCGTAGTGGGCCAGCATGTCCGCCAGCCGCACCATCGCGGCTTCGATGTCATCCGGCGTCTCCGAGTGGTGGCGCTCGATGGCGGTGGCCAGCCGGTTCGGGAGGCTCCAGCGCCGCGCCAGCACGCCTCCCACCAGGGCGTGGTCGACGCCCAGCTCGAGCCGCTCGCGGTGGATGCGCTCCTCGGGGGTGCGCGCCTGGCCGTGGATCTGGGCCGGATAGCCCGGGTAGGCGTGGGTCAGGACCAGCTTGCCGATGTCGTGCAGCAGCGCCGAGCAGAGCAGCTCGTCGCGGTCCTCGTAGTCGAGCTCGCGGGCCAGCCTGTCGGCGGCCGACTGGGTGGCCACGGCGTGCAGCCTGAAGCGCTCGGGCATCAGGTCCCAGCCCGGGGTGCGCTCGAAGAAGTCGAAGGTCGCGGTGCGCTTGGCCAGTGTCTCGACGCCCTCTGGGGTGATGATCTCGACGGCGGCCGGGATCGCTGCGATCTTGCCCCGCTTGCGCTGCGCCGTGCGGTTGGCGATTCGCAGGACGGCGATCACGAGCGACACGTCGGACTCGACGGCGGCCACGACCTCGCCCACCGAGGTCTTCTCCTCCCGCACCACGCGCAGCACGCGGTTGCGCGACTCGGCGAGTGCGGGAAATGCCTCAAGGGCCTCGAAGGCCGCGGTCAGCCGGCGTCCGTGTCCCTCGTTGTGCCTGTGGGCAACGGCGTCCGGCTTCCGGGCGGATGTGGTCATCGCTGCTTCCACGGCTCCCTCCCGCTATCGGCAGCTATCGAACAAATGTTGAGACTGGATCAGGCCCCGCCGCGAGCATGCTGGAGGGCCGCGTCTATGCGCGCCAGCGCCTCCTCGCGGCCGAGGGCCGCCACCGACTCGAAGATGCCCGGCGAGACGGTGGTTCCGGTGAGCGCCACGCGTATCGGCTGGAACACCTCCTTGGGCTTCACGCCGAGCCGCTCGACGAGCCCGCGCAGCCCCTCCTCGATCGACTCCGGCCCGAACGGCTCGGCCGCTTCGATCGCCTTGCGAGCCGCCTCCAGACGCTCCGCTGAGCCGTCCACCATGACCTTGTCCCAGGCCTTCTGGTCGTACCCGTCGGGGCGGTCGACCAGGAAGCCGGCGAGCGGCCAGAAGTCCACGAGCGTCTGCATCTTCTCCTGGGAGATCTCCACCGCCTCGCGCGGCACCTCGCGCCCTGACATCGCCTCGATTCGTGCCTGGAGCTGCTCCACCGGCAGCTCGCGCATGTAGCGGCCGTTCATCCAGCGCAGCTTCTGCTCGTCGAAGACGGCCGGGTTGCGGGACACGCGCTCGAGCGAGAAGTTCGCGATCAGCTCGTCCGTGGTCATGAACGTGGTGGTCTCGTCGAGGCCCCAGCCCAGCAGCGCGATGTAGTTGCGCACGGCCTCCGGCAGGTAGCCGGCGTCGCGCAGCTCCTGCACGGACGCCGCGCCGTGGCGCTTGGAGAGCTTCTTGCCGTCGGGGCCGTAGAGCAGCGGCAGGTGGGCGTACACGGGCGGCTGGGCGCCGAGGGCCTGCAGGATCATCACCTGGCGCGGGGTGTTCGAGAGGTGGTCGTCGCCGCGAATCACGTGGGTGATGCCCATGTCGAGGTCGTCCACCGCGACGGCCAGGTTGTACAGCGGGCTGCCGTCCGAGCGGGCGATCACGAAGTCGTCGATCGAGCGGTTGGGGAAGCGCACGTCGCCGCGGATCACGTCGCTGACCACGGTCTCGCCCTCGTCAGGCACCCGCAGGCGCACGGCGCCCTCGTCGGCGTAGGCGTGGCCGCTCTCCACGAGGCCGGCTATGCACGCCTCGTGCCGGCCGATCCGCTCGGCCTGCGACAGCGGGCCCTCGTCCCAGCTGAGCTCGAGCCAGCGCAGCGCGTCCAGGATCTGCTCCACGTTCTCGGGCGTGGAGCGCTCGCGGTCGGTGTCCTCGATCCGCAGCACCATCGCCCCGCCCTCTTTTCGGGCGAGTAGCCAGTTGTACAGTGCCGTGCGCCCCCCGCCGATGTGCAGCTGCCCGGTGGGAGACGGTGCGAAGCGATCCCTCATGCGACTTCGATGCTAATCGGCGCCCACGTATCGACGGCCGGCGGCCTCGTGAACGCCCACGAGCGCGGGGTCGAGCGCGGTTGCGAGGCCATCCAGGTGTTCAATCAGTCGCCGCGTCAGTGGCGCCCCACGCGCTGGAAGGGGCCGGACGTGGCGGCCTTCCTCGAGCTGATGCAGGACGGCCCGATCCGCTCGGTTTCGATCCACGCGGTCTACCTGATCAACCCGGCAACCAAGGACAAGGAGATGCGCAAGAAGTCGGCCGACTCGCTGGTGCACGCGCTGTCGATGGGCGACGAGATCGGGGCCGACGGCGTGGTGCTGCACCCCGGCTCGACGGTGGGCGAGCCGCACGAAGAGGCGCTGGCTCGGGTCGGCGAGATGATCCGGCACGCCCTTGGCGAGACCGACTCCTGCCCGCTGCTGCTCGAGGACACGGCCGGCGCCGGCAACACGCTCGGGCGCTCCTTCGAGGAGCTGGCCGAGCTGATCGAGCTGAGCGGCGGCCACGAGCGGATCGGGCTCTGCCTCGACTCCTGCCACATGCTGGCCTCCGGCTTCGACATCACCACCGCCGACAAGCTCGCCGGGGTCATCGACGACTGCGAGAAGGTCGTCGGCAAGGGCCGCCTGCGCTGCCTGCACGTGAACGACTCCCAGACGCCGCTCGGATCGAACCGCGACCGTCACGCCATCCCGGGTGAGGGCGAGCTGGGCGCCCGCGGGTGTGCCGCCTTCCTCTCCGAGCCGCGCTTCGAGGGCCTGCCCGCGATGTTCGAGGGCCCGGGCACCTCGGGGCACGCGCCCGACAAGGTCGACGTGGACCGCCTCAAGGAGCTGCGGCGCAACGGGCTGCGGTCGCGCAAGCGGCGCGGGCGGAAGAAGGGCTAAGCGCCGCGCTCGGCGCGCTGCTTCAGGGCGATCGCGAACTGGTCGAAGGAGGGCTGCAGGTCGGGCATCGAGCGCCAGATCAGCGACAGCATCGGGCCCGAGTACTCCTCGCGCATCGTGAACCTGGTCGCCCCGCCCAAGGGCTCCAGCCGGAAGAAGCGCTCGCCCTTGAAGAGGCCGAGCGGCATGCCGCCGCTCCAGGTCATCGCCTCGCCCGGCTTGAACTCGGTCACCTTGAGCGGGAAGGCACGCCCCGGGGCCGCCTCCGAGGTGAGCTTCAGCTTCTCCCCCGGCTCGATGCGCCCTTCGATCGACTTCACGCCGGAGTTCCAGGTCGGGTAGGCCGGAGCGTCGATCAGGATGGCCCAGATCGTGGCGGGGTCTGCCTCGATCAGCGCCGTGGACTCGTAGGACTCCATGGGTAACCTGGAAGTTACCATGGCTCTTGCCGACGACGCCTTCGAGGCCTTGGGCGACCCCAACCGCCGGGCGATCGTCGAGCTGCTGCGTGCCGGTGACCGCTCGGTGCGCTCGCTGTCCGACGAGCTGCCGATCAGCCGCCCGGCCGTGTCGCGGCACCTGCGACTGCTCAAGCAGGCCGGCCTCGTGACCGATCGTGCCGAGGGCACTCGGCGCGTCTACCGGCTTCACGACGAGGGGGCGGACGCGATGCGCGCGTACATGGCGGACCTGTGGGGCCAGGCGGCCACCCGCTTCCGCCTGCTCGCCGAGAACACCCAGGAGCAACGCCGGTGAGCGAAGCGCTCGAGCTCGAGTTCAAGGTCGGGTGCTCCCCAGAGCACGCTTTCCAGGTCTGGACGGCGCGCTTCTCGCAGTGGTGGCCGCGCGGGCACTCGCGCTCCGGCGACCCGGACCTGGCCGTGGTACTCGAACCGCACAGCGGCGGCCGCATCTTCGAGCGGACGCCGGCGGGCGTCGAGCACGACTGGGGCGAGATCCTCGACTTCGAGCCGCCGAACCGGCTGCGTTACCTGTGGCACATCTACGGCGCGCGCGCCGAGGCCACCCAGGTGGAGGTGCGCTTCGCGGCCGACGGCGAAGCCACCACCGTGACGGTCGTGCACAGCGGCTTCGAGCGGCTGGGGGCGCGGGGCGAGGAGCTTCGCCGGCGCAACCGCGCGGGCTGGGCCGGGCTCGTGCCCCACTACGAGCGCGCGGTTGCCAGCGCCGGCTGATCCGGGCAGGACTGCGAAAATCGGCCCTCCCGCCGAGGAACACTACGGTTTCTGACATCGAGGTCCTCCCCCGCCACCCGATCCCGAACCTGCGTGCCGGCCTTCGCGCCTCGCAGCGCGGCCGGCTGATCTGCGCGATCACCGACGCCGTGGCCGAGCGCGGCTACCCGGCCACAACGGTGGCCGACGTGACCGAGCGCGCGGGCGTGTCGCGCAAGACCTTCTACGAGCACTTCCAGGACAAGGAGGACTGCTTCCTCGCCGCCTACGACACCGGCGCCAAGGCGATCTTCGAGGCCATGGCCGACGCCGGCAGCGGGCTCGAGGACTGGCGCGAGACGCTCGACGCCGTGCTGTCCACGTGGCTCGGCTTCCTGGACGCGGACCTCGCCTTCACGCGCGCGCACATGATCGAGTTCTGGGCCGCGGGCGACGCCGCGCGCGAGCGCTGGAAGCAGCGCCGCGATCGCACCAGCGCCCTGCTCCAGCTTCTGCACGAGCGGGCGCGCGCGCAGGACCCGAAGGTGGTGCCCGTGTCCAGCACGGTCGTGGCCGCGGTGGTGGGCGGCGTGAACCGCGTCGTGATCTCCCACCTGCTGGCCGGCGAGAAGGCGCCGCTCACGACCCTGAAGCCCGAGCTGCTGTCCTTCATCGAGCTCGCCCTGGTGGCTATAGGGGACGGTGCGCACTCGGCCGAGCCGAGTGCTTCCGCTAGAGAACGTCCCTGAGGTCGAACTGCTCGTCGACCTCGGGCTTCTGGAAGAAGCCGGGGTTCACGCAGTCGAACGGGTCGCCGTGACCGTCGTAGGCGCGCTCCACGGTGGTGCGGCAGTGGGAGATCGGCATGCCGGTCATCTTCACGCCACCGTAGCCGTGGCGGGTGCGCTGCGCGGCCTCGAACATCTCCACGTCGATCTCGCCGCGGAACACCTTGTTCATGCAGCCCATGAAGCGCCGCCCCGTGTCCTCGTCGTCGTAGAGGTAGAGATAGGGACAGCCCGACGCGATGCAGCCGGAGGGATGCACGACGCGGTCGCAGAACGAGCAGCACTGGCGGCACTCGTGGACCTCGCGGGCCTGCGTGGAAGGCGTCGACACGCCCGTCAGTGTAGAGCTACGCAATCACGCGGGCGGCGCCATGAAGGCCGCCCAGCTCCGCCTGGCAGGCCCTGTCTCCGGACACCCTGAAGTCGGGTCCCAGCAGCAGCCGCCTCGGCCCCACCGCAAGCAGCAGCTCGTGCTCGCCGGGGTGGTGTCCAACGATGTCCTTCAGCTCCTCCAGGAACGAGTCCGGCACCCCCGGAGCCACGTGCAAGGTGAGCCGCCGCAGCACCGCCTCGGCGGGCTCGGCGGCGGCCGCGCGCGCGACCTCCTCGGCCGTCGGCTCGAACGGCTCGACCTCCTGCGCGACGATCTTCACCTCGCCCTGCTCCTTCACGTCCACGCGGCCGCGCACGATCACGATCTTGTCGGTGTCGACCTGCTGCTCGTTCTTCGCATAGGCGGAGTTGAAAACGAGCATCTCCACCTGGCCTTCGAGGTCGTCGAGCGTTGCGAACATCATCGGGTCGCCCTTGCGCGTGCGGATGCGCTTGCACTCGGCGATCATGCCGCCGACGGTGACCCAGTCGCCGTCCTTCTTGGAGCCGAGCTCCGCCAGCGAGCACTCGACCTTCGCTCGCAGCGCCGCCCGCACCTCCTTCAGCGGGTGGCTCGAGAGGAACAGGCCGAGCGTCTCCTTCTCCCAGGCGTTCAGCTCCTCACGACGGTCCTCGAGGCGCGGCACCGGCAGGTCGTGGTGGGCCTGCTCGGCGGCCCCTCCCCCGTCCAGCTCGAAGAACGAGCCCTGCCCCACCTGCGCGTCCTGCTGGTGCTTCTGCCCGGCGCCCTGCGCCTGGACGAGGACCTGGAAGGTGCCGGTGCGCGAGGCGCCCAGCGAGTCGAAGGCGCCGCACTTCACCAGCGACTCGATCGCCTTCTTGTTCACGCAGCGGCCGTCG
>JBBQRG010000056.1:0-19944 GCA_038215095.1 Solirubrobacterales bacterium | reverse complement strand
GCAGGGCGTCGCCGGAGGGCAGCAGCTCCCACACCTGGCAGAAGTCCAGTTCCAGGCTGTCCACCACCAGCTCGACGGCCTGGTGGAGCAACTGGGCCAGGCCGATCCCCTCGAGGGCCTGCTGGCCCAGGTCGGCCACCGCGCCCAGGCGGGCCATCTGGCTCTCCATGCGCCCCTCGCGCTCGGCGTCGCGAGCGCGAACGGGGTTCGGCTCGCGTCTCAGACGTTCGTGAGGCGCCACTGGAGAGGTATCGGCAGGGGAGGCCGTCCCTGTAAGGGGCACTCGGGCGCGGTTGGCGGGTCCTCGGGCGTGCCGCCCCGGGCCCCTGTTCCCATTTGAGCCGATCGTGGCGGCCAAAGTGGGATCAGCCTGCACCCCACCCTGAGGCCAACCGCTAGGTCGTCCGCACCGGCCCCAGCTCGGCGATCGCGTTCACGAACCCCTCCAGCTGCTTGGTCGTCCAGCACTCGAACACGCCGTCGCAGAAGGGCTCGTAGGCGGCCATCACCGAGTCGCCGTAGTTCCAGTAAAGCCGGGGCTCGGGGTTCATCCAGAACGTCCGCCCGGCGCGCTCGGACAGGTGGGCGAACACGGCGGCGTGGGGCTCGCGGCCGTTGGTGCGCGCGTCGCCGAGCACGATCACGGTGGAGCGGGGGTCGAGGTCGTCGACCACCTGGTCCAGGAACTCCACCCATACGCGCCCGTAGTCGGTGTAGCCCGACACGTCGGCCACGCCGGCGTCCGAGCCGATCGCCCGCGCCACGTCGGCGAAGTTGCGCTCGCGCTCGAACACCTCGGTCACCTCCGACACCCGCTCGACGAACACGAACGAGCGCAGCTTGCGAAACGAGTCGTGGAGGGCGTGGAGCATGGACAGGAAGAAGACCGAGGCGCTGGTCACGCTGGTGGACACGTCGCAGAGCACGAACAGCTCGGGGCGCCGCGGGCGCCGCGGGCGGTACTTCACGTTCAGCGGCACGCCGCCGGTCTCGAGCGAGGCGCGCATCGTGCGGCGCACGTCGATCACCGACGAGCGCCGGCGGCCGCGCTGCTCCTTTCCCTGCGTGGCCAGGCGGCGCTTCAGCTGCGCCACCACGCGGTGCACGGCGGCCACGTCCTGGGCGGGGCTCGAGGGCAGCGCGCGGTCGAGCTCGCGCAGCGGCTTGGCCGGGGGCAGCGCCTGGGTGCGCTCGATCAGCGCCCGCTCGAGCTCGCGCCGCACGTGGCGCTCGAAGGCCTGAAGGTGCTCGCGCGGCACCGAGTCGGGGTCGGGCAGCTGGGCGCCGGCCTTCTCGCCCTTCAGGCCGAGCGTGCGGCGGATGCGCTGCACGTCCACGCCGATCACGCCGGAGCCCTCCCCCTGGCGCCCGAAGGCCGCGATGGCCAGCCGTGCCAGGTCGCGCATCTCGCCGTCGGAGCCCGCGCGGATGGCGTCGCGGATCCGCTCCCTGAGTGCCTCGAGGTCCAGGCCCTCGGCGCCGGCGAAGCGCTCCTCCTTGAGGCCCCGGTCCACGGCCTGGCGCTCGACCGCCCGGAAGAAGAAGCGCTCGAACAGCACGTCCAGCACGTGGCGGTCCTCCTGCGACTTCGCAAGCGTCGCTGCGAGCGCCTCGTGGAAGTCCTCGCGCGAGGTCCAGCTCACCGCGTCGAGCGCCTGGAAGGCGTCGAGCAGCTCGGAGGTGCCCACGGCCATGCCCTCCTGGCGGAGCTCGTCCGCGAACTCGAGCAGCCGCGGCGCCATCCCCGGCGGCCCGGCCTCCGGCAGCGGGCCGTAGAGGCCGCGCTTAACCGGCCCGCTGCGCCCCGAGGATTCCATCGCCCAGCTTCACACCAACGCGCTCGGCCACCAGGTCGAGGTCGGTGCGGTGCTTGACGATGATCGACATCGTCTGCTTCAGCACCTCGGCGTCCACGTCCTCCGCGCCCAGCAGGAGGAGCGCCCGCGCCCAGTCGATCGACTCGGCGATCGAGGGCGGCTTCTTCAGGTCGAGCTGGCGCACCATCTGGATGATCTCCACGAGCTTGCGCGCCATGCCCTCCTCCAGCTCGGGGGCGTGCAGGCGCACGATCTCGAGCTCGCGCTCCACGTCCGGGTAGTCCAGCCAGAGGTAGAGGCAGCGCCGCTTGAGCGCCTCGGTCAGCTCGCGCGAGTTGTTCGAGGTCAGCAGCACGAGCGGGCGCGTCGTGGCCTCCACGACGCCCAGCTCGGGGATCGAGATCTGGAAGTCCGACAGCACCTCCAGCAGCATCGCCTCGAACTCCTGGTCGGTCTTGTCGATCTCGTCGATCAGCAGCACCACGGGCTCGGGCGTGGAGATGGCGGTCAGCAGCGGGCGGGCCAGCAGGAACTCCTTGCCGAAGACGTCGTCGCGGACCTCCTGCCAGCCGGCGTCGGCGGCCTCGGTCTGGATGCGCAGCAGCTGTTTGCGGTAGTTCCACTCGTACAGGGCCTTGGCCTCGTCGAGGCCCTCGTAGCACTGCAGGCGGATCAGGCTGCGGCCGGTGGCGCGGGAGATGGCCTTGGCCAGCTCGGTCTTGCCGACTCCGGCCGGTCCCTCGACCAGGACCGGCTTGCCCAGGCGGGCGGCGAGGAAGGAGACGAGGGCCGTGGACTCGTCCGCCAGGTAGCCGGCCGCGCCCAGGCCATCGTGTGCCTCTTGGATCGACTGAAACTCGCCGCTCACCCGCTGAAGGATACTTTCGCCCCTGTGGCGGGACTCGTGGTGGTGATGGCTGATCAGTTCCTCGACCCTTCCAAGGGCCCCGACCAGTCCGGCGGCTTCCAGGTCTCGCCGACCTACTTCATCGTGCTGTTCTTCGCCGGCTTCCTGATCGGTGGCGCCGGCCACCTGTGGCAGTCGAAGACCCTGGTGGCCATCGGAGTCCTGTTCGTGATGCTGGCCACGCTCTTCATCCCACTGGCCTTGGCGATCACGCGCTGATAGCGAGCGTGCGCACCTGGCCGAGCCAGGTGCTTCGCGAACTACCGCGGGGCGCTGCGGAAGCCCTGGCGCCAGCTCGGCCAGCTCGGCTGCCAGCCGAGCTCGGCCCTGGCCTCGGCGTTGGAGGCGCCCTCCATCCGCGTGGCGAAGCCCACCACCTCCTTGCCGGCCACCAAGCCGGCCAGCCAGGCCGGAACACGACGCGGCTTCTTGGCGCCGACCGCCTCCGCGAAGACGGGCACCCAGTCGCGCATGGGGGCGGGCTCGTCGTCCACGACGTCGTAGACCCCCGGCGCCCCGCGCTCGACCGCGGCCACTGTGGCGTCCGCCGCATCGTCCACGTGGATGAAGGAGAAGACGCCCTCGCCGCGGCCGATCACCGGGAAGCGCCGCTTGCGCACGTCGGCCGTGGAGGAGCCCTGCTCGCCGTAGGCGGTCCCCGGCCCGTAGAAGAAGCCGTATCGCAACACAAGGCCCTCGAGCTCGGTCGAGCCGGCCACGGCCCGCTCCATGTCCAGCACCGTGGCACTGGCCTCTCCGTACTTGCCGGTGTCCGGCTTCTCGTTCACGAACGAGATGCTCTGGGCCACCATCCTCCGGGCCCCCGCCGCGGCAGCGGCGCCCAGCAGGATCCGCGTGCCCTCCCCGCGGAGCCGGTTGGTGGCCGTGTATAGGTCGTCGTCGCGAAAGTCGAAGCGGTGCGGCAGCGCGGTGAGCTGGTGCACCACCACCTCCGGGGCCGCCTCTGCCATCGCTGTGCCCAGCGCCTGGTCGTCGAACACGTCGCAGACCACTGCTTGCGCGCCCGCCTCGCGTACCGCGGCCGCCCGCTCCTCGGAGCGGGTCATGCCGGTGACCTCGTGGCCGGCCGCGACGAGCTTCGGCAGCAGCGGCCGCCCGATCGCGCCCGTGGCGCCGGCCACGAAGACCCTCATCTGGAGGCGGGTCGCCGCGCCGCCGACAGCATCCAGGCGAGCAGCGCGGTGGCGAGCGCGATCCCGACGAAGTCGACCGGGCCGAGCCACCCCGGGTCGGCGTTGCCGATGTCGATCAGGTGGTTGATCGCGTGGAGCGCGCTCTGGACCACGGCCACGGTTAGCACGGGCACCCGCCACGACGTTCGCAGCGCGGCGACGTACTCAGCTACTCCCAGCGCCAGGTAGAAGGTCGCCACGTCGGCCATGTAGTGGCCGTTGCGCGGCCCGAACGGGCCGACGTTGTCATAAAAGAAGCCCGGCGCGACCCAGAGCAGCACGCCGGTGACGAGCGAGACCGCCGCCGAGATCAGGAGCAGCGGCTTTAGCGCCCGTTCCACGCGGCGAACCCGATCCCGTCGCCGATCGGCAGCACCGAGCCCACCCAGCGCTCGCTCTCGAGCAGCTCGGCGTTCAGCTTGCGAGCGGCCTCGAGGGACTCGGGGCTCCACTGGGCGGACCCCTCGCCGCCCGCCACCTGGCCGCCCATCAGCAGGTTGTCGATCACGAGCAGTCCCCGCGGCGCGAGCTTCGGCTCGGCGAGCTCGATGTACTCCCGGTACTGGCCCTTGGTGGCGTCCACGAAAAGCAGGTCGAAGGGGCCCTCGAGCCCCGCGATCGTCTCGCGCGCGTCGCCCTCCACTATCTCCACGCGGTCCGCGACGCTCGCCCGGCCCAGGAAGTCGCGCGCCTGAGAGGCGCGCTCGGGGTTCAGCTCCAGAGTGACCACGCGGCCGCGCTCGAGCTGCTCCGCCATGTGCAGCGTCGAGTAGCCGATCGCGGTACCCACCTCGAGCACGACCGGGTCGAGCGCGCGGCAGAGCGAGGCCAGGAAGCGGCCGGCCTCCCAGTGCACGATCGGCACGCCGTCGCGGTCTGCCAGGGCCTCCATCTCGGCCATCACCTCGGAGCTCGGCGGCCTCAGGCCGTGCAGGTAGTCCTGTACGCCCTGGTCCAGAATCGGCATGCCCGCAGGCTAATGCTCGCGACAGCGTCCTTGCAGTAAGGCCGTTTGCTCGAGGGCCATTCATCGTTTGGGAGAGGATTCGGGGAGCTTTCGCAGAAGAGCCTGTGCAGTTCCCACGGCTATTGCCCCGCGCCGGTGCCAGGCAGGTATTGCTCTGCACAGCTTGCGGCCCGGGTACGTCCCGTGACGCGAGCGCAACCGCCCCTACAAGGAGTCAGCCGTGGCCTATGTGTGCTGTCCGTGCTGCTTCATGCGCGCTCGAATCGCGCTCGGTGAAGACGAAGAGCCTCGTCTTTGCCCTCGCTGCCTGATCCCCGTGGAACCCGTCGCCGCCGCCGCGCACTCCAAATCGGTGGCGGAGCGTCCAGCAACCGCTGTCATCCACCTCGGAAGGGCTGATTCCCATGGAACCAGGTCAGGCGCTCGCAGCGCCCTCGCCGGCTGAGCGGACGATCGAGGCGGAGCCGCGTCTCACCAGCGCGCGGGTGCTGCTGGTGGAGGACGACCCGGGCTTCGCGTCGCTGGTCGAGCAGATGCTGCGCGGCGCCGACATGGGAGTGAAGTCGGTCGGCTTGCTGGCGGCCGCCAGGGCTCACCTCAGGGAGGCCGAGGTCGACTGCGTGCTGCTCGACCTGTCGCTGCCCGACGCCCGCTGGCTCGAGGGCGTCGAGGCCCTGCGCGACGCGGCGCCCGAGCTGCCGCTCGTTGTGCTGAGCGGCCTGGACGACGAGACCGTCGCCGTGCAGGCGGTCCAGCGCGGGGCGCAGGACTACCTCGTGAAGGGCCACGTGAACGGCCACATCGTGAGCAGGGCGATCAGGTACTCGATCGAGCGCAAGCGGACCGAGCTGGCGCTGGCGCACCTCGCCCACCACGACGGCCTCACCGGGCTGCCCAACCGCGCGCTGTTCATCGACCGGCTGGAGTGCGCGCTGGCCCGGACCGAGCGACGGCCCTCGTGCGTGGCCACGATGTTCGTGGACCTCGACCGCTTCAAGGAGGTCAACGACGCGCTCGGCCACGAGGCCGGCGACGAGCTGCTGTGCGAGATCTCGCGCCGGATCCAGTCGGTCCTGCGCCCGAGCGACACGGTTGCGCGCTTCGGCGGCGACGAGTTCCTCGTGCTTGCCGAGCACGTTGGCGGCGAGCCGGGGGCGACGGTGCTGGCCAGCCGGATCTGCGACGTGGTGGCCCAGCCGGTCGAGATCGGCGAGCGCGAGGTGCTGGTCACCGCGAGCGTCGGCGTGGCGCTCGCGCGGTCGCCCCTGCCGGTGGACGACCTGATCCGCGACGCCGACGACGCGATGTACCGCGCCAAGCAGGGCGGCGGCGGCTACGAGGTCTACGACGAGCTGAAGGAGGTGCTGCGCGGCACCGGCGCCCCGGACTTCGCGCACGCGGGCCAGCTGCGCGCGTTTAAGCGCCTCGAGACCGCCAACGACCTGCGCCGAGCGCTCGAGCGCGAGGAGCTGCGGCTGTACTACCAGCCGCTCGTGGAGCTGCCTAGCGGCCGCGTGACCGGTGCCGAGGCGCTGCTGCGCTGGGAGCACCCCGAGCGGGGGTTGGTGGGCCCCGACGACTTCATCCCGCTGGCGGAGGAGACCGGCCTGATCGTGCCGATCGGGCAGTGGGTGCTCGAGACCGCCTGCCGCCAGGCCGCCCGCTGGAGCGCCACCGCCCACCCGGGGGCGGACCCGCCGGTGGTCAGCGTGAACCTCGCGCCGCGCCAGCTCGCCGAGCCGGGCCTGACCGACGGCGTAAGCAAGGCGCTCGCGCTGGCCGGGCTGCCGGCGGCGAGCCTCTGCCTGGAGCTCACCGAGAGCACCGTGGCCGGTCGCTCCGACGGCGTCATCGAGATGCTCAAGGCCCTCAAGGCGATCGGGGTCTCGCTCAGCCTGGACGACTTCGGCACCGGCTACTCCTCGCTTGCCGCGCTCGACGAGTACCCGGTGGACGCGGTCAAGATCGACCGCTCGTTCGTGGGGCGCCTCGACGACCCAGAGCGGCGCGACGTGTTCGCGGCGGTGCTGGCGGTGGCCCACGCTCTGCACCTCGTCGCGGTCGCCGAGGGCGTGGAGGAGCCGCGCCAGCTGAGCACGGTCCGCCGGCTGGGTTGCGACGCCGCGCAGGGCAACCTGTTCGCACCGGCCGGGCCGGTGAAGGCGATAGAGCCGCTGATGCAGCGCGCGGTATCGGGACGGTGAGCGAACCCCGGAGGCAGATCCGGGTCTTCCTCTGCGACGACGCCCCGGAGCTACGCGAGCTGACCAGGTGCCGCCTCGAGCGGGACCCCGCTCTGCTGGTGGTCGGCGAGGCCGGCGACGGCGAGGCGGCCGTTGCGCTGATCGCGCGGCTCTGCCCGGACGTCGTGATGCTCGACCTGTCGATGCCGAACGTGGACGGCCTGGAGGCGCTGCCGCGCGTTCGCGCCGCCGCGCCGGGAGCCAGGGTGATCGTGTACTCGGGCATCGCCGCACACCGCGTCGCCGCCATCGCCCTGGAGCGCGGCGCCCATCGCTATCTGGAGAAGGGCGAGTCGGCGGAGCGCATTCGCCAGGTCATCCACGAGGTGGCGGCGTGACATGAGGCGCTTCGGCCGGATCGTCGCGACTGCCGCTCCCTTCGCGGCCGTCCTCGCAGTGGTGTTCGTGATCCTCCCGGGCGGCGCCGGCGCGCAGGGCTACGGGCCGCTGGCGATCCTTCCCGCGGTGGCCGTTGCGCTCTACGGCACACGCAGGCAGTTGCACTTCTTGCTCGCGGGCATCGCCGCCGCGCTGCCCGCGCTGCTGTTGCTCGACGACAGCATGAGCGCCGCGCAGGTGCGCTGGACCCTGTTCTTCGGGTTGGCCGCGGGCTTGACGACCTTCGGGGTCGCCCGCCTGGTGCACAGGGGCGAGGCCGAGGTCGCCGAGCGCGAGCGAGCGCACGCGGCGCTCGAGCGCACGCGCGAGCGGCTGCTCGAGGCGCAGGCCAGCGCGCACATCGGCAGCTGGGAGTGGGACGTCGCGCGCAACCACTTCACCTGCTCCGACGAGCTGCTGAAGGTGTACGGCCTCGAGCAGGGGACCGCGGTGGCGGGCCACGTGGTGCTCGTTGACAGCGTCTACCAGGACGACCGCCTGTCGGTGAGCGTCGCGCTCGAGGCGGCGGTGGACCGCAACGAGTCATTCCACTTCGAGCACCGGATCGTGCGCGGCGACGGCCAGGTCCGCTGGGTGCACGTGACCGGCCGCATGATCGAGGGCGACCGGCGCCCCGCTCACATCGCCGGCACGGCGCACGACGTGACCGAGGCCCACATGGCGCAAGTGGCGCTGGAGCGCTCCAACGAGGAGCTCGAGCGCTACGCCTACGCGATCTCGCACGACCTCTCCGAGCCTGTGCGCGTGATGTCGGGCTTCGCCCGCCTGCTGAGCGACCGCCACGCCGACGAGCTGGACGGCGACGCCAAGCGCTTCGCGGAGTCGATCGTGAGCGGCGCCGACCGCATGGAGGAGCTGATCCACGCCCTGCTGTCCTACTCGCGCTCGGGCTCGGAGGACCTGCGCGCGGTCGACGTGGACTTCGACCAGATCGTGAGCGAGGTGCTCGAGGCGCTCGAGTCCACGATCACCGAGCGCCACGGCCTGGTGACGATCGAGAAGCTGCCGATCGTCTACGGCGACCCGGTGCTGCTGCGCCAGCTGCTGCAGAACCTGATCGCCAACGCCTTCAAGTTCACGAGCGACGAGCGGCCGCACGTGCGCATCTCGGCCGACCGCGTCCCCGGCCGCTGGAACTTCCACGTGCAGGACAACGGCTGCGGCATCGATCCGGCCCAGGCGGATCGGATCTGGGACATCTTCCAGCGCCTGCACGACCGTTCGCACCCCGGGACCGGCGTGGGCCTGGCCATCTGCAAGCGAATCGTCGAGCGCCACGGCGGCCAGATCTCCGTCGCCCCGGCGCCCGGGGGCGGCAGCGTGTTCAGCTTCACGCTGCCCGGCGCGCGCAGCCTGGCCGCGCCGCTACAGCCGCCGCCGCATGAGCAGGTTGTTACCGCCCGGCGTCTCAGCCCACGCAGAGAAGCCGAGCGACTCGTATAGGGCGCGGGCCGCCGCGTTGCCCTTGTTCGTGTCGAGCTGGATGCGCCCGCAGCCGCGCGCGCGAGCCCGCTCGAACGACACCTCGACGAGCTCGCGGCCCAGGCCGCTGCCGCGCGCCTGTTCGCGCACGTAGAGGTCCTCGAGCTCGCAGTCCTGGGACTCCAGCCAGAGGCCGTAGCGGTAGCGCAGCTGGCACACACCATCGCCGCCCGCGAGCAGGAATTCCGTGTTCGCATCGGCGAGCAGGAGTGGCACGCTGCGGGCGAGGCTCTCGCCGGAGGGTCCGTCGTACCCCCACCAGTCACGGAACTCGGCCATGAGCTGGGCGACCAGCTGAGCGTCGGCGCTGGTGGCAAGGCGGACCCGGGACACGCGGGAAAGTATCCTCACGCGTCATGGCTGAGGTGATCGAGGCTCCGTCGGGCCTGGAGGGCGTAATTGCCTTCCGGACGGAGATCGCCGAGCCTGACAAGGAAGGCGGCGCGCTTCGCTACCGCGGCGTCGACATCGAGGACCTCGTGGGAAAGGTGCCCTTCGAGAAGGTCTGGGGCCTGCTCGTGGACGGCAGCTACGAGCCCGGCTTGCCCCCGGCCGAGCCTCACCCGCTCTCGGTGCGCACCGGCGACCCCCGTGCGGACCTACAGTCGGCGCTCGCGATGCTGGCCCCTGAGTGGGGCCTCCAACAGCTGATCGACATCTCGGACGAGCAGGCGCGCGACGACCTCGCCCGCGTCTCGGTGATGGCGCTTTCGTTCGTGGCCCAGTCGGCGCGCGGCATCGGCCGCCCGCCCGTGCCCCAGCGCGAGATCGACCGGGCCGAGTCGATCCCGGAGCGCTTCCTGATCCGCTGGCGCGGCGAGGCCGACCCCCGTCACGTCAAGGCCATCGACGCGTACTGGATCTCCGCGGCCGAGCACGGCATGAACGCCTCCACCTTCACCGCGCGCATCATCGCCTCGACCGGCGCCGATGTCGCGGCCGCGCTATCCGGCGCCGTGGGCGCGCTCTCGGGCCCGCTGCACGGCGGGGCGCCGTCGCGCGTGCTGCAGATGCTCGACGAGGTCGAGAAGGCCGGCGACGCCGACAAGTACGTCAAGGAGAAGCTCGACAGCGGCGAGCGCCTGATGGGCTTCGGCCACCGTGTCTACCGCGCCGAGGACCCGCGCGCGCGGGTGCTGCGCCGCACGGCCGGCGAGATCGGCGCGCCCAGGCTGGAGGTGGCCGAGAAGCTCGAGAAGGCCGCGCTGGCCGAGCTCAAGGCGCGCCGGCCCGACCGCGTCCTGGCAACCAACGTGGAGTTCTGGTCGGCCGTGGTGCTCGACTTCGCCGAGGTCCCGCCGGAGCTGTTCACGCCGATGTTCTCGAGCGCCCGAGTGGGCGGCTGGGCGGCGCACATCATGGAGCAGAAGCGCGAGGGCCGGCTGATCCGCCCGAGCGCGAAGTACGTCGGTCCGGAGCCGCGCTCCGCGGAGTCCGTCGACGGCGGCGACCCCGCCTGATGGAAAGCAGCACCACGACGCAGAGTGCTCCGGACGAGCAGGCGGTCTCGTCGTTCTCCAAGTCGCTGTTCCTCGGGGAGATCCACGAGGAGCTCGTGTTCCCGTTCCCGAAGCCCGAGCCGGACGAGCAGGACCGGGTCCGCTCGCTGATAGCCGGGCTGCGGGAGATGCCCTACGACCCGCGCAAGATCGAGGAGGACCGCTGGATCGGCGACGACACGATCCGGGAGATGGGCGAGCGCGGCCTGCTGGGCCTCTACGTGCCGGAGGAGTACGGCGGCCAGGGCCTGTCCCAGACCGGCTACTGCCGCGTGTCGGAGGCCTTCGCCGAGCTGGACGGCACGCTGTCGGTGATCATGGGCGTGCACCAGTCGATCGGCATGAAAGGCATCGTGCTGTTCGGCTCCGACGACCAGAAGGAGCGCTTCCTGCCCGACCTCGCGAGCGGGCGCAAGCTGGCGGCCTTCGCGCTCACCGAGCCCGCCGCCGGCTCCGACGTGAAGGGCATGGAGACGCGCGCCGAGCGCCAGTCCGACGGCTCCTGGCGCTTGGACGGCATGAAGCACTACATCGGCAACGGCAGCAAGGCGGGCGTGCTGGTGACCTTCGCCAAGACGGGCGAGGACGAGTACACCGCCTTCATCGTCGAGAAGGGCATGAAGGGCTTCGAGCCCGGCCACCGCTTCGACACGATGGGCCTGCGCGGCAACGACCTGCGCGAGCTGCACTTCAACGGCGTGCGCGTCCCGCCCGAGAACGTGCTGGGTGAGCGGGGCGAGGGCTTCAAGATCGCCATGCACGTGCTGAACAACGGCCGCCTCAGCCTGGGCACGGGCTCGGTGGGCGGCGCCAAGCGGCTGCTCGACCTCGCCATCGCGCACGTGAAGGAGCGCCGCCAGTTCGGCCAGGCGCTGGCCGACTTCGAGCTGGTGCAGGACAAGATCGGCTGGATGGTCTCCTACCTGTACGGGATCGAGTCGATGGCCTACCTGACCACCGGGCTCGTGGACCGCGGAGTGCCCGACTACTCGCTCGAGTCCGCGATCTGCAAGGTGGCCGGCACCGAGTTCCTCTGGTACGCGGCGAACCGCGCGCTGCAACTGGCCGGCGGCATGGGCTACATGCGCGACCAGCCCTACGAGAAGTTCCTGCGCGACATCCGCATCTTCCCGATCTTCGAGGGCTCCAACGACGTCATGCGCGCCTTCATCGCGCTGGCCGGCATGAAGCCCGTCGGCGACGAGTTGAAGGAGCTGGGCGACGTGAACCTGGGCGACCCGGTCGGCTCGATCGGCGTGCTGGCCGACTACGTGGCTGGGCGGATCACGCGCGGGGTGCGCCCGGACCGCATTACGAAGGCCCACGACGAGCTCGACGACCACGCCGACGACGTCGCCGACCAGGTCAAGCGGCTGCGCTCGGTCACCGAGTCGCTGCTGCGCGAGCACAAGGGCGACGTGATGCTCCGCCAGTTCCAGCAGAAGCGCCTCGCGGCTGCCGTCTCCGACATCTACGCGCAGGTGGCCACGCTGTCGCGCACCACCGACCACTTCACGGAGCACGGGGTCGAGCCCTCGGGCCAGGAGCAGTACATCACCGACACCTTCTGCCGCCGCGCGGCCGGCCGCGTAAAGGGGGCCCTCGACCAGGTCGAATCGAACGACGACGAGCGCATGGTTGCGATCGCCAAGCTCGCCTACAAGCGCGGGGAGTACGGCTACGCCTTCTTCGAGGACTAGGGCGTGACGGCCGCCCGCAAGCGGCTGATCCTCGCCGCGGCGATCCTCGGCACCACGGTCGTCACTGTCGACGGCACCGTGGTGAACGTGGCCCTCCCGGCCATCGAGCACGACCTCGGTGGCGGCCTGGCCGGCCAGCAGTGGACCTCGAACGCCTACCTCGTGACGCTCGCCTCGCTGCTCCTGATAGGCGGCTCGCTGGGCGACATCTTCGGGGAGCGGCGCGTCTTCGCGCTCGGCGTGGTGCTGTTCGGCGCCACCTCCGCGGTGTGTGCGGTCGCGCCCACCATCGGCGTGCTGGTGGCCGGCCGCGCGCTGCAGGGCATCGCTGGCGCGCTGCTTTCGCCCGCGGCTCTGGCGGTGATCGTGTCGGCCTTCCCGCCCGACGAGCGCGGGGCCGCCGTCGGCTCCTGGACGGCCTGGGCGGGCATCGGCACCGTCCTGGGGCCGCTGATCGGCGGCCAGCTCGTGGACTCCGCATCGTGGCGCTGGATCTTCGTGATCAACCTGCCGATCCTGGTGGTCACGCTCGTGATGATCCTGCGGGTGGTGCCCGAGGGGCGGCGCTCCGGGTCCCGCGCGAAGGTGGACGTGCGCGGCGCGCTGCTGTGCGCGCTTGGCCTGGCCGGAGTCAGCTTCGGCCTCATCGAGCAGCCGCTGCGCGGGTTCGGCGACCCGCTGGTGCTGGGCACGCTCGTGGGCGGCGTGGTGCTGTTCGCGGCCTTCATCGCGTGGGAGCGCCGCACGCCGGCGCCGATGCTCCCGCTCGACCTGTTCAAGCGCCGCAACTTCGCGATCGGCAACGTCGAGACGTTCGCTATGTATGCCGGCCTCGGCCTGCTGTTCTTCTTCCTGATCCTCTTCCTGCAGCAGGTGGCGGGCTTCAAGGCGATCGAGGCCGGCACGGCCACGCTGCCGGTCACGATCGTGATGTTCCTGCTCTCCAAGCGCGTCGGCGCGCTGGCCGACCGCCTCGGCCCGCGGCTGTTCATGGGCGCCGGCCCGATCGTCGCGGCGTTGGGACTGCTCTTCTTCGTGCGCCTTGACGCGGACGTGAACTACCTGACCGACCTGCTCCCGGGGCTGCTGCTGTTCTCGATCGGGCTCTCGATGACAGTCGCTCCGCTCACCGCCACCGTGCTCGCCGACGCCGACGAGCACAACGCCGGTATCGCGTCGGCCGTGAACAACGCGGTGGCGCGCACCGCCGGGCTCGTGGCGATCGCCGCGGTGGGGACCCTGGTTGCGGCCCAGTTCAGCCACTCGCTGGAGAGCCGGCTCGGGCCGAGCGCCTCGCGGCCAGAGGTGGCGCGCGCGGTCAAGCAGGCCGAGAAGCAGCCGCTGGCCGTGGTCAAGACGACCGGCTCGCCCCCTGCGGTCGCGCGCCGGGTGCAGCGCTCGGCCCGGGATGCGTCAGTCAGCGCCTTCCGGCTGGGCATGGGCATCTCCGCGGGGCTCGTGGCGCTGGGCGGCGTGCTCGCACTGGTGGGCATCACAAACCCACGCCGCAAGGTGGAGGCCAGCTCGTGCCCGGGCGGCCAGCTCGCCGGCGTGCCGCGCGAGGGCGCCGGACAGTCGCCCTGCGACTGGGGCCGGGAGCGAGAGCTGCCGCACGTGGGCGCGCGGCTGCACGCGACCTGACGCGGGTCAACCGGGCGGCTTCTCCTCCTCCGCGTCGTCGCGGCGCCGCCCCGCCGACGAGGCCGGCCCGGGGTCGAACTCCGGCGGCGGCAGCGGCTCGGTGCGGGCGGTGTCGGGCGCTTCGCCCAGCGTCATCTGCTCGGTGTCAGCCCCACCCGGGTCGTCGGGCGGCAGCGGCTGCGTGGGCAGCCGGTCGAACGGCTCGCCGTCGTCCGGACGGCGCATCAGGTCGTCGGGCGCGTCGGCCAGCAGCTCGCGCGCCACGTCGTCGGGCGGGCGCTTCACGTGCTCCCGCAGCCCGGCGAACAGCAGGATCGCCGTGCACGCGAGCGCCAGCAGGTTCTGGCCGAGCGGCCGGTCGAACACGCGCACGAGGATCAGCACGCCGGCCCACACTCCCGCGGCCGCGATCACGGCGCCGTCGCCGAAGGGCAGGTGGAAGCGGTGGCCCTGGGCCCGCGCCCGCAGCAGCGCCAGCACGGCCAGCGCCACCAGGACCTGGGCCGCCTCCACGAACGAGAACGGCCCGAACGTGCTCACCAGCAGCAGGAGGCAGCCGATCGCGGCCACGCGCTGCTCGAAGCCCAGCCGCTGGAAGCGGCGGGCGACCGAGTCAGCCACTTTCGAGCGGGCGGCGGCCGCCGAAACCGGCCTCCGGTTCGTGCCACCAGCCGATCTCGTCCTCCCCCTCCTCCCAGCACAGGTAGATCTCGCGGCCGTCGCGCATGGCGGGGAAGTCCACCAGGCCGCGGTGCAGGTCGCGCAACACCACCTCGCGCTCACGCAGCTCGATCATGGCCTCGCGCATCGCCAGGAAGCCCTCGGACACCGTCTTGCCGGCGCCGCCGCCGCCGTTGCCCGGCGTGGCCTCGCTGAGCGCGTCGCGCGCCTCGCGGTCGCCCAGCCGATCGCTTGCGGAGCGCAGAGTGGCGATCAGCTCACGCACGCGCGGCAGCGTCGCGTTCGCCTCGTCGAGCGTGTAGTGGCGTGAGTGGCCGGGCTCGTCGCTCACGCCGCCGTGCGCGAGCCTGAAGCGTCGCGAATACGCCGCTGGAGCAGCTCCGCGTCGGCCTCCGAGACCGTCCGCAGCTGGCCCTGGAAGGCGAGGTGCCAATGCTCGGCGGGCCACTTGCGCACGTGCTCGAGCTGCGTGTGGAGGTCCTCGGCGGGCACGAACTCCTCCTCGTCGAGGATCAGCTCGGGCTCGGTCTCGAAGCGCCATGGATAGGCGTCGGCCTTGCCGGGCTTGCCCGGCCAGACCCTGGTGCGGTCCTCGTACAGCTCGCCGGTCACCTTCACGCTGCCGCCGAACGCCTGCACGCCGGTCACGTAGAACACGATCCGGTCGCCCGGCTCGATCTGCTCGGCCATCGCGCGGCGCTTCTCCTTCGCCCCGATCAGCCTGAAGCCGTGCTCGCGCGTTGCCCTGAAGTTGTCGAGCGAGCCGGTGAGGATCCAGGTCTTCGGGTCGGCCACGCCCGGAAGCCTAGCCTCACCGGATTTTCATCGGCAGCTAACCGGTGGCTCATGGGTGCCTTGCCACGGTGGCCGGACTTGGGTGCCGCTGGCGCCCACAACGGCCGAAGGGAGCAACCATGAAACGGCCACACGCACTAGCCCTCATCGCCACAGTCACGCTGGGGGTCGTCGGAGCAGCGGCGGTGCCGGGCGCCGGCGCAGCGAAGGACCCGGTCACCTACGGACCGCCCCCGATCAAGCCGGCGAACTTCGTCCGCGCCGTCGACAACCCGTGGTTCCCGCTGAAGCCGGGAACGACGCTCATCTACACCGGGGTCAAGGACGGGAAGCACGCGCGGGAGGTGCTCCAGGTCACGCACAGGACCGAGAAGATCAAGGGGGTGACGGCCACCGTCCTCCGCGATCGCCTCTACCTCGACGGCAAGCTGGGCGAGGACACGACCGACTGGTATGCGCAGGACAAGCGCGGCGACGTGGTCTACTTCGGCGAGTCGACGAAGAAGCTCGACGCCAACGGCAATCTCACGGACACCGAGGGCTCGTGGAAGACCGGCGTCAACGGAGCTCAGCCGGGCATCTTCATGCCGGCGCACCCGAAGGTGGGTCAGACCTTCCGCCAGGAGTTCTCAAAGGGCCATGCCGAGGATCACTTCAAGATCCTCAGCACGCGGCCGCTGAAGACCGAGGAGTGGACGCCGCTCGAGCCCGACGTGATCAGCAATAAGTACTACGTGCGGGGCATCGGCACCGTGCGGGAGGTGGACGTGAAGGGCAGTGACGAGCACCTCGAGCTCGTCTCGGTCCAGCTCGGCGGCTGCCGCTAGCCCGGCGAGAAGCTCGGGTCGTCCTCGTGTTCCTTGAAGAACTTCACGAGCGGCCCGACGTACTCCTCGAGCCGAGGGCAACGCACGCCCTTCGGCTCGAGGAGCTCCCGGGCGGAGCGCGTGTCGAAGCTGACCGGATGGTTCAGGTAGCGAATCGACTGCGGCGGGGCGCCCGAAAAGAGCTTCTTCACCGCGGGGACCCGCAGGGAGGCCGCCACGATCTTCGGCGGCAGCCGGTAGGCGGTCTCCCTGCCGGCGTACTCCTCCGCCAGCAGGTCGAACAGCTCGGCGGCCGTGACCGGCTCGGGATCCACCAGGTGCAGCGTGGAGCCCGTAAGCTCGGGCACGTCGTCGGCGGCGGTCATCACGTCGATGATGAAGTCCACCGGCACCACGTTGAACGGCGCCCCCGACCGCCCGAAGCGCGGGATCGGCTGCTTCATGCGCGTGGCGCGCGAGATCACCCGCAGCGCGTAGTAGGGGCCGTCGAACTTGGCGGTCTGGCCATCGCGGGAGTCGCCCACGACGATGGCCGGCCGGTAGACCGTGATCGGCACGCGGCTCATCGCCTGGCGCACCCAGACCTCGGCCTGGAACTTGGTGGACTCGTAGTGGTTCTTGAAGCCCTGCCCCATCGACAGCTCGTGCTCGTAGACCGTGCCGCCGCGGTCGCCGGCGACGTAGGCGGTGCTCACGTAGTGCAGGCGGTCGAGCCGCTCGCAGTCCTCGCACAGCGTCAGCACGTTGCCGGTTCCGTCCACGTTCACCTTGGTCGCGACGTCGAGCGGCACGGCCAGGTCGTAGATGGCGGCCAGGTGGTAGATCGCCGTGACCTCGGCGGCCAGGCGCTCGTAGTCCTCGTCGTTCAGGCCGAGGCGGCGCTTGGTGATGTCGCCCGCCAGCACCTCGATGCGGCCGCCGTCGAGCTTCGCCGCGACCTCCTCGGCCTTCTCGGCCATGCGCGGCTCGACCAGCGCGACCACGCGCGAGTCGGGGGCCTCCTCGAGCAGCGCCTCCACGAGCCGCCCCCCGATGAAGCCCGGAAATCCGGTGACCAGGACCGTCAAGGGCGCGAGATCCTAGCTGGCCGCCGTGGTAATTTCGTCCGCGAGTGACTGATGACGATCTGCATTTGATCGGTCCGGACGAGATCGCCTACCGGCTGGACCTCACTCCGGCCCAGCTCAAGATCACCTGGGTAGCGCTGAAGTCCTTCGCCGACGACTTCGGCCACGACGAGCGCGACGTGCAGGGCGTGGTGCGCGAGGTGCTGGGCAAGCTGCCGGACGAGCACGCCCTGAAGGACATCGACATCTCGCGCGGCCGCCGCTAGGCGGCCGGGTTCTCGCGCAGCCAGTCCGCCACGTCGCCCGCGTTCCGGTCCGGCGGGAAGACGGGGTAGAAGACCGTCACGATCCGCCCGCCGCGGGCGATGAGGGTGATGCGGCGGTAGAGCGTCGCGCCGTCGGCCTCGAAGGTGGGCAGGCCCAGCTCGCGCGCCAGGCGCAGCTCCGAGTCGTTCACGAGCTCGTAGCCGATGCCCTCGCGCTCGCCGAACTCGCGCTGGTCCTGCTCCGGCATCGCGCTGATCCCGACGATCGTCGCGCCCAGGCTGGTGAGCTCGTCCTGGCGGTCGCGGAAGGCGCAGCTCTGCGGGGTACAGCCGCGCGCGCCGGGGATCTCGTCCCAGCCGCCGGGCAGCGCCCTGCCCGGCGTGCCGGTCATCGGGTAGACGAACGCCACCAGCGTGTCGGCCCGCGGCAGCCAGTCGGGCAGCTCCCGCCCGGGCAGGTGGTCGGCGGCGCCGTCGTCCTCAGGGGCGGGCAGGCTGGAGAAGTCGGCCTGGCGGAAGTCAGTCAATCGGGATGTCCTCGACGCGCGGCTCGCCCGCCGGTCGGTCGAGGCGCTCGAGATACCAGTCGATCAGCGAGCGCAGCGTGAGCAGGAACTCGCGGATCAGGTTCGCCATCTGGTCCTCGAGCTCGCGCGGCACCATTCGCCGCAGCCCGTCGAGCAGCACGAACAGCGCGGCCGGGTCCAGGCCGGCGCGTGGCGGAGGAGGCGGCGCGCCCTGGCGCTCCCATTCGGCCTGGCGCTCGTAGGCCTCGCGCACGAAGCCCTCGGGGTCGTCAGGTGGTGTCGTCTGTCGCTCCATCCGGTTTCTCGAAGGTGACCTCCAGAGCGCCGTCCTCGAAGCGGGCGCCGCTCGTGGCGTAAGGCGCCATGGTAGGGGGCAGGATGATGGTGCGCTTCTGGCCGCCCACGCGCACGATCACCTCGAGCCCGATCTTCTTCAGCTCGATGTCGCCGCGCTCGGCGAACGGGAGCGCGAGGCGCAGCGTCGCCTTGCCGTTCTGGCCCGACAGCTCCTGCGACAGCTCCTTGTGCAGGATCTCTGCGGGGTCTGTGTCGCCGAACACCTCGTCGGCCAGCCGGTCGAGCATCACGGGGCCGATCACCTCCTGGTCGAGCCAGGGCGCGGTCAGGATCGGCACGGGCGCGAAGGCCGACGCGACCAGCTCCATGTGCTCGGCCTGCACGGCGCGCCAGGACTCGAAGTAGCTCCCCTTGGGCGCCGCCTCCTCGGGCAGCACACGGTTCACCACGACGGCGTCGGTCAGGTAGCCGTAGAGGTTCAGGTAGGTGAAGGTGCGCATCGCCTCCTTGACCACCATCCGGTCCGGGTTCATCACGAGGCGGATCGAGGTGGTGGCGCGGTCGCGCAGGATCTCGTTCATCGCAACGAGGTTGCGCACCAGGCGCTCGACGTTCTCAAACACGGCGTCGCTCGGCAGCGGCACGTCGAACAGGCCGCGCGCGAACGGCCGCGCGACCGACATGAGGTGCCGCTCGAACGGGAACACCTTCTCCAGCCACCAGGTGGCCACGTCCGGGAACGACAGCAGCCGCAGCGTCTCGCCGGTGGGCGCGCAGTCCACGATCAGGCAGTCGAACTCGTCCTCCTCGTGGTGGCGCTTGATCTGAAGCAGCGAGAAGAGCTCGTCCATCCCGGGAGGAACGGTCAGCTCCTCGGCGGAGATCGCGTCGACGCCGCGGTCGGTCATCAGCTCGCCGAGCCACTCCTGCACGCCGTCCCAGTTGCGCTCCATCTCCTCCTGGGCCTGTACCTCCTGGCCGAAGAGGTTGTCGCCGCAGGGCGTGGGCTCGCCCCCCAGCTCGGCCTCCAGCGAGTCCGACAGGCTGTGAGCCGGGTCGGTGGACATCACCACCGTGCGCAGGCCGGCGGCCGCGCAGCGGCGCGCGGTGGCCACGGCGACGCTGGTCTTGCCGACGCCGCCCTTGCCCGTGTAGAGGATCGTTCGAGGCGCCATGGGCGGCGCCCAACTCTAGCCCGAGACCGTCAGCTCGCCGCTGGTCCGGCCGCGCTTGCCGAAGCCGGTCCGCAGCTCCTTGGCCGCCAGCCGCACCGTGTAGTCGCCGGCCGACTTGGGCTTCCAGGTGAAGTAGCGGGCGCCGCGCCGCAAGGTCACGAGCCTGTGGAGGGCGAGCTTGCTGCCCTTGTACACGTCGAGCTGGACGACCGAGAGCTTTGAGAGCTTGAAGCGCAGGCGCGTGGACTCGCCCTTGGTGGCGTCGGCGGGGCCGGTGTAGTCCAGCGTCGGCGGGTCCACCTGGTAGCCGTGGTACTTGCTCGCGTAGGTGCAGTAGATCTCGCCGAGCTTGCGCGAGCACATGCTGGCCAGGAACTCGCGCAGGAGCTCGTGGTAGTTCGCGTTCGCCTCGTGGCCGCGGTAGTTGTAGAGCGTCCAGTCGCCCAGGTCGCTGAACGGGA
>JBBQRG010000055.1:0-20369 GCA_038215095.1 Solirubrobacterales bacterium | reverse complement strand
CGACGCCAACATCATCTTCGGCGCCATGGTCGACGAGAAGGTCGTGGACCAGGTCTGGGTCACGGTGGTGGCCACCGGCTACGGCGACCGGCCGCAGTACAGGGCCGCGCCGCGCAGCGAGCCGCGCAACGAGCGGCTGGCGGCCGACCACGAGCCGCGCGTGCGGCGCACGAGCTCACCGAGTCTCGCCGACGTCGACGTCCCTGAATTCGTACCGCGGCGATAGCCGTCGCATCGCTGCGTCCTCGGTCGCTCGCGTGCGGAGCACGCGTCGCTCCCTGCGTCCTTGCCCTGCTCGGCTCTCCCCGCGGTACGTCCGTGTCGCGCTAGGTTCGCCCCCGTGAGAGGCGTCGTCGCAGCCGGCCATCCGCTGACCGCGCAGGCGGGGGCGGACGTGCTGCGCAACGGTGGCAACGCGGTCGATGCGGCCGCGGCGTGCGTGCTGATGTCGTTCGTGGCCGAGTCGCCGCTTACGGGCCCCGGCGCCGGCGGCTTCATGCTGCTGCACACGGCCGGCGGCGAGAACCACCTGCTCGACTTCTTCGTGGCGGCGCCCGGGCTGGGGCTCGACTCGCCCAAGCCCGCCGAGCTGGTGCCGATCGACGTGACCTTCGCCGAGGGTGCCGTGCAGCAATTCAACGCCGGCCCGTCGTCGTGCGGCGTCTGGGGCACCACGAAGGGCGTGCACGAGGCGCTCGATCGCTTCGGCAGCGTGCCGCTTGGAGACCTCTGCTCGGGGCCCGCGCGGGCGGCCCGCGAGGGCGTCGAGGTCACGCCGATGCAGGGCTTCCTGTTCACGGTGCTCGAGCCGATCCTGCGCTCCACGCCCGAGGCGGAGGCCATCTACGCGCCGGGCGGCCGGCTGCTCGAGGCCGGCGACACGATCAGGCTGGCGGAGCTCGGCGACCTGCTCGAGCGGCTCGGCGCCGAGGGACCGGACTTCCTCTACGGCGGCGATGCGGGCCGCAAGGCCAGCGACTGGGTGCTCGAGCGCGGCGGCCTGGTCACGCACGAGGACCTGGCGGCATACGAGGTCGTTGAGCGAACGCCCGCGCGGGTGGACTACCACGGCCGCGAGGTGCTCACCAACCCACCGCCGTCGTCGGGCGGCATCCTGATCGCGGACGCGCTGGGCATCCTCGAGCGCGTGGAGCGCCCGGCGGACGTGGAGGCGATCGCAGAGGTGATCGCGTCGACCAACCGCGCCCGCGACGAGGATTTCCTCGAGGGGCTGGCCAAGCCGGGCTACATGGAGCAGTTCCTCGCGGCCACCGCGCTCGACAACGTGGCGGGCGAGGTGCACGGCCGCCTGGGATCGACCACGCACATCTCGGTGCTCGACGCCGACGGGGGCTGCGCCTCGGTCACGTGCTCCAACGGCTCGTGCTCCGGCGTCGTGGTGCCCGGCACCGGGCTGCACCTGAACAACATGCTCGGCGAGGAGGACCTGAACCCGGCGGGCTACCACCTCCACGAGCCCGCCAGCCGCGTGCCCAGCATGATGGCCCCGACGGTGGTGCTGCGCGACGGCCTGCCGGAGCTGGCGCTGGGCTCGGCCGGCTCGAACCGCATCCGCTCGGCCATCCTCCAGACCACGCTGGCCGTGGTGGACGACGGCCTGCCGGCGGAGGAGGCGGTCAGGCGACCGCGCATCCACGTGGAGGCCGACGTGGTGGAGGCCGAGCCGGGCATCGCCCCCGAGGCGCTGGACCGGCTGGAGGCCCGCGGCTGGCGCGTGCGCCGCTGGAGCGAGCAGAACCTCTTCTTCGGCGGCGTGCAGGCGGTGGCGCGCCGGCCGGGAACCGGCGAGCTGTCGGGCGGCGGCGACCCGCGCCGGGGCGGCGCGGCGACCGTGGTCGGCTAGCGTGCGCGTCGAGCGCGAGGTGGAGATCCAACGGCCCGTCGAGGAGGTGTTCGCCTTCGTCACCGACGCGTTGAACGACCCGCGCTGGTGCCCCAAGGTCAAATCCTGCGAGCAGGTCGCGGGCCACGGCCCCGGCCCGGGCGCGCGGTATCTCGTGAAGCACCAGCCGACCCGGCTGAAGCCCGCCGCGGAGCTGAAGGTGGAGCTGATCGAGCTCGACCCGCCGCGGCTCGCGCGCTTTCGCGAGGAGGACGAGGACGGCGTCTTCGACGTCACCTATCTGCTCGAGCCCGCCGGCGCGGGCACCCGCTTCACCCAGCGCAGCGACGTGGAATGGAAGCTCCCGAAGCCGCTGCAGCTGCTGGGCAACCGGATGGTGCCGCGCCACCTGGACGGGCAGATGAAGGCCCTGAAGCGCTTGCTCGAGAGCGGCTAGCGACGTAGGTTGGTCGCCGTGAGGCGAGTCCCGCTACTGGCCACGCTCGTCGTGGCCCTGTGCCCTGCGAGCGCGTCAGCGGCTACGTTCCCGGCGCCGTGCTCGGGCGGCGCCACCGCCTTGAAGGCGGCGATCACACAGGCCAACACGGCGGCTGGGCCCGACTCCGTGTCGCTCGGAGCCGGCTGCGTCTACACGGTCGACCAGCAGGACAACGGCTGGTACGGGTTCAACGGGCTGCCGGCTATCGGGAGCGACATCACGATCGAAGGCCACGGCGCGACGATCAACAGCGCTGCGGGCTCTCTGACGCGCTTCCGGTTCTTCTTCGTGGGCGCCGACCCGGCCGATGCCGACACGCTCGGCTACGTCTCGCCGGGCGCGGGCAAGCTGACCCTGCGGGACCTGTCGCTTGTGGGGGGCACCGCAAGGGGCGGCAGCTCGGGGGCCGGTGGCGGCGGTGCCGGGCTGGGTGGGGCGATCTTCAACCAGGGCACGCTGGTGATCGAACGCAGCACGCTCACGGGCAACTCAGCCGAGGGCGGAGCAGCTGCGGCCAGCTCCGACAATGGCGGCGGAGGCCTGGGCGCGGAACCCTCGAACTCCGGCAATGGAGGCGGGATGGGGAACCTCGACGGGCTGCCGGGCGGCACGGGAGGGACCGGCAACGCGAGCGGCGCAGGCGGCGGAGCCGGCTTGGCTGGCGGCGAGAACGGCGGCAACGCGGGGGCCACGCCTGGGCAGGGCGGCGGGCCGCGCACGGGCACGGGGGGCTTCGGCGCCGGCATCTCGGGCGGCATGAGCGGCGACGGGAGCGGTGGTGGGGGCAACACCGGCAGTACTGGCAACGGCAGTGGCGGCGGCAGATTCGGTCAGGGTGGCGGCGCTTTGAGCGGCGGCGGAGGGGGCGGCGCGGGTGCCGGCGGCGGCCAGGGAACGCCCGGCTCGGGCGGCGGTGGTGGCTTCGGGGGAGGCGGAGGCTGGGGGCTCGCCGCCGGCGGCCACGGAGGGTTCGGCGGGGGCGGCGCTACCACCGGCGCCTCCGGGACGCTGGGAACGCCAGGCTTCGGGGGCGGCACTCCTACGGGCGGTTCGCCGTCGCGCGGCGGAGGAGGAGCGGGGTTCGGCGGCGCCGTGTTCAACATGCAGGGGACCGTCGTCATCGCCAACTCGACGTTCGCCGGGAACTCCGCGACGGGCGGCGGCCCGACCGATATTCCCGGGCCCGGTAAAGGCATGGGCGGCGCCGTGTTCAACATGAGCGGCGCCTTTACGGCGGTGGGCTCGACCTTCGCGGCGAACAGCGCCGCCGACCGTGGTACCTCGATCTACAACCTCGTTTACGACGGTTCCACCCAGCGCAACGCAAAGACGACGCTGCGCGACACGATCGTCGCCCGCGGCAGCGGGGCGCCCGAGGACGTCGTCTCGGACGCGACGGACTACAACCTGACTCCCATCACCACCGGCACGGCTGACGCGGACATCGGCGCACGCGACATCGTGGGGACGAGCAGCGGCCGCGAGGGGGGCACGATCACCGGCTCGCCGCTCACCGGCGACCCGTTGCTCGGACCGCTCGCCGCCAACGGCGGCCTCACGCCGTCGATGGCGCCCCAGCCGGGCAGCCCGGCGCTCGACGCGGGCTCGTCCTTCGGCTTGACGACGGACCAGCGCGGGCTCAAGCGGCCCGTGGACCTTCCGTCGGTCGCCAACTTCGGGGACGCCGCCGACATCGGGTCGGTCGAGCAGCAGGTGCCCCCGCTGCCCCCCTTGCCGAAGCCGGCCTTCGGCAAAAAGACGCTCGTGACGCTCAGCGTGGGCAGGCGGATCGGGAAAAAGGGACCCGTGCCGGTCATCCTCACCAACCACAACGGGTTCGCGGTCAGCGGCAAGCTCTCAGCGCGCTCGACGAAGAAGTTCGGGCGTCGCAAGCACCGGCGCTACTCGAAGCTGAAGCGCAAGAAGCTGAGTGTGAAGGCGCACTCGAAGAAGACGATCAAGCTCTCGCTCACGAAGAACCTGCGCTCGCTGCTGCGGCACAAGCACAGGATCGGGCTGCTGGTGAGCGCTGGCGTGACGGACCCGGCGGGCCACCACCGTACGGTGAAGAAGAAAGCCGCTCCCCGGCTTCGACGCTAGGGCGAGCGGCGCGGGTGGCCGTTGGTCTGCGCGGCCTCGGCGGTGGCCTCGGCCTGCTCGATGCGCTCGATCGTGGTGGCGAACAGCTCGGTGAGCCGCTCGAGGCGGCCCGACTCGGAGCGAAGCTCCAGCAGCGTCTGCTTGGCGTCGAGCTCGAAGTCGAGCGTGGCGGCCATCCCGTAGGCGTGGAGCTTCTCGAGGTCGCCGTCGGTGGGCCGTGAGTCGGTGACCCGCTCGACCAGGTCGGCATAACGCTCGCGCGCGCCGGCGCCCGCGTCGGGTTCGCCTTCCTCCTCCTCGTCGAGCAGCTCGACGTCGCCGGCCGGATACGGGAGGTCCTCGATGCGGCGCAGCAGGCGAAACGGGTCGGCGCCCTGAACCAGCACGTTCATGCGCCCGTCCTCCATCTGCTCCAGCAGCTGGGTCACCCGCGCGGTGCAGCCGATCTCGCGCAGCCCGTCGTCCGACATCCAGAGAATCCCGAATTCGGTGTCCTGGTCGAGGCACTCGCCGATCATCAGCTTGTAGCGCTCCTCGAAGATGTGCAGGGGCACCACTTCCTCCGGTAGCAGCACCAGGCCGAGGGGAAACAGGGGCAAGCGATCGATTGGGTCTCCCACCGCATCTAGGCTAGCCGTATGCCCCTGCGCCCCACCCTGGCTCAGGTCGAGCCCTACCGGCCCCAGCGCCCGATGCGCGAGCTGCAGGAGCAGCTCGGGCTGGAGCGGATCGTGAAGCTGGCCTCCAACGAGGGCGCCTTCGGGCCGCTGCCGGCGGCGGCCGCGGCCTTCCAGGCCGCGGTGGGCGAGCTGAACCGCTATCCGGATGCCGGCGGGGTGAGGCTGCGTGAGGCGCTCGGCGCCCGTTTCGGGCTGCCGGTCGAGCAGGTCGTGCTCGGCAACGGCGCCGACGAGCTGATCCGACTGTGCGCCGTGGCCACGCTCGACGCGGGCCAGCGCGCGGCCTTTCCGTGGCCGTCGTTTCCGAGCTACGTGGCGGCCGCGGCGTGCTCTGGCGCCGAGGGAGTGCGGGTGCCGCCGCGCGGGCGCGCCACCGACCTCGACGGTCTGCTCGCCGAGGCGCGCCGGCCGGGCACGAAGCTCGTCTACCTCGCCAACCCGAACAACCCGACAGGCACGCTGGCCGGGAGCGACGAGGTGCGCTCGTTCGTGAGCGCCCTGCCCGACCAGGTGCTGTGCGTGCTCGACGAGGCCTACGCCGAGTACGCCGAGGAGCAGCCGGAGGGGCCGGCGCTGGTGGCCGAGGGAGTGCCGCGGCTGGCCGTGCTGCGCACGTTCTCGAAGGTCTACGGGCTCGCGGCGCTGCGTATCGGGTACGCGCTTGCGTCGCCTGAGGTCGCCGACGCGCTGGACCGCGTGCGGCCGGTCTTCAACGTGAACCAGCCCGCACAGGAGGCGGCGCTTGCCTCGCTGCACGAGACCGACGCGGTGCAACTGCGGATCGGGCACGCGCGGGGCGCGCGCGAGCGGCTCTTCGAGGCGCTGGGCGCCGCCGGCCTCGATCCTGAGCCCTCGCACACGAACTTCGTCTACGCCGACGTGCCGGGCGGCGACGGGGAGGGCCTGGCGCGGCGGCTGCTCGAGGAGGAGGGCGTGATCGTGCGCGCCCTGACCGGCTTCGGCGCGCCCGGCGCCATCCGCGTGACCGCCGGCACCGACGAGGAGAACGAGATCTTCGCGGCCGCGCTGAGCTCGGTGCTCGCCTCGGCCTGAGGCCGCCGGCTCCACCAGCCGTCCACGGATTCGTGCATGCCTAAAGGCGATCTCGCGCGGCGCCGATGCGGATCACGTGGAAGCCTCCACCACAGAAGCCCACAACGGCAACGTCGAAGCGACGCCCGCCGACTCCAGCCTCACGCTGGAGTTGTCGGTAGCGCAGGCTCAGGCGCTCCGGACCTGGCTGGTGAAGCCGGCTGCCGATGGCAGCTCCACGATGGATGACGCGGTGCTCAAGCCCGTCCTGGTCAAGCTCGCACACGAGCTCGACTACAGGGAGGGCGTTGCCGCTGTCCGTCAGGAGCTCGAGCAGGCCGGACTTCAGACCTCGACTCTCAGCGATGAGCAGGTCGCGGTGCTGGGTCGCCGGATCTCCGAAGCCAAGCTGCGCCGCAACGGCACCGACGCCTAGCGCCGAGACGGGCACGAAGCTCAGCTAGCGTCGCCTCGATGGCGACCGCAGCTCCCCCTGCGCCCGCGGGCCCCGCCCACGTGGCCACGGTCTCGTTCCTGGCCTCGCGCGCCGCTCCCACGGGCGGCTTCTGGATCGCGCTTGCAGGCGGCGTGGCGCTCGCGCGCGTGTCGCAGCGAATGGGCGCCCGGCAGGGCTTCGGCGCGAGCCTGGCCGCCGTGCTCGAGACCGTGGCGATCATGGGGCCGGCCCGCTTCGCCGTGCCGCTCACCCAGGCCATCACCGCTCCGCTTCTCGGCCGTCTCGAGGCCCGCGCGACCCCGCTGCCGCTGCAGCTGTTGGCCTGCGCCGCGGTCCGCCTGCTGCACAACACCGCCACCACCGCGTTCTTCATCTGGGTGATCACGGGCGGCCTGGACGCCTACGCGGGCACCTACGACGCGCTGGCGGGCAGGCTCGGCCTCCAGGTGAACACGACCACCGCGCTGCTGCTCACCGCCGCCGGACTGCTGGCCTGGGCGGCCTTTGCGAGCACCGTCCAGGTACTGGTATACCGCCGCGGCCTGCGCACCTGGCCCGAGGAGGAGCACGCGCAGGCGGAAGCCGCGGAGGCGGAGACCCCGGGCGCTACGCCGGCCACCAGCCGGGGCCGGTTCGATCCCCGCCTGGTGGCCGTCGCGGCCGGTGTCGGCTTCGTCCTGCTCCTGTCCGGCACCGCGTGGCAGCTGCTGGCGGCCGTCGCGGCATGGCTCGCGATTGCCTGGGCGTTCTCGCGCGCCGATCCCGGCCCGGTGCCGACCGGGCTGGCGCTCGCCGCCCTGATCGCCGGGAGCGCGCTTCTCTTCACCCTGGTCGGCGGCGTGGGGCTCGACCTCGCGCTGCGCAGGACCGCCCGCGCGGCGCTGCTCGTGCTGGTTGCCACCTGGCTGCGGGCGGCCGCCGGCGCGGACGGGCTGCGCGAGGTGTCGCGCCGCGCGCTCGGTCGCCTGCGGCGCCTGCCGTCACTTCCGGAGTCGGTGCTCACGCTCGACGGGATCGGCTCCGAGCGAAGCCTCCTGGCGGCCGGCCGCTCGCTCACGGCGTCGCTGGCCGGAGTGCGCAAGCGGCCGCGCCCCGTGGTGGACGCCGTGCTGGGCTGGGTTGTGAGCGAGTCGGCCAGCGTGCGGCCCGCGCGGACCCCTCCCCGTCCGGCACTACACGCCGGCGCGCCCGACTGGGCCCTCGTGGCGCTGGCCGCAGCGCCCGCCCTCGCCCTGCTGGCGAGCTAGTCCGGCGCGCGCGCCGAGACCAGCAGGTTGTAGAACAGCGCCGCCGGCAGCCGCCCTTCCAGCACCATGCGGTCGAGCCGCTGCAGCGCCAGGTAGCCGCGGTGGGCGTAGAGGTACCAGGCGCGCGGCACCTCCTCCGGCTCGGCCGTGCCCTCGAGCGTGCGGTTCACCCAGCCGAACAGGCTGGCCGCCAGCTCCTCGCCGCGAACGCGTGCGTCGCCGAACCCGGCGGCCGCCGCCTGGCGGGTCAGGTCGGCGGGGGTGAAGGCGTGAACGTCCACCACCTTCTCCAGCTGGGCCTCCTCGTCCATCGCCGCGCCGTTGCCGTTCACGCGGCGCGCGCCGGCCCGCAGCGCGCGGCGCCACAGCGGCGAGAGGGCGTATGCGCCGCGCTTGGGCCACGCCGCAAGCCTGTCGCCGTAGTGCGAGGGCTCGCCGCAGAAGGCCACGTAGCCGCCGGGGCGCAGCACGCGCCGGAACTCGCGAAAGGCGCCCTCGAGGTCGGGCAGGTGATGCAGCACGGCGTGGCCGAAGACGAGGTCGAAGGAGTCGTCCTCGAAGGGCAGCTCGCCGGCCTCGCAGACCGACGTGGTCACCGGTAGCCGCAGCCGCCGTGCCGACTCGTCCAGCACGGTCAGCATTCCCGGCGAGATGTCGGTCGCCACAGCCGTGTCCAGCACCCCCGCGCGCAGCAGGTTCAGGCTGAAGTAGCCGGTGCCGGCGCCTATCTCCAGGCCGCGCGAGAAGCCCTCGGGGGAGCGCCCGAGCGCCTTCGCCAGCTTGCCCACCACCTGCGCCTGGCCCTGACGGCCGTAGTTGATGCCCCACTTGGAGTCGTAGTGGGTGGCGGCGAGGTCGTGGTAGCGGACGTTGTCGTCGCGAATCCGGTCGGGCGCCGCCATGAGGCGCGAGAGCCTAGCCCTACACTGCCGCAGCCGTGAACCCGACAGCCGAGTACAAACAGCGCGACCAGCCCGCGGGGGTGGCGCCGCTCGCCCTCACCGGCGAGCGCACCCTGCCGGACGTCCCGGCCGAGAACTACTGGTTCCGGCGCCACCTGGCCGTGTACGAGTGGATCGCCGAGCACTGCGCCGGGCTCGAGGTGATGGACATGGCCTGCGGCGAGGGCTATGGCACCGAGGCGCTGGCCCGCCGGGCGCGCACGGTGACCGGGGTGGACGCGAACCCCGAGGCGTTCGCGCACGCCCAGGCCAAGTACGTGCGGCCGGGCGTGAGCTTCGTCCGCGACCTCGTGGAGAGCTACCGCGAGCCCTGCGACGCCGTGGTGTTCCTGCAGACGATCGAGCACGTGGAGAAGCCTGAGCAGGTGCTGCGCCACTTCCGGGAGATGCTGCCGCCGGGCGGCACGGCCTACGTGTCCACGCCCAACTTGCTGACGCTGGCGCCGGAGGGGGCCGAGAAGTCCGACAACCCCTGGCACCTCACGGAGTACCGCGCCGAGGAGTTCCGCGCGCTCTGCGAGTCGGTCTTCGACGAGGTCGAGCTGCTCGGCCTGTTCCACGCGCGCAAGCTGCACGTGCACGAGCTCGCGCTGCGCTGCGGCTGGGACCGCGTGCACAAGGCGCTTGGCATCACGCAGCGCTTCTACGACCGCTTCACGCCCGCCATCTCCCAGCGCGACTTCGCGCTACGTGACGGCCCGCTCGACCGCGCGCTCGACTTCCTCGCCGTGCTCAGGTGAGGCCCCGCGGGGCCCTCGCGCTCGTACTGCACTCGCACATGCCCTACGTGGAGGGCTTCGGCACCTGGCCCTTCGGCGAGGAGTGGCTCTGGGAGGCGGTGTCCACGGTGTACCTGCCGCTGCTCGACACGCTCGACGGCGCGCCGGTCACGGTCGGCCTGACGCCGGTGCTGTGCGACCAGCTCGAGCTCCTGCCGGGCGAGCTGGGCCGCCGCTACCTCGACTTCCTGCGCGACTTCCGCGACGGCATCCACGACGAGGACGCCGCCGGCCTGGATTCGGTGGGGGAGGGCGAGACGGCGTCCGAGCTCCGCCGCGCCAAGGGCGACTACCTGGACGCTGCGCGGGCGTTCGAGGAGCGCGGCGGCGAGCTGCTCCGCGACTTCGGCCGCCTGGGCCGGGTGGAGCTGTGGACCTCGGCCGCGAGCCACGCGGTGCTGCCGCTGCTTGCCACCGACGCCGGCCGCCGACTGCAGCTCGCCACCGGCATCGCGTCGCACGAGCGCCGCTTCGAGCGCTTCGGCGGCGGGCTCTGGCTGCCCGAGTGCGCCTACCAGCCCGGCCTCGAGCGCGACCTGCACGAACACGGCGTGCGCGTGTTCTGCGTGGACCAGACCGAGGCCTACGGGCTCGGCGCCCCCGAGCAGCTCGAGCCGGTGGTCACGCCCGCCGGGCCGGTGGCGGTGCCGATCGACTGGCAGACGGTGGAGCTGGTGTGGTCGGGTGAGCACGGGTACCCCGCGCACGGCGACTACCGCGACTACCACCGGCGCACCGTCCACGACCTGAAGCCGTGGAGCAACTCCGGTGAGCCCTACCGCCACGAGCACGCCCTCGGGCTCGCGCGGGAGCACGCGGCGGACTTCGTGGGCCGGGTGATCGAGCGCCTCGACAGCTACGCGGAGGAGCGCGGGCGGCCCGGCCTGGTGACATGCGCGCTCGACACCGAGCTGCTCGGCCACTGGTGGTACGAGGGCCCCGCCTGGCTGGCCACCGTGCTGGAAGAGGCCCGCGAGCAGGGCCTCGAGCTCGTCACGCTGTCCGAGGCGCTCGAGCGCGTGCCGCCCGTCGAGCGCGAGCTGCATGCCTCGAGCTGGGGCACGGACAAGGACCTCTCGACCTGGGATTCCCCGGCGGTGGCGGAGCTGGCCTGGCAAGCGCGCGACGCGGAGCTGCGCACCGTGGCCGCCGCGGCCAGGGCGCACGACCCGCCGCAGGCGCTGCAGCGGGCGGCGCGCGAGCTGCTCGGGCTGCAGTCGAGCGACTGGGCCTTTCAGGTCACCCGCGACCTCGCCGCCGACTACCCGCTGAAGCGTGTGCGAGCCCACGTCGACGGCGTGGACGCTGCCCTCGCCGCTCTGACAGACTCCGCGCCCGTGCCCGATCCGGCCCTGCGCGGGCTCGCCCCAGATCTCGACCTCGCTCCCCTCGTAGCTCCCTAGCCAGAAAGCCATGCGCGCGCTGATCTTGTCCTGGGAGTACCCACCCCTGATCGAGGGCGGCCTGGCGCGCCATGTGCGCAAGCTGGCCGAGAACCTCGTGGCCCAGGGAACCGAGGTGCACGTGCTCGCGCGCGGCCGCGAGGAGTCGCCGGCCGAGGAGGAGCTGGAGGGCGTGATGGTGCACCGCATCCGCGAGCCCGAGCGCCCGCGCGACCTCAGCGAGTTCGTGACCTGGATCGAGCGGATGAACGCCGACATGCTGGCCGTGGGCGTGGAGGTGGGCGACAGCGAGAGCTTCGACCTGGTGCACGGCCACGACTGGCTGGTCGCCTCCGCGGGAGACCACCTGGCGAAGCGCTTCCGCTGCCCGCTCGTGGTCACGATCCACGCCACCGAGTACGGCCGCCACCAGGGCTGGGTGGACAAGCACCCGCAGTCGTACATCCACGGCGTCGAGCGCTGGATGGCCAACCGCGCCGAGCGCTTGATCACCTGCTCGTCCTACATGCGCGAGCACGTCGCCGACATCTACGGGCTCGAGGAGAGCCGCATCTCGGTGATCCCGAACGGCATCGACCCCAGCGAGCTGACCCCGGTCGACGACCTCGACTCGCTGCGCTCGAAGTTCGCCGCGCCCGACGAGCGGCTGGTGCTGCTGGTGGGCCGTCTCGTGTACGAGAAGGGCTTCCAGCTTGCGCTCGAGGCACTGCCCGGCCTGATCGAGCGCGTGGGCAACGTGCGCTTCATCGTCGCCGGCTCGGGCACGGCCGAGGACGAGCTGCGCAACCAGGCGAACGAGCTCGGCCTGGACGAGCACGGCACCTTCCTGGGCTGGATCGGCGACGACGTGCTGCACTCGCTCTACCGCATCGCCGACCTCACGGTGGTGCCCTCGATCTACGAGCCGTTCGGCCTGGTGGCGCTCGAGGCGATGGCCTCGGGCTGCCCCTGCCTCGTCGCCGACACCGGCGGCCTGCGCGAGGTCGTGCCCCACGAGGACGTGGGCCTGCGCTTCCGCTCGCGCGACCCCGAGTCGCTCGGCGTGATGGCCGAGCGCCTGCTCACCGACGACGCCCTGCGCGACCGCCTCGTCGCCGAGGCCTCCGAGCACGTGCTGAGCTTCGACTGGGCCGACGTCGCTCGCCAGGTGGCGGACGTCTACTCGGAGGTCGCCGAGCTGCCGAGCCGGCGCAGCGGGTAGCGCACGAAGATCGTGCTGATCCAGATCGCCTGTGCGGCGGTCGTGCTCAGGAACGCGACCGGTACCGAGGCGAAGAAGACCATGGCCATCGCCGGGAAAGTGCGCCGGTCCGCCTCGGGCTCGCGCTCCAATCCGGCCCGGGCCGCGTGAAGGGCCATCAGCCAGTGCGTCAGCGCCGCCAGGGCGAGCGTGCTCCCGAACACCGCGTCGGCGGGGGCCAGGTCTCCGTAGCGCGTCTGGAGCTCGGCGCTGAATGGCATGAATGCGATCAGCGCCAGAAAGGCCAGGTTCAGGGCCATCAGTGTGCCGTCGAAACTGCGCAGGCGCTCGAACAGCCGGTGGTGAAGCACCCAGTAGCGGCCCACGAGCGCGAACGAGAACGCGTAGGCCACACCGTCGTCCGCCAGGTCGCCGAGCGCCCGCCCCAGCTCGGCGGAGCTGCGGGTCGCGAGCTCGGGCAGGTGGAGGTTGAGGACCAGCAGCGTGATCGCCACGGCCATCACGCCGTCGGTGAACGCCGTGATGCGCCCGAGGTTCCGCTCCTCCACGGCTAGCCCAGCAGCTCGGCCGTGGTCACTACCGGGCAGAACTCGCTCGCGAGGTTCGTGGCTGTGACCCGCGCGAGCTCGTCGGCGCTCAAGACGCCGCCGTCGGGCGCGGTCAGGTCGAACGTATGGGTGGCGTCGAGCGCGAAGCGCACGTCGAAGCCGAGGTTCGAGCCCACGCGCGCGGTCGTCTCGCAGCAGAAGTTCGTCTGGATGCCGCAGATGGCGATCTGCTCGAGGCCGCGCTCGCGCAGTCAGCCCTCGAGGTCCTGCTCGCCGTGGAAGGCCGAGTGCACGTGCTTGACGACGGTCAGGTCGGGCTCGCCCGACACCACGTCCTTGAGCTCGTTGCCGGGCGTGCCCGCCGCCAGCGGCGAGCCCTCCTCGACGGAGTCGTGGCGAACGAACACGATCGGCTCGCCGCGCTCCCGCCAGGCGGCGATCAGTGACGCCACGTTGTCCTCGCAGGCCGGGTGGTTGCGACGACCCAGGAAGCCCGGGTCGTCGAATGCCTTCTGGACGTCTACGACGACGAGCGCGCGTGCCACCCCGGCAGGGTGACACGCGCGCGGCCGTCAGGTCCGGCTCAGACGCGCGCGGACGCGAGTGGCAGGCGTCAGGAGGTGCGGTTGTCCGCACCCTCGGCGAGGGTTACGGTTGGGCTGTGAGCGATCCCGTCGCAGACTTCAAGCAGGGCAGCCGCGCAGTCTGGGCGGCGGGGCGCTTTGACGAGATCGGGAGGCTGATCGAGGCCCTCGGGCCGCGCCTGATCGACCGTGTCGGGGTCGATGAGGGGATGGACGTCATCGACGTCGGCACAGGCAGCGGCGGCACGCTGGCCATCCCGGCCGCCCAGCGCGGGGGGACCGTGACCGGCGTGGACCTGACTCCGGAGTTGTTCGAGGACGCCCGCCGCCGCGCCGCGGAGGCCGGCGTCGAGGTCGACTGGGTCGAGGGCGACGCCGAAGCGCTGCCGTTCGAGGACCGCAGCTTCGATCGCGTGTTCTCCACCTTCGGCCACATGTTCGCGCCGCGGCACGCGGAGGCCGGCGCCGAGCTTGCGCGCGTCTGCCGCGCCGGCGGCGTCGTGGCCACCACCACCTGGGCGCCGGAGGGCATGGTGGGCACGATGTTCCGGACGGTCGGCTCGCACATGCCCGAGCCGCCCGACTTCGCGCAACCGCCGGTCCTATGGGGCAACGAGGAGCACGTGCGCGAGATGCTCGAGCCGCACGGGCTCGAGCTCGAGTTCGACCACGACACGGCCCACTTCGAGTACCCCGACGTGGACGGGTTCGTGGCCTTCTACGAGCAGAACTTCGGCCCGATCGTCACAGCGAAGGCGGTGCTGGGGGATACATGGCCGGAGCTGCGCGCCGAGCTCAAGGCGCTGTTCGAGACCTTCAACCAGGCCGACGACGGATCCGTGCGGATCGACTCCGAGTACCTCGTGACCGTCGGGAAGAAGAGCGCCTAGGACCAGCGCAGGCGCGCCGGGGCCTCGCGCATTCGCACGACCCGCGCGGGCACCCCGGCCACGATCGCGTTGGCGGGCACGTCCCTGGTGACCACGGCGTTCGTGCCGATCACCGCGTTGTCGCCCACCGTCACGCCGCGCAGCACGCAGGCGCCGTAGCCGATCCAGACGTTGTTGCCGATCCGCACGTCGCGCTTGTAGATCCCCTGCAGCCGGATCGGGCGGTCCACGTCGACCACGCCGTGGTCGAAGTCGATCATCATCACGCGGTCGGCGATCACGCACTCGCGCCCGATCGAGACGTGCTGGTAGGCGGACACCGTGCACTCCTGGCCGAGCACGCTCTTCGCTCCGATCGAGATCACGCCCTCGTGGCAGCGCAGCTTCGTGCCGTGGCCGATCCACGACCAGCGGCCCAACTCGATGCGCGCGTCGGGGCCGATCTGCAGCGTGCAGCCGGGGCCGATGAAGGCGAGCCCGTCGAGCACCAGCCGCCCGCGGTGCCAGACGCGTCGCAGCAGCAGCCGCACCGCCAAGCGCCCGTACTTCCGGTTCAGCATGCCCTTGCTTCGCAGGAAGCGCACCAGCGTGGGCAGACCGCCGTGGCGAGGCGGCGGAGCGCCGCGCAGCTCCGGCGGCAGGTCAGCCGGGGGCGCCCCGACCGGGTCGAGCTCTGGCGCTCTGCCCTCCATGGGGCGGATACTAAGTACGGCTAGCCGTATTGGCGGATCGCAGCCGGCTGGCGACAATGTTCACATGGCGAGAAGCGTCCTCATCGTCGATGACCACCCGAGCTTTCGCTCGAGCGCGCGAATGCTGCTCGAATCGGAGGGCTACGAGGTGGTGGGCGAGGCGGAGGACGGCCAGTCCGCCATCGAGCGCGCCCGCGAGCTGAAGCCCGATTTCGTGCTGCTGGACATCCACCTGCCCGACATCGACGGCTTCGCGGTGGCCGCCCGGCTGACCGAGAACGGCAGCTCGCCGGCGATCGTGCTGGTCTCGAGCCGCCCGCGCGAGGACATCGAGTCGCTGGTGGACGGCAGCGGTGCCCGCGGCTTCATCACGAAGTCCGAGCTCTCCGGCGCGGCCCTGGAGGCGCTGCTGTCGTGAAGCCATGCGGGTAGTGGTGGCCGACGACTCGGTGCTGCTGCGCGAGGGCATCGTGCGGCTGCTGGGCGACGCCGGCTTCGACGTGGTGGCCCAGGCCGGCGACGCGGAGGACCTGGTCCGCAAGGTCTCTGCCCACAAGCCCGACATCGCGATCGTGGACATCCGGATGCCGCCCACCAATACCGACGACGGCCAGCGCGCCGCCCTCGAGATCCGCCGCGACCTGCCCGACACCGCAGTGCTGGTGCTCTCCCAGTACGTCGAGGAGGGCTACGCGCTCGACCTCGTGGGCGACAGCGCCGGCGGGGTGGGCTACCTGCTGAAGGACCGCGTGGCCGACGTGGACCGCTTCCTCGACTCAGTCAGGCGCGTCGCCGAGGGCGGCTCGGCGCTTGACCCCGAGGTGGTGTCGCAGCTGCTCGGCCGCTCGCGCCGCGACGACCCGCTCGCGGCGATCACCGCCCGCGAGCGCGAGGTGCTGGAGCTGATGGCGGAGGGCCGCTCCAACAACGCCATCGCCGAGCAGATGGTCATCACCGAGCGCGCCGTGGAGAAGCACGTGACCAGCATCTTCAGCAAGCTCGACCTCGCGCCGGCGCCCGCGGACCACCGTCGCGTGCTGGCGGTGCTCGCCTTCCTCAGAGCCTGACCACGGCCAGCAGGTACTCCTGCCGGAGCTTGCAGCCGTCGCCCGGTCCCGCGCAGTTCGCGTCGCTGAACAGCTCCACCAGCTCCTCGCGCAAGGCCTCCCAGTCCTTCGCGTCGAGCGATTCGCGCGCGGTGATGAACGGGCCCACGCTCTCCGCCGCGAAGTCGAACCACTCCTCCGGCGAGCCCGCCTCGAACTCGATCGTGTGGCGTTCGCACTCGAGCTTCCCGCCGAGCAGCTCCCGCAGGTGGTCCTCCTCGCCCCAGAGGGTGGGGGCGGAGGAGTACTCGGACGGCGGCGGCAGGTGACGGGCCAGCACCGCCAGCATGCGGCCGCCGAGGCCGTCGGGCGTCCACGCGGCCAGGCCCAGCGCGCCGCCGTCGCGGCAGACGCGCTTCAGCTCGCCCGCCACGGCCGCATGGCGCGGCGCGAACATGTGCCCGAAGGCCGAGAGCACGCGGTCGAAGCCGTCGTCGCCGAAGGGCAGGCTCTCCGGCTCTCCCTCGACCCAGTCCAGCTCGATCATCTCGTCGGCGCCGCGCTCGCGCGCGATGGCCAGGAGCTCCGGCGCGTCGTCAAGGCCTGTCACGCGCGCCCCGGCCTTCGCCGCCGGCAGCGCCGCGTTGCCGGTTCCGGTGCCCACGTCGAGCACCTCCATGCCGGGCTCGACCCCGGAGCGCTCCACCAGCAACTCGCCCACGTCGCGGACCTTCTCGGCGGCCTCGTTCAGATCGCTCACGGCGCGGTCTCGAAGCCGAAGATCCGCCCGTAGAAGGCGAGCTCGGCCTCGAGGCAGCGTCGCACGGTCTCCGCCTTGCGAAAGCCGTGCTGCTCGCCCTCGAAGGCGAGGTACTCGTAGGGCACGCCGTTGCGCTTCAGCGCCTCCACCATCTGCTCCGCCTGAGCCGGCGGCACCACCTCGTCCTCCAGGCCCTGGAAGAGGATCACCGGCACGTCGAGCCGCTCGACGTAGTGGATCGGGGAGCGCTCGCGGTAGAGGTCGGCGCGCTCGGGATAGGGCCCGATCAGCCGGTCGAGGTAGCGCGACTCGAACTTGTGGGTGTCCTGGGCGAGCGTCTCGGCGTCGGCCACGCCGTAGTAGCTGGCGCCGGCCGAGAAGGCGTCGTGGAAGACGAGCGCGCAGAGCGTGGTGTAGCCGCCGGCGCTGCCGCCGTGGATCACCAGGCGCTTGCCGTCGGCCTTGCCCTGCTCGGCCAGGTGGCGCGCGGCGGCGATGCAGTCCTCGGTGTCCACGATTCCCCAGGTGCCGTTCAGGCGCTGGCGGTACTCGCGCCCGAAGCCGCTGCTGCCGCCGTAGTTCACGTCCACCACGGCAAAGCCGCGGCTGGTCCAGAACAGCACGGCCTCGGCCTGCAGCTCCGGCGGCGAGTGGCCGGTGGGCCCGCCGTGGCTGTTCACCACCAGCGGCGGCAGCTCGCCCTCCGGGCCCTCGAAGTTCGGGTTGGCGGGCGGGTAGTACCAGGCGTAGGTGGGGCGCCCGCCGCTGCCGGCGAACTCGATCTCGTGCGGGAGAGAGGCCCAGGCTGGGTCGAGGCGGTGCTCGCTCGAGCGCTTGACCACGCGGGTGCCCTCGGGCCGGCTCCAGGTGACCAGCTCGGGCTCCGCCGCCGGGCTGCCGGCCACGAACACGACGCGGTCGCCCCGAGCGCGGAGGCCGGGGAAGCCGAAGGCCGTGTAGGGGAGGTCGAGCTCCTCCAGGTCGCCGTGGCCTCCAGCCAGGCAGAGCCGGTCCTCGGCGCGCCGGCAGCGCACCACGGCGATCGTGCCGTCGTCGAGGAAGGCGTAGGTCGAGCCGCCAAGCATCCACTGCGGGTAGCCGAGCTCCGACGTGACGTGCGTGAGCTGCTCGCCCTCGCGGTAGAGCTGCCAGAAGCCGGTGCGGTCGGAGGCCCAGTGCAGCCGTCCGTCGGGGCTCCACTGCGGCTGCCAGATCGACTCGTCGGCGCCTCCGGCCACGAGCTCGCCGTCCAGCCACAGCTCTGTGCCGTCCCAGGGCATGTTCGGGTGGTCCCAGCAGGTGTAGGCCAGGCGCTGGCCGTCCGGGCTGAGGCGGGGAAACGAGTAAAAGTCGCGCCCGCCCTCGAGCAGCTCCGGCTCGCCGCCCGCCAGCGGCACGGCCACGAGCTCGTTCACCGCCTCGCCACCGCCGTGCGTCTCGCGGACGCACACCAGCCGCTCGCCGTCCGGGCTCACGCGCCCGTCCGCGTAGCGGAACGGGCCCTCGGGAGTGATCGGCTCGGGCTCGGGGCCCGCGCGGTAGAGGCGGCCATCTTCGAAGCTCGACACGTAGGCGGTGTCGCCGTGCAGCGTCCAGGCGCCGCCGCCGTACTCGTGCACCTTCGTGCGCACGTTGAAGCCCGTCGGGGTCACATCCTCGCCGTCCCGCACGAGCGCCGAGCGGCCGCCGTCGTCCGGCCGGCGCTCGAGCCACCAAACGCTGTCGTCCTCGCCGAGGGCCGGCTCGCCCAGCCGCACCCCGCCGCTGGCCACGTCCGCGGCGCCGAGCGGGGAGTGCCAGGAGCCAAAGGGTGCAATCGCCACTCACCCAAATTACCTTCCGCTGGCGTCTCTGGCACAGTGGGGGCCATGGACTCGCAACCCATCGTCAGTGCCAAGGACGTCCAGCGCCGCTTTGGCGAGGGCGAGACCGCCGTCGATGCGCTCGACGGCGTCAGCGTGGACTTCGAGCGTGGCCGCTTCAGCGCCATCATGGGCCCCTCGGGCTCCGGCAAGTCAACCCTGATGCACATTCTCGCCGGGCTCGACAAGCCCACCAGCGGCACCGTGCTGCTCGACGGCACCGAGCTGGCCGGGCTCGACGACAAGGACCTCACCAACCTCCGCCGCGACAAGCTCGGCTTCATCTTCCAGTTCTTCAACCTGCTCCCCGTGCTTACCGCGGAGGAGAACATCACGCTGCCGCTGTCGATCGCCGGCCGCAAGGTCGACCGCGAGTGGCTCGACCGGCTGGTGCGCACCGTCGGCATCGAGGACCGCCTCACGCACCGCCCCTCGGAGCTGTCGGGCGGCCAGCAACAGCGCGTGGCCGTCGCCCGCGCCCTCGTGTCACGCCCGGCCGTGGTGTTCGCCGACGAGCCGACCGGCAACCTCGACACCAAGTCCGGCGAGGAGGTGCTGCAGATGCTGCGCCAGGCTGTCGACGAGTTCGAGCAGACCGTGGTGATGGTCACCCACGACCCCGAAGCCGCTTCATACGCCGACCGCCTGGTCGTCCTCCGCGACGGCCGCATCGTGCACGACGCCCCCGCCGGGAGCGCCGACCAGGTGATCGAGCTGATGAAGGACGTGGCCTAGCCCGAGGCAGCCGGTGCTCCGCATTGCCATCAGGGGCGTGGTGTCGCGAAAGATGCGCGCCTTCATCACCACGCTCGCGGTCTTCCTCGGCGTGTCGTTCATCGCCGGCGCGTTCGTCCTGACGGACACGATCAACGCGTCGTTCGACGACATCTTCAGCGAGTCGCTGAAGGGCACCGACGTCACGATCACGCCGAAGTCCACGGACAACGCCAACAACGACAACGGGCCCCCGCCGGGCTTCTCGGCATCGTTGCTCGGCCGCGCCCGCAAGGTGCCCGGCGTGCAGGCCGCCGAGGGCGCGATCTTCTCGCTCGGCCGCTTCGTGGACAAGAAGGGCGACGCCGTCGGCAACCAGTTCGCGCCCAACTTCATCTCGTCCCACCAGACGAAGCGCTTCGAGACGCTCACCTACGTCAAGGGCCGGCCGCCTCGCACGCCGAACGAGGCCTCGCTGGACACCCAGACGGCCGACAAGGCGAAGTACAAGGTGGGCAGCACGCTGCGGATCGCCGGCGCGAAAACGGTCAAGAGCTTCCCCATCGTGGGGCTCACCAAGCTCGGCAACACGTCGTTCGGCGGCGCCGGCATCGCCCAGCTGGTCCTCCCCGAGGCGCAGCGGATGGCCGACAAGCGCGGGGAGTTCGACCAGATCTCCATAGCCGCGGCCAAGGGCGTCGACCCCGCCGCCCTGGCGGGGCGCGTCCGCCGGGTCATGCCGGTGGCCGTGCAGGTGGAGACGGCGAAGCAGGCGGCCGACCGGCAGTCGAAGGAAACCGCCAGGTCGCTTTCCTTCCTGAAGGTCCTGCTGTTGATCATGGGCTTCATCGCGCTGCTGGTGGGCTCGTTCCTGATCTTCAACACGTTCTCGATCACGGTCGCCCAGCGCATCCGCGAGCTCGGCATGTTGCGCACGCTCGGGGCCAGCAAGCGGCAGGTGCTGGGCTCGATGGTGGTCGAGGCCCTGGTGCTCGGCGGCCTCGGCTCGCTGCTCGGCGTGCCCGGCGGCATCGCCGCGGCGGCGGGCATCAACGCGCTCTTCAAGTCGT
>JBBQRG010000054.1:0-20603 GCA_038215095.1 Solirubrobacterales bacterium | reverse complement strand
TGGATCGCCACGGCCGACATGTGAAGCTCCTTGCCCGTCGGCGGGATCGGGCCTGGCAGCTCCCCCTCATGGCGTCCATGCGCCGTGAGGCGAGTCACGACCTTGTCGCCCTCGGCGATCTGGTCCTCGATCTCGTGATGGCCCGGCGTGGCGTCCCAGAAGATCTTAAAAGCCTGCTTGAGCCCCTCAAGCCCGCCCGGCAGCCCCGGAAACGGCGGCGGATGGTGGTTCAAGTAGTCCGCGGCGACCAGCTCGTCCATCGCCGCCAAGTTCCCCTGGTCGATCTCCTCGTAGAAGCGCCGGACCAGCGCCTTGTTCTCCTCGGGACTCATGAAAGGCTCCTCCTCAGCGCGTAATGCTCGGCTTCACTCCCGCGGTGGCCATACCCCGGAGATTTGGTCCTCTAGTACTGGGCGGAGTCCGCCAGCTCTGTGACCGTCGGCTCTGTCTTGACGGTGAGGCTGTCCAAGACCCCTGAGGCAAGCAGCTTCTCTCGGATCGACTTGGCGTCTTCAGCCGAGGCGTACTCCGTGGCCACGAATACCTGGCGCGGGTCGTCAACACCCCGAAAGATGCGGTGGCCTTTCGCGACCTCCTTGCGACCGGCCGGATCGGAGTCGAAGGTCTGCTTCCAGTCGTCGAAGTCCTCGACCTCGAACTGCATCAACATAAATGCCATAAGAACGCTCCCTTTAGGAGGCTGCCTGGTGGCCCGTTGGCGCCCCCGACCCTAGCCGACTTCGGCACGCAAGGCGTCAGCTAGCCGGACACAGCTGCGACGGAGCCCGCAGCGCTGCTCGGCGCCGGCGGCGGGATGGTGTAGTTCCACATTAAGCCGCCGCACGACGGTCTGCTATCGGAGTAGTGTCCCAGACGGCTGGCCCTGTGGCCAGAATGCTCAGCCCAAGCCCGGAAGCCACCGACGGCGCGACCAGCGCACGAGGCGCGAGGCGGGGGTTACTGGTTTTGGACTGCGGGGCCGGTGCTGCACCTCTCCGACGTAAACCCACCGGCCCGGTGGTCTCGTCGCGATCTGCTTAACGCCTGGTGGGTCTAGCCCTCTTCCTTCCGCGTCGACCCGACAGAGGGACCGAAGGTTGAGCAACCATGGCAAGCCAGGAACATGACCGCGCGGTCAAACGGCTGGACGCGGCGCTGGTCGAGCAGGGCCGCCTCGGCGAGCGCTTTGACGCCGCCATCGGCACCACGACCGAGTTCGGGGCCTTCGTCCGCCTCCACGACGCAGGCAACCAGGTCAGAGCCCGGGAGGCCTGGGTCCACTGGGTCGACCAACCGCGCTACCGCGGGCTCAACGCGGGACCGTTCGAGCTAGCCCAGAGCGAGGGATCATGAAGGCGGAACGAGGCCACGCCGCCCAAGTAGCAGCGCGACGGCGGGGGCCGCTGCATCGGGCCGGCGGTGACCGCCGCGTCGGGCGGGCCCGGGTCGGGCGGGCGATCGAGGCTCAGCGCAACTTCGCAAGCTCGCGGATGACGGGCCGCTGAGTGACGCCATGCAAGCGCTCCTAGAGAATGGCCCGATGCAAGGCAAGCCGGTCGAGGTCGAGCCGGTGGAGGGGCGGCCGCCTAAGACCATCGACCTCCAAAACGAGAACGGCGGCACCGAGCGTTATTGCCTCTCCGAGTGGAACCAGGAGGGAATGACAGCGGCCTACACCTTCCTCTACGCCGTCTAGCCCCACAAATCACCGCACGTGTCCAGCGGCCACGAATGGGGGGGAAAAATCCGGCCCGTTCCTCCTAACCCGCTCAGAGGTTGACGGCCACGTACTTCGTCTCGAGGTACTCCTCGATGCCCTCGTTGCCGCCCTCGCGGCCGACGCCCGACTGCTTGACGCCGCCGAAGGGGGCGCCGGCGTTCGAGACCATGCCCTGGTTCAGGCCGACCATTCCGGTCTGGAGGCCCTCGCAGACGCGCAGGGCGCGCTTCAGGTCGCTCGTGTAGACGTAGGCCACCAGGCCGTACTCGGTGTCGTTGGCGCGGGCGATCGCCTCCTCTTCGTCGGAGAAGCTCGTGACCGGCGCCACCGGGCCGAAGATCTCCTCCTTGAGCGCGCGGGCGTCGTCGCTCACGCCCTTCAGCACCGTGGGCGGGTAGAAGTAGCCGCGGCCGTCGGGAATCGAGCCGCCGACCACGCACTCGGCGCCCTTCTCGAGCGCGTCCTCCACGAGCTCGGACACCTTCTCGCGCGAGGGCTGGTCGATCAGCGGGCCGACCTTCACGTCCTCCTCGGTGCCGCGGCCGATCTTCAGCTCGCCCATCTTGGCGCCGAGCTTCTCTGCGAACTCGTCGGCGATCGAGTCGGCCACGTGGAAGCGGTTGGCGGAGGTGCAGGCCTCGCCGATGTTGCGCATCTTCGCCATCAGGCCGCCCTCGACCGCGTCGTCCACGTCGGCGTCCGAGAACACGAGGAAGGGCGCGTTGCCGCCCAGCTCCATCGACACCTTCAGCACGTTGTCGGCCGAGGCCGCGATCAGGGTGCGGCCGACCTCGGTCGAGCCCGTGAAGGAGAGCTTTCGCAGGCGGCCGTCGGCGATCACCGGCTTGGTGACGTCACTCGACTTCGTGGTGGTGACCACGTTCAGGGCGCCGGCGGGAAGGCCGCACTCCTCGAGGACCTGCGCCATGGCGAGCATCGAGAGCGGCGTCTGCTGGGCCGGCTTGATCACGCTTGTGCAGCCCGCGGCGATCGCGGGGCCGACCTTGCGCGTGCCCATCGCCATCGGGAAGTTCCAGGGCGTGATCATCAGACAGGGGCCGACGGGCTGCTTCATCACGAGCACGCGCCCCGCGCCGTTGGCGGCGGGCTTGTAGTAGCCCTCCACGCGCAGCGCCTGACCGGAGAACCAGCGGAAGAACTCGGCCGCGTAGATGATCTCCGACTTCGACTCGGCGATCGGCTTGCCCATCTCGAGCGTCATCAGGAGCGCCAGCTCGTCGGCGCGCTCGTTGAGCATCTCGAAGGCCTTCCAGAGGATCTCGGCGCGCTCGTTGGCGGGGGTGGCGGCGAACTCCGCCTGCGCCTCGACGGCGGCGTCGAGGGCCGCGGTGGCGTCGTCAGGCGTGCCGTCGGCGACTTCCTTGACCGTCTCCTCGGTGGCCGGGTCGCTGACCGCCAGCTTCTCGCCGTTCGAGGAGTCGCGCCACTCGCCCCCGATGAAGAGCTGGCCCTTGACCTTGTCGACTACTTCTTGTTCTCTGGTCGCTATCGCCATGGGACCTCCGTACCCGTTCTCAAGGAGCGTATCCGTAGCCCCCGTGCTGGCGCTGAGCGCCGCCGGGCTCTACCACGCGGCTGTGCGGCGGCTGTTGCGCCAGGTATTCGCGCGGCTCAGCCGAGGGGAGTGGCAAGACGTGCTGGAGCGCGCGTCCGAGGACGTTCACCACGTGTTCGCGGGCGACAACGCGCTCGGCGGCGAGCGCCACTCCCGCGAGGCGATGGGGCGCTGGTTCGAGCGCGTCGAGCGGCTCGTGCCGGTGGACATCGAGGTGCGAAACGTCGCCTCGTCCGGCTGGCCCTGGAACACGGTCGCCTCGGTGGAGTGGATCGACCAGGTGCGCCCGGCGGCCGGCGAGCCGTACGTGCAGCACGGCACGCACTGGTTCCGCATCCGTTGGGGCAGGGTCACGGCGATCCGCGCCTACCTCGACACCCAAAAGGTCGAGCGGGCGCTGCGGGCGATGGCGAACGCCGGCATCGACGAGGCGGGCGCCCCGCCGATCACGGACTAGGTGGCGACGGTCTCCGTGCCCAGCTCTTCGCTGATGGCGACGTCCAGCGAGTAGTCGATCGGCAGCACGATCACCGACGGGGTGTCCAGCTCGAGCGCCTCGGCCAGGCGCTCGCCGAAGTCGTCGGCCGACTCGCAGCGCCAGCCCGGCACGCCGAAGCTCTCCGCGAGCTTCACGAAGTCCGGGTTCGTGAAGTCCACGCCGAAGTGCTCGCCGAACTTGTTGTCCTGCTTCCAGACGATCGAGCCGAACTGCTTGTTCTCCCAGATCACGTTCACGACCGCGGTGCCCAGGCGGCTGGCGGTCTCGAGCTCCTGGGCGTTCATCAGGAAGCCGCCGTCGCCGTTCACGGTCACGACCTTGCGGTCGGGGTGCACGAGCTTCGCCGCGATCGCGGCGGGCAGCGCGAAGCCCATGCCGGCCAGGCCATTGGCGATGAGCACCGTGTTGGGCTCGTAGGCCGGGAACATCCGCCCGATCCAGAGCTTGTGCAGGCCGACGTCCGACACCAGGATGTCCTCGCGCCCGAGCGCCTGGCGGATCTCCCACAGCGCGCGCGGCGGCTGCACCGGGAAGTGATCGTCGTCCTGCGCGCCCTCGAAGTAGCTCAGCACGACGTCCCTGAGGCGCGGTTCGCCGCCGCTTGCGCCGACATCGCCGCAGTCCTCGGCGAGGCGGGTGAGGATGTGATCCATGTCGCCGATCAGGTCGGCCTCGGTCATGAAGTTCTCGTCGACCTCCACCGAGGCGGTGTCGATACAGACGATCCGCTTGTCCCTGTCGGGATTCCAGTGCTCGGGGGAGTGCTCGACCAGGTCGAAGCCGACGGTGATCACCACGTCGGCGTCGCCGAAGCCGGCCATCTCGTAGTCGCCCGATTGGAGCCCCACGGAGCCGAGCCACTTGGGGTCGTCGGCCGCGATCGCCCCCTTGCCCATGAACGTCTCCGCCGCCGGGATCCCGGTGGTCTCCACGAAGCGCCGCAGGGCCGGGGCGCAGCCCACCCGCGCCACGCCGTTGCCGACCAGCACCACGGGCGCCTCGGCGGCTGAGATCAGCTCCACCGCGTCGCGCAGCTCCTCCGCGGAGGGCTCCGGACGGCGCACTCGCGTCTTGGGAATAAGGGGCTCGGCGTCCAGCTCGGCCTCCATCACGTCCTCAGGGAGCTCCAGGTGCGTGGACCCGGGCTTCTGCTGCTGGGCGACCTTGAAGGCCTTGCGCACGACCTCGGGGATGATCCGCGGGTCGGACACGCGGGCGTTCCACTTGGTGATTGGGCGCATGATCCGCTGGAGGTCGATGTACTGGTGCGACTCCTTGTGCATCCGCGCCAGGTCGCCCTGGCCGGTGAGGGCGACCAGCGGGGCGCGGTCGAGGAAGGCGTCGGCCACGCCGGCCACCAGGTTCAGGGCCCCCGGGCCGAGCGTGCCGAGGCAGACGCCGGCGGTGCCGCTGAGGCGGCCGTAGACGTCGGCCATATAGGCGCCGCCCTGCTCGTGGCGGACGGGCACGAACTCGATCGAGGACTTCGCGAGCGACTCGTTCAGGTCGAGCGTCTCCTCGCCGGGGATGCCGAAGACGTACTTCACGCCCTCGGCCTCCAGGCACTCCACGAACACGTCTGAGGCCTTCCTCTTCCCCACGGGGGCGTGACTGTAACGGCCCAGGGGCTCAAGGAATCCCCGCAGCGGCCGCTACCTTGACCAGGTCCCCGGGTTTTTCCCTCCGATGCGCAGACTGGCCCTGCTCACAGCCCTGCTCGCGATTGCCGCCGCGCCCGCCGCGGCTGACGCCGTCACCGTGAACGTGATCCGCGGCGCCGGCTGGGGCCACGGAATCGGCATGAGCCAGTACGGCGCCAACGGCTACGCCCAGCACGGATTCGGCTACCGCGACATCCTGGCGCACTACTACCAGGGCACCCAGCTCAACCAAGCCTCCGGGGCGGTGCGGGTGCTGCTGCAGCCGGTCGACCCCTACATCCGCGTGCGCGGCGCCTCCCGGGCCGGGACGAAGGAGCTCAACCCCTCCACGACCTACGTGGCGAAGCGCTCAGGCTCGGTGATCGTGCTGCGCACGTCGCACCGCAAGCTCGTCGGCCGCTTCACCAGCCCGCTGGTGCTGAAGCGGACCGGACATCCACTGCGCCTGCTCGGACCGGCCATCAACGGCGTGCGCAACGGCCTCTACCGCGGCTCGATCGCCGTGACCGGTGCCCTCGGCGGCGTCAGCGCCATCAACGTGCTCGGCCTCGACCCCTACGCCCAGGGCGTCGTGCCCGGCGAGATGCCGTCCTCCTGGGAGCCCGAGGCGCTGAAGGTCCAGGCCGTGGCGGCGCGCAGCTACGCGCTGGCCACGAGGAAGTCCGCCGGCGTGTTCGACCTGTACCCCGACACGCGCTCGCAGGTCTACCGCGGCGTGTCGGCCGAGCGCTCCAGCACCAACGCGGCGGTGGCCGCCACAGCCGGCGGCGTGCTCACCTACGCGGGCGTCCCCGCCGTGACCTACTTCTTCTCGACCTCCGGTGGCCACACCGAGAACATCGAGAACGTGTTCCTCGGCACCAGCCCCAAGCCCTACCTGCGCGGGGTGGACGACCCCTACGACAACGGCTCGCCCTACCACCGCTGGAGCGTGCGGATGTCGAACCGCTCGCTGGACGCGCGGCTGGGCGGCTACTCGCCGGGGCGCTTCAAGAAGATCAAGGTGCTGGAGCGCGGCAGCTCGCCGCGGATCGTGCGGGCGCGCGTGTACGGCACGAAGGGCACGCGCCTCATCACGGGCCCGACGCTGCGTTCCCGCCTCGGGCTGCGCGACAGCTGGGCGCTGTTCAACTCGGTGTCGAGCTCGCAGGCCAGCTCCGCGTCGCCGGGCGGCCCCTGGGCGCGCGGCGCCCGGCTCACGCCGCGGACGCTCACCGGCAGCTTCTCGCCCGCCCCGCGCGGCCACGTGCTGGTGGTCGAGCGCAAGGCCGGCAAGAGCTGGAAGCCGGTACGCAAGGTCCGCACCACGAAGGGCGGGCGCTACCGCGTGAAGCTGGCGCGGCAGGGCGTCTACCGCGTTCGCCTTGGCTCCGTGGCCGGCCCCGCCGTCCGGCTGCGCTAAGCGGGCTCGCTGCGGGCGACCTGCTCGCGAAGCAGTTCCAGGACCTCGGGCGACGCCTTGTCCACGGAGCCGGCGTCGAACGGCGGCTCGGGGTCGTACTCGATGTATAGCTGGGCGGCCGGCCTCGGCCTCGGTCCTGCCCGCGATCCGCTCGGCCAGCAGCAGCGCCATGTCGATCCCGGCGGACACGCCAGCGGCGGTGATCACTTTGCCCTGCTCGACGACCCGCTGCTTGCTGGGCGTGGCGCCGAACTTGCGCAGCTTCTCGAGCTGCGCCCAGTGGGTCGTGGCCTCGAGCCCGTCCAGGATGCCGGCCTCGCCGAGCAGCAGCGCCCCGGTGCACACCGACGTGGTCCAGGTGGTGTGCTCGTGGACGTCTCGCAGCCACTCCACGAGGCGCTCGTCGCGTACTGCCGGGCGGGTGCCGAAGCCGCCCGGCACGACCACCACGTCCGGCCGCGGCAGCTCGTCGAGCGACACCTCGGGCACCAGCTGCAGCGCGTTGCCGTCCACCTGTACGGGGGCCGCGTCGACCCCCACGAACCGCACCTCCACATCGGGCAGCCGCGCGAGCACCTCGTAGGGCCCGATGGCGTCGAGCGGCGTGATGCGCTCGAAGATTGGAATGGCGATCTCGGTCACGGCGTGAAGCGGAAGGTTGCCACGTCGCCGTCGCGCATCTCGTAGTCGCGGCCCTCCACGCGCAGCAGCGCGCGCTCCTTCGCCGCGTTGTAGCCGCCGGCCTCCACCAGGGCGTCCCAGGGCACGATCTCGGCGGCCACGAAGCCGCGCTCGATGTCGCTGTGCACCTCGCCGGAGGCGCGCCGGGCGCGCGTGCCGCGCGGGATCGCCCAGGCGCGTGCCTCCTTGCCCTGGCCGGCGGTGAAGTACGAGATCAGCTCGAGCAGGGCAAAGGCCTCGCGCACCACGGTCTCGAGCCCCGACTCCTCCACGCCCATCTCCTCACGCATGGCGGCGGCCTCCTCGGCGTCGAGCTCGCCCAGCTCGGAGTCAAGCCGGGCGCTCACCGCGGCCGCGCGGGCGCCGCGGCCCTCGGCGTGCTGCACGAGCTCGGGCGGCGGCTCGAGCGGATCACCCTCGGAGACGTTCGCCACGTACAACACGGGCTTCGCGGTGAGCGAGCCCAGCCGCATCAGCGCTGCCCCGGCCGCCTCCGGAAGCGGCACGGTGCGCACCGTTCGCCCCTCCTGCAGGGCGGCGATCACGTCGTGCAGCCAGGCCTCCTCGGCCACGGCCTCCTTGTCGAGCGAGCGCGCCTGCTTGCTGACCCGCTCGAGGCGCCGCTCGGCCTGCTCGAGGTCCGCGTAGATCAGCTCGGTGTCCACCGTGTCCACGTCGGCCAGCGGGTCCACGCGGCCCTCCGGGTGCACCACCTGGGCGTCGCCGTGGGCGCGGACCACGTGCAGGATCGCGTCGGTCTCCCGGATGTTGCCGAGGAACTTGTTGCCCAGGCCCTCGCCGTCGTGCGCGCCGCGCACGAGACCGGCGATGTCGTGGAACTCGATCGTCTCGTGCACGATCGGCGTGGCCCCGACTGTCTGCGCCACCTGCTCCAGGCGGTAGTCCGGCACGCCCACGATCGCCACGTTCGGCTCGACCGTGGTGAACGGATAGTTCGCCGCGGTCGCGCCCGCGCGCGTGAGGGCGTTGAAGAGCGACGACTTGCCCGCGTTCGGCAGCCCGACGATGCCGACCTTCATGGCGTCAGGCCCGCCACGCCGGCGCCCAGCGCGGCGCCGGCCAGCACGTCGGTGGGGTAGTGCACGCCGAGGTATGGCCGTGAGAGGGACATGGCCGTCGCCGCGGCGTACAACGGCGGCGCGGGCAGCGCCTCGGAGAGAGAGCGAGCGGCCGCGAATGACATCGCCGCGTGCGCCGAGGGGTAGGAGTGGCCGGAGATCGTGGGCACCAGGCTTGGCAGCTGCTCGAGCACGGGCCGCGCGCGGCGGTAGACGTACTTCAGCGCCGTGTTCGCCACGTAGGCCGCCAGCACGGAGCGGATGGCGTGCAGGTAGGCGCGCCGGGAGCTTGGGTCCACGAGCAGCCCGAGGGCCGCGATGGCGTGCCATAGGGCGCCGTGCTCACCAGCGCGACTGTAGAGGCGCACGAGCCGCTCGGCGCGCGACCCGTGGCCGCGCGTGCGGAGCAGCCGCAGAACGGCGAGGTCGGCGGCGCGCAGCACGGCCGCGGGGGCTAGAAGCCGACCCGCTGCTCTTCGGTCTCGACCCGCACGTAGACGACCTGCGAGAGGTCGATGGCGATGTCGGAGTCCGCGGTCTTCAGCTCGTGCCAGCGCTCCGCGCGCTCGTCGCTGAGCGCCCTGCGCAGCCCGTCGTAGGACTCCGTGGTCACCCGCACGGACAGCACCTGGCCGCCCTGGAAGCCCACGTCGGCGTGCCGGGCCTTCTCGTTGTCGGCCATCAGTGAGCGGGCTCCACGAGCTCGGTGAGTACGCCGCCGGTGGACTTCGGGTGCACGAAGGCGACCTTACTGCCGCGGATGCCGGCGCGCGGCTGCTCGTCGATCAGGCGCATGCCGGCCTCGCGGACGGAGTCGAGCGCCGAGTCGATGTCCTCGGTCTGGTAGGCGACGTGGTGCAGGCCGGGGCCGCTCCTCGCGAGGAAGCGCCCGACCGCGCTGTCGGGGCTGAGCGGCGCCAGCAGCTCCACGTGGCCCTCCCCGACCTCGAGCAGCACGGCGTCGACGCCCTGCTCCTCGACCGTCTCGCGGTGCTGCTCGCGCATCCCGAAGCGATCCCGATAGAGCGCGACCGCACCGTCGAGATCCTCGACTACGACGCCGATGTGGTCGATGCGATCGAACACGGCGCGGGAGTCTAGAGGGGCGCGGCCGCTACCGGCTTGCGCGGTACAGCTGGCCCTGGTCCAGGGTCTTCGCGATGCCCCACGCAAGCGCCTGCGCGCTCAGCGGTAGGGCGCTGAGCACAGTCATGGAGTTCACGATCCAGCCATCGTCGCCGACGCCCGCCAGGGCGAGGCGGCATCCGTGGTCGCTCAGCTGCAGCAGCCACCAGCCGATCCGCTCGTCCTCGGCGTCCCATGCCTGGCCGAGCTCGTGCGCGATGCTGAGCGCCTGGCCGGCGTGGTGCACCGTGAGCACGAGCGGCCCGACGTCGCTTTGGATGCGCCACCTCCCGGGTCCGCCTTCGGGCTCGGACTCGAGACCGAGCTCGGCGAGGCAGCCCTGGAGCTGAGCTTCCGTGCGCTCGGTCCACGGCTCGGGCGGCTCGTCTTCTGGCGGGTCGCGGCGGGCACGCAGGCGCTGCTCGAGCTCACTCGGCTCCGGGTCGTTCGAGCCCTCCCGCGCGACGGCCTCCAGCCCCAGGATCAGGCTCTGCCGGTCGAAACCGTCCATCGGCAGGACCACGCGGGTAGCGACGATCTGGGAGCCGTCGTCGTCGTCCGTCACCGAGCTCCAGCCGAGCCCGCCGTCGGAGTTGGTGAGAAGGAGCTGGAGGCTGGCGGCCGGAGGCTCGGCGTACATCAGGATCATCCCGAGCACCGCGACGTCCTCGACCCAGGCCATCGTCGCCCACAACTCCTCGCCGAGCTGGACGAACCACATCTCGTCGCGCGGTTGCTCGAAGGTCAGCTCCAGCTCCTCGAGAGTCGCCGTGATCTGCGCTGGAACCACGTCGGCGGGCTTGGTGAGCAGCTCCTCCCACCTGCTGTGCAGGCGCTCGACCAGCCGTGACGGCTCCACCTGGCGCGCCGGCGCCTGCTCGGCGGGCTCGCTTCGCTGCTTGCTGCGGAACAGCCCCACGTGCTAGCTGCCGGGCTGGTCCAGCGAGGGGCCCTGCTCGGGCTCCAGCGCCTCGCTGGCCGCGACAGCAGGCCGCTCGCGGCCCTCGGCGGGGCCGTGGCCGTTCTCGGTGGGCGAGCCATCGTGGCTCGCCATGAGCCGATTGATGTCGTCTCGCTCCAGCACCTCCTGCTCCAGCAGCGTCGAGGCGAAGGCTTCGAGCAGGGCGCGGTTGTCCTCGACGATGGCCGTGGCGCGGCGGTGCGCCAGGTCGGTGAGGTATTGCTGCTCGTCGTCGATCATGCGGCGCGTGTTGTCGGACATCGAGTAGTCGTCGGCGGGCAGCTGCTTGGACTGCAGCTCCGTGCCCATGCCGTACTGGGTGACCATCGAGCGGCTGATCTCGTGCACCTTGCGCAGGTCGTCGGACGCGCCCGTTGTGATCTCGCCGAAGACGAGGTGCTCGGTGACCCGGCCGGCCAGCAGCACCACCATGTAGTCGAGCAGCTCCTCGCGCGTCTTCAGGTAGCGGTCCTCCTCGGGCAGGTTGAGCGTGTAGCCGAGCGCCTGGCCGCGCGGGATGATCGAGATCCGGTGGACCTTCTCCACCGAGGTCAGCAGCTCCGAGCAGATCGCGTGGCCCGCCTCGTGGTACGCCACGACCTGCTTCTCGTGCGCCGTGATCACGCGCCGCGACTGCATGCCCGCGATCACGCGCTCGAGGGCGGACTGGAAGTCCCGCGTGAGCAGCTCGTCGCGGTGCTCGCGGCCGGCGAAGATCGCAGCCTCGTTGCAGATGTTGGCCAGGTCGGCGCCGGTCAGGCCGCTGGTCTGGCGCGCGATCAGGCCCAGGTCCACGTCGTCGGCCAGCGGCTTGCCGCGGCAGTGCACGTCGAGGATGCTGCGCCGGCCCTTCAGGTCGGGCGGCGTCACGAAGATCTGGCGGTCGAAGCGGCCGGGGCGCAGCAGCGCCGGGTCGAGCTTGTCGAGCAGGTTCGAGGCGGCCACCACCACGACCTCCTCGCTCGCCTCGAAGCCGTCCAGCTCCACGAGCAGTTGGTTGAGCGTCTGGTCCTTCTCCCCGGAGATGTCCTTGCCGCGCGTGGCGCCGACCGCGTCGAGCTCGTCGATGAACACGATCGCCGGGGCCTCCTTGCGGGCCAGCCGGAACAGGCGCCGGATGCGCGCGGCGCCGAGCCCGGCGAACATCTCCACGAACGACGAGGCCGACTGGGCGAAGAACTTGGCGTTCGACTCGTTGGCGACCGCCTTCGCCAGCAGCGTCTTGCCGGTGCCGGGCGGCCCGTGCAGCAGAATGCCCTTCGGCACCCTGGCGCCAAGCTTGCGGAAGCGCTTGGGATCGCGCAGGAAGTCCACCACCTCGCGCAGCTCGTCCTTCGCCTCCTCGACCCCGGCGACGTCGTCCCAGCGCACCGAGCCCGAGGACTGCGGCTTGATCTGCTGCGGCTTGGTGCGCGGCATGTAGCGCAGCGTCATCACCAGCACCACCGCGATCAGCGCCATGAAGATGATCGGCAGCCAGATCACGGCCCAGTCCTGGATCTTCGAGAACGCCGAGCCGCCCGCCCCGGGGGTCGCAGTCGCCACCTGCTCGATGCGGAACGAGGGGCCGCCGGCGCCCTCGCTGAAGGTCTTCGTCTTGGCTTCGATCACCCACGGCGTGCCGGGCTTGTTGCCGGGCGCGTGGAGCAGCTCGCGGAAGTTCGCGACGGCCTTCGAGCACGAGAGCCGCTCGGTGTCCAGCACGAGCACCCGGTAGACGCCCTTGGGCAGGGAAACCGCGCCAATGCGGTCCGCGGCCGGCAGCTTCACCGTGGTGGCGCAGCGGGCGGCGCCACCACTCTGGGCGTCTGCGACCGCCGGGAGCGCGCCGAGCGCCAGCGCCGAAAGCGCGCAGGCCAGGGCCAGGGGGCGGCTGAGGGCTCGCATCACCTTTCCATCGGCCGCCGGGCGGCCGGGCATGAGCCTCAATCCACCGTCTCTAGCCGGGGGTTCGGCCGGTAGCTGCGGCCCGCCTTGGCGCAGTCGCGCCCGAACACCCGGACCACGTCGGCCGTGAAGTCGTTCTGGCCCTGGAGCAGGGACGATCCGACCCCGTAGGCATCCACCGGCGAGCCCAGCTTCTCGAAGGCGCTGATCTTCTCCGAGTCGAAGCCGCCGGACACCACGATCTTGACGCGCTGATGGCCGGCGCCGTCGAGCCCGTCGCGCACGCGCTGCACCAGCTGCGGGGTCACTCCGGTGGGCTTGAACTCGCCCATGTCGTGCCAGAGGGCACGGTCCACCAGGCGCTCCGAGGTGTCGAGGCGCACCCCCCAGAGCTTGTCGCCAAGCGCGTCCGCGACCTCGAGCGAGGTGCGCACCGAGTCGTTCTCGTAGTCCACGAGCACGACCACGTTCATCTCGTCGGCGTAGCGCTCCGCGAACGCCTGCGCGGCCGCGACGGTGTCGCCCTCGTAGGCCGCGATCAGCGCGTGCGGCACGGTGCCCACGCCGCGCCCGCCCCACCACGAGGCCTGGGCGTCGGTCGACACGCCGATGGCGCCCGCCACGTGCGCCGCCCAGCCGTCGCCGGTCTGTACCAGCCAGTGGTCGTGCCGCGCGGGGAAGTAGAGGATCGGCTTGCCGTTGGCGGAATCCACCACGCCCCGCACGTTGCTCATCACGAGCGTGCGACGCGCCAGCGTTCCGAGGTAGACGGTCTCGAGGTGCGCGAAGAGCGTGTAGTCGCCCTCGATCGTCATGACAGTCTCCCAGGACGCCACCTCGTCGCCCTCGTGCAGCGCCTGCACCTGGAGCTGGTCCCAGCCGCTCTCCCAGGTGCTGTCCACGTAGCGCCCCGCGCCCTCCTTCAACACGGCGATCGCCTCGTCGATCCCGCCCAGCACGGCGGTGTGCTTCTGGAAGACCTGCATGGTCACCTGCGGATGGCGGTCCTGCTCCTCGAGCAGCTCCTTGGTGAAGTTGAAGTAGGCGTCCGTGTAGTAGCCCTGGCGGATCTTCTCCACCGGCAGCCGAAAGACACTCGGGGGCAGCCGGGTCCGGTAGGCCTCCGTCGCCATGGGTGAATGTTAGGCGTGCGGCTGCGTTCCGGCGTGCGGCTGCTGCTCCACGCGCAGGATCTCCTCCAGCGCGGCGCGGCCCACTTCGAGCTGCTCTGCGCTCGGCTCGCGCGTGCCCACCACGCGCTGGATCTCGTAGCCGGGCTTTCGCAGCAGCCTGGCCATGCCCGAGTCGGGGTGGCGCTCGGACCAGGCGAAGACCTCGACGGCCACTGCGGCGCTGCCCACGCCCACGGCGGCCTCGGCGGCGGGGCCCTTCAGACCGGCTCGCCGCGCCGCCACGTTGCCGAGCGTGGCGGTGGCCAGCATCGGCGTGACCAGGTGGGAGCCGCAGCGGTCGTGCTCCTTTTCGGCCCCGGCCGCGTCCTCGCCGTCTTCGTAGCCCGCGATCGCCTTGTGCTCCACGCCGTGGTAGGCCGCCAGGTCGCCGCTGCGGAGCGCCATCAGCGCCGGCGCCAGGCTGATCAGCGCCACGAGCGTTTCGCTGCCGAGCGTGCGCGCGTGGAGCCGCCGCACCGCCTGGCCGCCCGCAGCGGCGGCGCCCATCGCGCCGAGCGTGCGCAGGTCCTGCATCGGCAGCTTCGCCTCGGGGAGTGCGCGCTTGACCAGAGGGATCACCGCCATCGCCTCGCCCAGCTTCAGCACGCCGCGAAGGCCGGGCACCCGCTCGGCCGCGGTGCCCGAGATGCTCGGCTTGCGGCCCGAGGCCACCTTCACCTCACCGTCGCGGGTGCGCACGGCGGCGGCCCAGTGCGTGGGGCCGTGCACGAGCAGGCCGTTGCGCAGCGCCATGCCGCCCAGGCGCAGCTTGTCCTCGGGCACCGGCTTGGTCACTGCAGCACCTCCACCGCGAGATCCGCGTAGAAGGCCGCGGCCAGGCCGAGGTCGGCCACCGGGATGCGCTCGTCGGCGCCGTGGATCAAGGGCGTCGCCTCGAACAGGTCCATCGTGTTCTGTGGGAAGAAGCCATACGCGGTGCAGTCGGGGAAGGCCTCGCGGAACCAGCGCGAGTCGGAGAAGCCTGGAAGCACCATAGCCGCGACCTCGGCACCCGGATCCTCCCGCTCCACGAACGAGCGGATCCGGTCCATCAGCGGCGTGTCGATCGGAGAGCGGTTGCCCACCACCGTGTCACGGAACTCCACGTCGTAGCCGTCCTCGCCCAGCACCTGGTGGATGCGCTCGAGGGCGTGCTCCTCGCCCAGCTCCGGCGGCACCCGGCAGTCCACGCCCAGCTCCGCGCGCGCGGGGATCACGTTGATCTTCTCGGAGGCTCGGATCATCGTGGGCGCCAGCGTCACGCCGAGCATCGGCTCGAGGATCACCGCCACGCGCTCGTCCTGCTCGGCCACCTGCTTCAGCGCGGCGTCGAGGTCGCCCGTGTCCACGCCCATCGCGTGCATCAGGGCCTCCGGCTCGGGCGACAGCTCGTAGGCCGGCATGGGCTCGCGCAGCGCATCCAGCACACCGGCCATCTTCGTGAGCGCGTTGTCGCCGATGCGGGGGATCGAGGCATGCCCCGCGCGCCCGTGCGTGGAGAGCGTGAAGCGGAAGACGCCCTTCTCGGCTACGCAGACGGCGTAGATACGACGGCCGTCGTACTCGAACACCTCGCCGGCCCCCTCGTTCACCACGAGGTCGCAGCGCACCTTGTCGCGATGCTGCTCGCAGAGCCACTTGGCGCCGTACTCGGCGCCGGCCTCCTCGTCGGCGGTCAGCACCAGCTTCAGCTCGCCGGCCTCGGGCCGCCAGCCCTCCTCGGCAAGCACGATCGCCGCGGCCACCTCGGCCGCGACCTGGCTCTTCATGTCCAGCGCGCCTCGGCCCCAGACGCAGTCGTCGCGCAGCTCCCCCGACCACGGGTCCACCGACCAGTCGTCGGGGTCGGCCAGCACGGTGTCCACGTGGCCGAGCAGGCACAGCGTGGGACCGTCCGACTTGCCTCCCAACCGCGCCACCTGGTTCGGCCGGCCCTCGACCGCCGACAGCAACTCGCACTCGAAGCCGGCGGCCTCGAGCAGCTCGCGGAGGTACTCCTGCGCCGCCTGCTCGTTGCCCGGCGGATTGACGGTGTTGAAGCGGATCAACTCCCGGAGCAGCTCAGTTGTGCGCTGCTGGAGAACCTCGCGCTCAGGCATGCGAGCACCCTAGCTCCGTGGCGTCGGGGGCGCGTGCGGCCGCGGGCTCGCTCGCTTACGAGAACATAATCCGGGCGTCCCACAGCCAGCGCAGGTCGCCCTTCGGGCGTATGCGGCCCTTGAGCGCCAACTTCCTGGGGTCCGCCCGGCCGGCCACCAGGTCCACCCAGTCCTCGTAGCGCAGTCGCAGCGTGGCCGTGGCGTTCTCGGCGCGGCCCGGTTCTACGCGGCTCTTGCCGTTCGCCACCACCAGGTGCCACGGGTCCGCGTCGGGGAAGTCCCACTGCAGGACGCCGGGGGGCGCCTCTTGCGTGGCCATGCCGCCCTCGACCATCCGGAACAGCGCCGCCATCGTCTCGGGGTCCCGCTTGGGCGGGCCCGTCTTCTCGCCGAGGATGCCGGCCCACACGAGGCGCATGGCGTTCTCGGCGCGCTGCTCAGCGGTCATGTTGGGCGAGAAGATCGGCGGGCCGGGCAGCTCGTCGATCGGCAGGCCGGCGCTGCGCATCTTGGTCTCGAACGAGGCGGCGCCCTCGGCGCCGATCTGCTCCAGGGTGAAGCCGAAGCACTCCGTGTAGCGACGGTCCCAGTTGGGCGGCACGAGCACGGCCACGCTCCACGGCACGACCTCGCGCAGGAGGTCGGCGACCGACTCCCTGCAGGCCGGGTCCTCGCGCGCCAGGTCCGCGAGCAGCTTCACGCCGAAGCCGATGTGGCGCTGCTCGTCGGCCGCCACGCGCTCCATGCCCTTGCGGAAGCCGGGCAGCAGGCCGCGCTGCTCGAGGTAGCTCGTGATGAAGTGCTGACCGGGCTGGGCGAGCGTCGCCTCGATGATCACGTGGTAGAGCGCGACCGCGGCGGCGAGCTTGGGGACCGACGGGTCGGCGCGCAGCTCCTCGGACATCTGCTCGAGGCGCCCGAAGACCTTGCGAAAGCCCCATGAGAGCTGCGGCTTGATAGCCGCGAGGCGCTCGGCCGTGGTGTCGCCCTCGACGCCGCAGACCTCGTGCATGAAGCGGGAGAAGAAGATGGCGTGGCGCGCCTCGTCGACCTGCTGCGTGGCCAGGAAGTACTTCTGCTCCTCGCGCGGCGCCGCCTCGATGTACGGCGACAGGCCATCGGCCACGGCGTCCTCGCCCCAGAAGAAGAGCGCGTAGTTCCACAGCGCCGCCTTGCGCTCGAGCTCCGAGAACTCCTCGCGCCACTGCCGCGCGTCCTCCGAGAAGTCGATCTCGGTCGAGCGCCAGTTGCCCTTCTCCCAGCGGGAGTAGAGATCCTCGTAGGTGATCGTGTCCGTGACGGCGGGCATCAGTACAGTTGTACCAGTGAGCGGAACAAATGTACCAAGAGGCGAGGCACGGCGCGAGGCGATCATCCGCGCGGCGCTGGCGGTGATAGGCGAGCGCGGTCCCGACGCCGTCACGCACCGGGCGGTCGCCCAGCGTGCCGGCCTGCCCGTGTCGGCCACCACCTACTGGTTCGAGTCCAAGGAGCAGCTGCTGCAGGAGGCCTTCCTGCTTGCGGCGCGCGAGGAGGTGGCGCGCGTGGAGGCGGTGGTGCTGGAGCTCGCCCCGCGCGAGCTCGACGCCGCCGACTGGGCCGCGGCGGTCGCGGCCGCGCTTGCCTCCGACCTCGAGGACAACCCCAGCCGTCACGTGGCCTTCACTGAGCTGGTGCTCGAGGGCACCCGGCGGCCCTGGCTGCGCGACGAGGTGGGGCGCTGGGAGAGCGCCTGGCTGCGCCTGGCCGAGATGGGCCTGCGAGCCGTCGGCTCGACGAAGCCGGTCGACGACGCGCGCCTCGTGGTGGGCGCCATCACGGGCCTGATGCTCGGACAGCTGGCCAACCCGCAGCCGCACTTCGAGGACGACGTTTTCCGCCCGGCGCTCGAGCGCCTCTTCACGCTCCTCACGGAGCGCGCGATACTGCGCGCATGACGCTGGCCCACCGCGAGCAGGGCGCCGCCGACGCGCCGGTCGCGCTGCTGCTGCACGGCTACCCGGAGTCGTCCTACATGTGGCGCGACCTGATGCCCGCGATCGCCGATGCCGGGTGGCGCGCCGTGGCTCCTGACCTCGCCGGCTTTGGCGACTCGCCGCCGGACCCGCCCGGCACCTGGGAGCGCCACCGCGACTCGCTCGCGAGCTTCCACGACGAGCTCGCGCTGGGACCCGTGGTGCTCGTGGTGCACGACTGGGGCGGCATGATCGGCCTGGCCTGGGCCTGCGAGCACCCTGACGCCGTGCGCGGCCTCGTGATCAGCGACACCGGCTTCTTCGCGGACGGCAAGTGGCACGGGATGGCGAATGCCATGCGCGAGCCCGGCGCAGGCGAGGAGATGATTGACAACATGAGCCGCGAGGTGCTCGGCTCGATGCTCGGCCAGGTGTCCTCGGGCATCGGCGATGACGCGCTCGACGAGTACTGGCGCGGCTACGCCGACGAGGAGCGCCGCCTCGGCCACCTCCAGCTCTACCGCTCGCTCGACTTCGATCAGCTCGGCCGCTACGACGGACAGCTAGCGGGGCTCGGGGTTCCGTCGCTGCTGCTCTGGGGCGAGAACGACCCCTTCGCACCTGTGGCCGGCGCCGAGCGCTTCCACCGCGAGCTGCCCGACTCGGAGCTCGTGGTGGTCGACGGCGCCGGCCACTTCGTGTACGAGGACGCGCCCCAGGAGACGGCGCGTGCCGTTACGGAGTTTCTGGGCCGGCGCTGACCACCGCCGCTGCCAGAATCGAGTCATGGAGCGGCTTTTCGACCTGGAGGACGGCCCGCGCGGGCGCACGAAGGTCCCCGGCGCCGACCAGCCCCTGGCGGCGCGCATGCGCCCGGCGTCGCTGGGCGAGTTCGTCGGCCAGGACCACCTGCTGGAGCGCGGCTCCGCCCTGCGCACCGCGCTCGAGGAGGGCCGGCCGCACTCGATGATCCTGTACGGGCCGCCCGGTACGGGCAAGACCACGCTCGCCCGGCTGCTGGCCGTGAACGCGCGCGCGGCCTTCGAGGAGGCCTCCGCCGTGAACGCCGGCCGCCAGGAGGTGCGCGACGTGATCGAGCGCGCCGAGCACCGCCGCACCACCAGCGGCGAGCCCACGATCTTCTTCCTCGACGAGATCCACCGCTTCAACAAGGCCCAGCAGGACACCCTGCTGCCGGCGGTCGAGGAGGGCCTCGTGACGCTGGTGGGAGCCACCACCGAGAACCCCTACTTCGAGGTGAACTCCGCCCTGCTCTCCCGCAGCCAGGTCTACGAGCTGCGCTCGCTCGAGGACGAGCAGGTGCTGGCGCTGCTGCGCCGCGCGCTCGGCGACGAGCGCGGCATTGCCGACCCGCCCCCCGTCAAGGACGACGCGCTCGAGTTCCTGGCGGCCCGCTCGGGCGGCGACGCCCGCACGGCGCTGGCGGCGCTCGAGCTGGCCTGCGAGACGGTCGGCGACAGGCCCGTGACGGTCCGCCACGCCGAGGACGCGCTGCAGCGGCGCGCCGTGCTCTACGACAAGGGCGGCGACCGCCACTACGACCTGATCTCGGCCTGGATCAAGGCCACCCGCGGCTCGGACCCCGACGCCTCGCTGCTCTACCTGGCCGCGATGATCGAGGGTGGCGAGGACCCCCGCTTCATCGCGCGGCGCATGGTGATTTTCGCCAGCGAGGACATCGGCAACGCCGACCCGCGCGCGCTCGAGGTGGCTGTGGCCGCGGCGCACGCGGTCGAGCACGTGGGCATGCCGGAGTGCGCGCTCAACCTGTCGCAGGCGGCGATCTACCTGTCGCTCGCTCCGAAGTCGAACGCGTCCATCAAGGCGATCGGCCGTGCCCGCGCCTGGGTGCGCGAGCACGGGACCCCGGTTCCGCCGCCCTACCTTCAGGACGCCCACTACCCCGGGGCGAAGCAGCTGGGGCGCGGGGAGGGTTATGACTATCCGCACGATCGCGAGGAGGGCGTCGCTCCCCAGGAGATGATGCCTTCGGAGGCCGTGGGCGAAAAGTTCCTCGATCTGAGCCCCCACGGCGAGGAATCTGCACTGAAAGAGCGCTTGGAGCGGATAAGAAAGTTGCGCAGGGGTTAATCGGCTGGCCTGGGTCCGCCCCGCCTGCCACCCTCGGAGGATGGACACGGGCTCGCTACTGGCAACCACCCACGAAGCAGGTGGGTTGAGGGTGAAGCTGCGCCTGGCGCGCCCCAGCGACGCGCTGCGCGTACGGGCCTTCCTCGAGCGGCACCGCCCCGACCTCGCCGAGAGCGCGAAGCGCTTCACCTTCTACGACCCGCGTGAGCGGCTCGTTCTGGTGGCCACGGCGCCCATCGACGGCGCCGAGAAGATCGTCGGCCTCGTGGACGCCGGCGACGGCCGTCCGGTGGTGGTGGGCTCGGCGCCAGAGGTTGTCGAGCTGCTCAGCGCCGCCGGCGTGTCGCTCTCGGCTCGCGGCCGCAACGCCGCCTAGTTCACAATCGCGGCGATGGAGGCCACCGCCGCTGCTCGCCAGCTCGAGTCCTTCAGCCCGCTCGACGGCCGGCGGCTCGGCTCCGTGCCGGCCACCGACCCCGGCGCCGTGCAGGCCCTGGTGGACGACGTCGCCGGGGTCCAGCCCTTCTGGGCGTCGCTGCCGCTGGCCGACCGCGCCCGCTACATGGGCCGCGCGGCGCAGGTGGTGCTCGACCGCCTCGACGAGCTGAGCGAGCTGCTCAGCCGCGAGCAGGGCAAGCCGCGCACCGAGGCCTACACGATGGAGCTGCTGCCCA